>JACIYH010000021.1 GCA_014360055.1 Bacillota bacterium | reverse complement strand
AAGCCGGTGGCGGTTCCCCAGAGTGCCATGGCCATCGCCAGTTTCTTCGGCATGGACATCGTGCTGGCCCACCCCGAGGGGTTCGAGCTCGACCCCATGGTGATCGAGAAAGTCAAGGAGAACCAGCGTAAGTTCGGCGGCACGTTCGAGATCGTGCACGATATGAAGAAGGCGTTCCGGGATGCGGACGTGGTGTACCCCAAGTGCTGGGGCGTGCTCAGGCACATCCCGCCCCAGGCCCGGGAAGCCGACTGGGATGCCATCCAGAAGCTGTTCGACGCCAACAAGCACTGGATCTGCGATGAGGAAACCCTGAAACTGGCCAAGCCGGACGTGCTGTACATGCACTGTCTGCCCGCCGACCGGGGCTTCGAGGTGACGGACGAGGTCATAGATGGTCCCAACTCGGTGGTATTCGACCAGGCGGAGAACCGGCTGCACGCCCAGAAGGCGGTGATGGCCCTCATCATGCAGTGAGGGCTGCATCTCTGGGGGATCCCGGCCCGCATGCCGGGGGCAGATTACGGTCCGAAGGCACCGGGAGGCAGGAGGAGGAAGAAGTGGCCAAAGAGCTTGTGGTGATCGCCCTGGGGGGTAATGCCATCCTGCAGCCGGGGCAGAGGGGGACGGCGGAGGAGCAACTGGAGAACGTGCGTACCACGTGCCGGCAGATCGTCACCCTGCTGGAAGAGGGGTATCGGGTGGTGCTCACCCACGGCAACGGGCCGCAGGTGGGGAACATCATCATCCAGAACCAGGCCACGGATGCGGTGCCGGCGATGCCCATGGACATCTGCGGGGCGGAGAGCCAGGGCATGATCGGGTACATGATGCAGCACAGCCTGCGCAACGAGTTGGTGCGGCGGGGGATGGAGCTTCGGCCGGTGGCCAGTATCGTCACCCAGACGGTGGTGTCGGCCGATGACCCGGCCTTCCTCAGGCCCACCAAGCCCGTGGGGCCTTTTTACGACGAGGCGTATGCCCGCAAGCGGATGGCGGAAGGAGAAACCTGGGTGGAGGACGCGGGCAGGGGATGGCGCAAGGTGGTGCCGTCTCCCGATCCCAAGGAGATCGTGGAACTGGAAGCCATCCGCCGGTTGGCCCGTGACCACGCCATCGTGGTGTGCACCGGTGGCGGCGGCATTCCGGTGGTGCGGGAGCCGGACGGCACGCTGCGGGGTGTAGAGGCGGTCATCGACAAGGACCTGGGCGGCCAGCGTCTGGCCACCGGGCTGGGGGCGGATGTGTTCATGATCCTGACGGACGTGCCTGCCGTGGCGGTGGATTATGGCAGGCCCACCCAGCGATTCCTGTCGCGAATGACCGTGTCCGAGGCGAGGGCGTTGCAAAAGGAAGGGCACTTCAAACCGGGCAGCATGGGTCCCAAGGTGGAGGCATGCTGCCGGTTCGTGGAGGCTGGCGGCAAACGGGCCATCATCGGCTCGCTCGTGCAGGCGCTCGATGCGCTGGCGGGAAGGGCGGGTACCTGGATCGTGCCCTGCTGAGCCGTCCGGTAGCCGGCTTGAAGTGAGGCATGTTGGCAAGGGAATTGAGGGGGGGCAGGAAAGAAGTGTTTGACTTCAAAGGCAAGGACCTTCTCAGGACGCCGGACTGGCCGCGGGAGGCGCTGGACCGGGTGATCGAGGTGGCCAGGGAGATGAAGGCCAACCGGTGGGATCCCCGGTACATGGATCTCCTCCGGGGCAAGACCATGCTCATGCTCTTTTACTCGGAGTCCAGCCGCACCCGACAGTCATTCGAGGCGGCCATGACGGAGCTGGGTGGTCACGCCCAGTTCCTGGAACCCCAGAAGATGCGCATCCAGACCAAGACCTACCGGGGTGAGGTGGTCAAGGACACCGCCCTGGTGATGTCCCGTTACGGGCAGGCCATCGGGGTGAGGATCGCCGAGGACAAGCTCAGCTACTACGGGGAAGGGTATGCTCTCATCAAGGAGTACGCCGACCAGGCCACCATCCCCGTGATCAACATGTGCGACGATACCTACCACCCCTGCCAGGCCCTGGCCGACCTGATGACCCTGCAGGAGGCCTTCGGGCAGAAGGAGTTCCGGGGCAAAAAGTTCCTGCACGTCTGGGGCTATTCGCCCACCAAGGCGCGCAGCTGGTGCTCCGTTCAGGAGAGCCTCCTGCTCCAATCCCGGTACGGCTGGGACATCACCCTGGCCTATCCGCCGGGGTTCGACCTGGATCCCAGGATCATCGAGCAGGCGCAGGCCTACTGTGCCGAGTCCGGGGGCAGGTTCGAGATCACCCACGACCTGGAGGAGGCCTACCGGGGCGCCCACGTGGTGTACTCGCGCAACTGGATGAGCCCGCGCCGGTACGAGATCGGGATGGAGGCTGAGCTGGAGAGCTACAAGCCCTACCAGCACTGGTGCACCACTCCTGAACTGATGGCCAGGACGGCCAACGCCTATTTCGTGCACCCCATGCCCATCGAGCGCGGGTTCGAAGTGGCCGACGAGGTGGTGGATTCGGACCGGTCCTTAGTTTACGACCAGGCGGAAAACCGGCTGCACGTGCAGAAAGCCATACTGGCGCTGGTGCTGGGAGCCCTTACGTAGGAGGGGCACGGGGTGGCGGGAGAGCGCGAGGTGCTGGCGCACTACGAGGTGGATCCCAAAGAGTGCACGGGCTGTCGTTACTGTGAGGCCGCCTGCAGTCTGGAGCACTTCGGCCGGGTGGCACCGGCTCTGGCCCGGGTGCGGGTGAAGAGGTACGACGACGGGCGGGACGAGGTGTCGATGTGCCGCAACTGTCCGGATCATCCCTGCGTGGAGGCGTGCCCAACGGGGGCGCTGTCGGTTCGGGAGGGGCACGTGGAACTGGAGCGGGACCTGTGTGCTGCCTGTGGTGCCTGCGGGGAAGCGTGTCCGTACGGCGCGGTGTTCTTCCACCCCGGGGAAGGGTACCCCCTCATCTGCATGCAGTGCGGCACCTGCGCCGGATTCTGCCCCCCGGGGGTGATGAAGCTTGTACGGGTATACGGGTAAGATCCTGCGCGTTGACCTGACCCGGGGCGAGGTGCGTAAGGAACCACTGGACGGGAACCTCGTGCGCCGCTTCCTGGGGGGAACCGGTTATGCTTCCTGGCTGCTGTACCGGGAGGTGGGCCCCCACGTTGACCCTCTCGGTCCCGACAACAAGCTTTACTTCTTCACGGGGCCGTTCACCGGTACCATGTGGCCCCAGGGGAACCGGTACGTGGTCACCACCCGTTCCCCCCTCACGGGCATCTGGGGGGAAGCCCACGCCGCCGGGCACTGGGCCCCCGCCCTCAAGTTCGCCGGCTACGACGGGCTGGTGGTGGAAGGTGAGTCCCCGCGGCCCGTTTACATTTTCATCTCCGACGAGCGGGTCGAGATCAGGGACGCCGGTCACCTCTGGGGAAAGAACGTCCACGAGACCGAGGACATCCTGCTCGACGCCCACGGTGACGACTGCCGGGTGGCGAGCATCGGGCCGGCCGGGGAGAACCTGGTGCTGGTAGCAGCCATCGTCAACGACCGCGACCGGGTGGCGGCCAGGTGCGGCGTGGGGGCGGTGATGGGGGCCAAACGCCTCAAGGCCATCTGCGTGCGGGGCACGGGCGGGGTCGAGGTGGCCGATCGGGCCCGCTATCCCGAGTTCTGCCGGCGCATGATCCAGAAGCTGCTCGACGACCCCATCGCCGGCACCCGGGTGGTGTACGGCACCGCGGGCCTCATGGAGATCATGTCGGACATCGGCCGCGTGCCCACCTGGAACCTGCGCTCCGGCGTGTTTCCGGGGGCCCGCCGCATCGGGGGCAGGCGGCTGCGCCAGGAGTACCTCATCAAGCCGCGGGCCGACTTCGCCTGTGCCCAGCGTTGCGGCCGCTACGTGGAGGTGAGGGAAGGCCGCTTTCGCTGTCGCACCGGGGGGCCGGAGTTCGAGACCCTGGCCGCCCTGGGGTCCCGGTGCGGCGTGGACGACCTGGAGGCGGTGATCTACGCCGGTTACCTGTGCAACGTACTGGGGCTGGACACCATCGGAGCCGGTGCCGTCATCTCGTGGGCCATGGAGGCATGGGAGCGTGGTCTGCTCCCGCGGGAACTGGTGGGCGACCTGGACCTGAGCTGGGGAAACGCCGAAACCGTGGTGGAGCTAACCCGCCGCCTGGCGTACCGGGAGGGGCTGGGGGACTTCCTGGCCAGCGGGTCGCTGCGGGCGGCCCGGGAACTGGGCCCGGAGGCGGAGAAGCTGGTCATGCACGTCAAGGGGATGGAGATCGCCGGGCAGGAGCCCAGGGGGCAGAAGTCCATGGGGCTGGCCATGGCCACCTCGGCGCGGGGGGCCGACCACCTCTACGCCTTCCCCGTGCTGGACGAGGGCGGCTTCGACGAGGAGATCAGGCGGGTCTACGGCCCCCAGTACATGCCCGAGATGGCCGACCGGCTGTCGCCCGTGCACAAGGGTCACATGGTGTACGTCAATGAGAACTGGGCGGCAGTGGTGGAATCGGTGGGGGCGTGCAAGTACGGCACCATGGTGCCCCCCACCCTGGGGTACGAGGAGGTGGCGGAGGGGCTGGCGCTCACCTGCGGCATGGACTTTTCGGTGGCCGACCTGGAGAAGCTGGGGGAACGCGTAGTCAACCTGCAGCGCATGTACAACGTGAGGCTGGGCCTGCGCCGGGCCCATGATACCCTGCCGGAGCGCCTCCTGAAGGAGCCGGCACCCGACGGGCCCGCCCGGGGCCACGTGGTGGAACTTGACTACATGCTGGACGAGTATTACCGGGAGCGGGGCTGGACTCCCGATGGCATTCCCACCCGGGAACGCCTGCAGGAGTTGGGCTTGCCGGAGCTGGTGAGGGATCTTGAAGGTACGGGTTAAGGTGGTGGGGCCGCTGGCCCAGTTCTATCCCGCCGGGGAGGGAGAGGTCGAGTTGCCGGAAGGGACCCGGGCCGCGCAACTCATCGACGTGCTGGGGCTACCCCGCTTTCCCCCGCCCGTGGTGGTGGTGAACGGCCGCCAGGCACGTGAGGGTACGGTCCTGCAGCCGGGGGATGAGGTGTCCCTCCTCTGGCCCGCGGGCGGTGGATAGCGGGTGGGCGCCAGGTAGCGCGGACGGGCAGGCTGAGGAGTGTTGGGGGGAGAGAGCGTGCAGAAGGTGCTGCTGGTTTGGCCGGAGAAGTGCACCGGGTGCCGCGTGTGCGAGCTGGCCTGCTCGTGGGAACACGAGCGCGTATTCAGCCCGGCCCTTTCCCGCATCCAGGTGGTGTCCTGGAAGCGGGAGGGGGTGGACGTGCCCATGGTGTGCCAGCAGTGTCAGACCGCCCTGTGCATGGAGGCCTGTACCGCGCGGGCCATCGACCGGGACCCGGAGACGGGGGCGGTGCTGGTGGACGCGCGGCGGTGCATCGGGTGTCACATGTGCGTGCTGGCCTGTCCCTTCGGGGGCCCCGCCATTCACCCGGAGACGGGGAAAATCATCAAGTGTGACCTGTGCGGGGGCAGTCCGCGCTGCGCCGGGATGTGCCCGGTGGGGGCCATCGAGTACGTGCGGGCCGACCGGGTAGGGCTGGCGCGCAAGCGGGCGAGCCTGGGTTATCTGGCCCGCTACCTGGACCTGGCGGCGAAGGAGGGGTGAGCGTGGCTCTGGGCGGATACCAGGGTAGGTTTCTGGACGTGGACCTTTCCGCGGGCAGGGTGGAAACCCTGCCGGTTCCGGAGGAAATGCAGCGGATGTACCTGGGCGGGGACGGGGTGGCGGCCCGCGTCCTGTGGGATCAGGTGCGGCCGGGCACGGATCCCCTGGGCCCGGACAACGTGCTGGTCATAGCCACCGGTCCCCTCACCGGCACCCTGTATCCCCCTTCGGGGCGCTGGATGGCGGCTGCGCTATCTCCCCTCACCTTCCACTGGGGCGAGGCCCACGCGGGGGGCTTTTTCGGCGCCGAGTTAAAGTACGCCGGGTTCGACTACCTGGTGATCCGGGGCAGGGCCTCCGAGCCGGTATGGCTATGCATCCAGGATGGGCGCGCCGAATTGCGGTCGGCGGCCGCCTTGTGGGGAAAGCCCGTACCGGAGACCACCGATACCATTGCCCGCGAGTTGGGCGATCCCGAGGTCAAGGTGGCGTGCATCGGTCCCGCCGGGGAAAAGCTCGTGCGGTACGCGGCCATCATGTCCGACTACTGGCGGGCGGCCGGGCGGACGGGCATGGGTGCGGTGATGGGGGCCAAGGGGCTGAAGGCCATCGCCGTACGCGGGTTTGGGCCCGTGCGGGTGGCGGATCCCGAAGGGTTCCTGGCCGCCTGCCGGGAAGCTCATCTTGCCCACCGGGAGGGGGAGTGGGCGGATTACATCCGCCGCACGTCCCGCCGCTACGGTACCACCGGCCTCACCGACGCCATGAACGCCATCGGGCGCCTGCCCGTGAAGAACCACCAGGACGGGTACCTCCCCGACGTGGAGAGGGTGGGTTGCGAGGCCATCAGGCAGAGATACCGGGTGGCCCACAAGGCCTGTTTCGGATGCGCCCTGCAGTGCAAGTACGTCTCCCACGTGTCCTCGGGCCCGTACCGGGGCACCCGCTCGGAGGGGCCCGAGTACGAGACGGTGGACGCCTGGGGTCCCAACATCCTGGTGTACGACCTGGACGTGGTGATGCGGGCCAACTACCTGTGCAACATCTACGGCCTGGACACCATCTCGGCGGGGGCGGCGGTGGCCTTTGCCATGGAGCTGTACGAGCGCGGTCTGATCGGCAAAGAAGAGACGGGTGGGATGGAGATCCGCTGGGGGGACGGCGAGGTTGCGCTGGCCCTGCTGGAGCAGATCGCCCGCCGGGAAGGATTTGGCCGCCTGCTCGGAGAAGGCTGCGACCTGGCAGCGCGGGAACTGGGGGGCGAGGCCTGGCGGTACTCCATCTCGGTGAACGGGCTGGAGGCCTCCGGACAGGACCCGCGCTCTCACAAGTCCGTCGGCTGCACTTACGCGATCAACGTGCGGGGTGCGGACCACCTGCGCAGCCTGTCGGTGATCGACGAGTTGGGGTTCCGATCCAAGGCCATTGAGCGCTTCCCCCACCTGGACCCGGAGGTGTGCGGGAACCTCCTCGATGAAACCTACAAGGGCTACATGGTGGCGGACCAGGAAGAGTGCTTTGCCGTGTGCGACTCCATGATCGTGTGCAAGTACGGGGTCATGTGGCCGCCCATTTACTACTTCCCCGAGTTTGCGCGGGCCATCTCGACCGCCACCGGGATGACGGAGTACGCCGATCCCGAGGCGGTGCGGGCACTGGGGCGCCGCATCTGCCATCTGCGGCGTGCGTTCAACGTCCGGCTGGGCTGGGACCGGTCGCGGGACACCCTGCATCCCCGTTTCACCGAGGAGCCCATGCCCTCGGGGCCGGCCCGGGGGGAAGTGTGCCGCCTGGAGCCCATGCTCCGGGAGTACTACGAGGTACGCGGCTACGATCAGGCCACCGGCCTTCCCTACCGGGAGATCCTGGAAGAGGCCGGCCTGGGGGACGTGGCGGAAGAACTCGCCCGACTGGGGCGGCTGGCGGGCGGGCCGCGGCCGGCGTGCCCGGCGAACACGGGGTGCGGAGGGCCCGGGCGGCCGTGCTCCCCCGGCGGTACGGAGCCGGGTCGGGGCCCCGAGGGCGACGGGAGGTGAGGGGTTGGCAGACCTGCGTGTGAGTTTCGCCGGGCTCACTTTTCCCAACCCCGTGTTCACCGCCGCCGGGCCCCCCTCCCAGGATGGGGCGGCCCTGGTGCGGGCGGCACAGGGGGGTGCCGGTGGGCTGGTGTGCAAGACGGTGTCGGTGAAGCCGGCCCCGGTACCCCACCCCAACATGATGGTGCCCGGCCGGGGGCGCATCCTGCACCTCATCTCCGTGGGCGCAGGCGGGGGTCTGGCCCGCGTGGTGCGTACCGAGGTGCAGGCAGGCCAGGCCTTGCTCAACACGGAACTCTGGTCGGAGCTTCCCCTGGAGAGGTGGCTGGCCGCCGAGTACCCCCGGGCACGGGAGACGCGGTTGCCCGTGATCGCCAGCATAGGGTACACGGCCGATGAGGTGCGCGAGGTGGGTCCGCAGGTCGAACGGGCGGGGGTGGACGCCATCGAGTTTTCGGTGCACTACCTGGGTGGCGCCATCGACCCCGTGCTGGAGACGGCCCGCGCCCTGCGCGACGCAGTGAGCATCCCCGTATTCGCCAAGCTGTCCCCCAACGTCCCCGACCTGGTGGCGGTGGCGCGGGCCATCGAGCCCTACGTGGACGGGTTCGTGGCCATCAACTCCCTGGGGCCGTGTCTGGACTTCGACCCGGAAAACCCCGCTCCTTACCTGGGCAGCCCCTTCGGCTACGGCTGGATCTCGGGGGCGCCCATCAGGCCCCTGGCCCTGCGCTGCGTGTTCGAGCTGGCCCGGGCCACGCCCAAGCCGGTGATCGGGGTGGGCGGTATCATGTCGGGCCGGGATGCCGTGCAGTTCCTGATGGCCGGAGCCCGGGCGGTTCAGATCTGCACGGGGGCCATCCTCCAGGGTCCCGGCATCTACGGGCGGGTGGCCGCGGAACTGGGCAGGTGGCTGGACGACCACGGTTATGGTTCTCCGGAGGAGATCCGGGGGCGTTACCTGCGGGCGGTGGGTGAGGGCCAGCCGGTCCAGCTGGAGGTGAGGCCCGCCCGTGTGGATACCGGCCGCTGCACGGGGTGTGGCCTGTGCCTGCCCTCCTGCCCGGCGGGGGCCATATCCCAGGATGAGGTGGGGCCGGTCACCGTGGACGCGCAAAAGTGCCAGGGTTGCGGCCTGTGCGGCAGTATCTGCCCCCAGTTCGCCCTGAGCCGGCCTTATTGAGCGGCGTCCGCATCCGTGCCGGCCGCGGCGTGAAGGAGGTTGTATGGTGGCGGGGGTTTCCTACCAGGGCACCATCCTGTGGGTCGATTTGAGCAAGGGGACGGTGGAGGGCAGATCTTTCCCCGACGCCCTGCAGAGGGATTACCTCGGGGGCAGGGCCCTGGCG
This sequence comes from Bacillota bacterium, assembly GCA_014360055.1. GTDB lineage: Bacteria > Bacillota > Sulfobacillia > JACIYH01 > JACIYH01 > JACIYH01. Next base: position 25,767 of record JACIYH010000021.1, on the reverse strand, counting down.
GCGCGCCTGCTGTACGACCTGGTGCCCCCGGGGGCCGATCCCCTGGGCCCGGAGAACGTGATCGTGGTGGCCACCGGTCCCATCACCGGTACCCTCGCACCCGCCTCCGGGCGCTTCACGGTGGCAGCGGTCTCACCGAAGACGGGCCTGGTCGGACACGCCAACTCGGGGGGGCATTTCGGCCCCGAGATGAAGCTGGCCGGGTTCGATGCCCTGGTCATCACCGGCTGCAGCCCGGAGCCCGTCTACCTGTACCTGGAGGACGGCCGTGCCCAACTACTTCCTGCCGGCCACCTTTGGGGGCAGGGACTGTTGCGCACCTGGGAGTTACTGGAAGAGAGGCACGGTCCGGACGTGCGTTACCTGGGTATCGGCCCCGCCGGGGAGAATCAGGTGCTCGTCTCCGCGGTGATGAACGACGGCTGGGACGCCCAGGCCCGCCCCGGCCTGGGCGCCGTGTGGGGGGCGAAGAAACTCAAATGTATTGCCGCCCGCGGCTCCGGGAAGGTGAGGGTGGCCGACCCGGAGCGGTTCCTGGAGGCGGTGCGCGACGCCTGCGGCAAGATCATGGCGGACAGGACCTACCCGGACTTCTCCAGGTACGGTACCTCCATCCTGGTTGATATCGCCCAGGCCTCGGGTGGGCTGTCCACCCGCAACGCGCAGGAGGGCGTGTTCGAGCATTACGAGGGCATATCCTCCCGGCGCCTGCACGCCGGGTACACCGTGGCCAAGAAGGCCTGCTGGTGCTGCCCGCTGCACTGCAAGAACTACGTGGAAGTGAGGACGGGGCCCCACCGCATGAGGGGTGGGGGTCCCGAATACGAGACCCTGGTGTGCCTGGGGTCACGGGTGGGACTGGGGGACCTGGAGGCCATCCTGTACGCCAACCACCTGTGCAACGACCTGGGCCTGGACACCATTTCGGCCGGAACGGCCATCTCCTTCCTGATGGAAGCGTCCCAGCGTGACCTCATCCCCGACCGGCTCCCCTGGGGGGATGCCGCCGTGGTCATCGACCTCCTGCGCAAGATGGCCTACCGGGAAGGGTTGGGCGAACTGGCCGGGCAGGGGGTGGCCCGCCTGGCCCGCGCCATCCCGGGGTCGGAGGAATTCGCCCTTGAGGTCAAGGGGCTGGAACTGCCCGCCTTTGACGTGCGCACGGGCAAGGGTTTTGGCCTTTCGGAAGCCACGGCCAACCGGGGAGGGGATCACCTGACCGCCCTCCCCAACTTCGAGTTGCTGGGCATGAGCGAGCAGGAAGGAGTGCGCTGGTTCGGGAATCCCTATTGCGTGGACCCGTATACGGAACGGGGCAAGGTGCCCATGGTTGTTTGGCACGAGTACTTCGCCATGCTGTGCGACTCTGCAGAAATATGCAAGTACACCACCTTCGCCACCTATGCCCTCTTGCCGGAGGACCTGGCCCGGTTCGTCACCCTGGCCACGGGGGAGGAACGGACGGCAGCGGATCTCTTGCACCTGGCGGAGCGGGCCTACAACCTGGAGCGGCTCCTGAATATCCGGCGGGGTATGCTGCCCGCCCGGGACGACCGCCTTCCCCGCCGTTACACCCACCACCCGCTGCCCCGGGGGCCCGCCCGGGGCCAGGTGGTCCATCTGGAAACCATGCTGCCCGAGTACTACCGTGCCCATGGCTGGGACGTGCGGGGTGTGCCTTTGCCCGCGACCCTGCGGCGCCTGGGCCTGGAGCGGGAGGCATCCGAGGTGCTGGGGCTCGGGCTTGAGGGTACCGGCCCGCCTGGTAACGGCCCCGGAGAAGGCGCGGGGGGAGGATAGGGGTAGTGCGGGTGAGGCTGCGCAACTACGGGTATTACGCCGACCTGCTGGGAGGGCCGCTGGTGGAACTGGAGATCCCGGCAGATACCCTGGGGGATCTCCTGGCCGCCGTCAGGTCCCGCTTCGGCGTGGACCTGGAGGCGCGGCGCAACCTCCGGCTGATCGTGGGGGACAGGGTTCTGCACACTTTTCCGGCCCAATTGAGGCTGGAAGATGGGGTGGAGGTGGCCGTTGTTCCGGTGGTGGCGGGAGGATCTGGCGCAAAGGGGAGGGGGTGGGCGACGCGTCGGACGGGTGGCCGCGTGTCCCGGTGAGATCCTTAACTTTTGGAGAGGGGAGGAAGGTAGATGCAGCGGAAGATACTCGTCGCCGCGCTGGTCCTGCTTCTGTGCATGGCTTTGGTCGGTGCGTGCACAAAGCCCGCCCAAAAGCCTGCGGAGCCGGCCAAGCCGGCGGAGGAACCCAAGGAGTTCAACGTGGGGTTCATCTACGTGGGCCCGGTGGGTGACGCGGGCTGGACCTGGGCCCACGACCAGGGCCGCCAGTACCTGGAGAAGAACGTGCCCGGCGTGAAGACCTACTTCGTCGAATCCGTTCCCGAGGGGGCCGACTGCGAGCGGGAGATCAGGCGCCTGGTGGAGCAGAGCAACTGCAAGGTGGTGTTCACCACCAGCTTCGGGTTCATGGACGGCACCCTCAACGTGGCCAAAGAGTACCCCGATCGGGTGTTCATGCACTGCTCGGGGTACAAGATGGACAAGAACATGGGTAACTACTTCGGCCGCATGTATCAGCCCCGCTACCTGAGCGGGATCGTGGCCGGCAAGATGACCAAGAGCAACAAGATCGGCTACGTGGCCGCCTTCTCCATCCCCGAGGTGGTACGCGGCATCAACGCCTTCACCCTGGGGGTGCGCTCGGTGAACCCCAAGGCCACGGTCAAGGTGGTGTGGACCAACACCTGGTACGATCCGGCCAAGGAGAAGGAAGCGGCCAAGAGCCTGCTGGCGGTGGGGTGCGACGTCATCGCCCAGCACCAGGATACCCCGGGGCCGCAGCAGGCCGCCCAGGAGGCGGGCAAGTACGGGGTGGGCTACAACTCCGACATGTCTTCCTTCGCTCCCAAGGCACACCTCACCGCCCCGGTGTGGAACTGGGGTCCGTACTATGTGCGGGTGGTCAAAGCCGTCATGGACGGGACCTGGAAGCCCGAGGCGTACTGGGGCGGGATGGCCGACGGCATCGTGGACCTGGCCCCCTTCGGCCCCATGGTCCCGGACGACGTGAAGAAACTGGTGGAGGACAAGAAGCAGGAAATCATCTCCGGTAAGTGGGACGTCTTCTGGGGCCCCATCAAGGACCAGTCCGGCAAGGTCCGTGTGGCCGAGGGGCAGAAGATGACAGACCAGGAAATGCTCAGCTTTGACTGGTTCGTCGAGGGAGTGGAAGGTACCATCAAGTGACGGCTGAAAGGGGTGGCCCCGGCGCTTCCGGGCGCCGCGGCCACCCCCTGAGTGCCAGGGGGCGGGGTGTATTTCAGCCCGGCTGCGCAGGCTGGCAACGGTCGGATCCTTGAAGTGAGTGGGCGGGGGTGAACCGCTTGGCCGGGGACATCCTGGTCGAGATGCGGGGGATCAGCAAGCGTTTTCCCGGGGTGCTGGCCAACGACAGGGTCAGCCTGTCGGTGCGAGCGGGGGAGGTGCACGCCCTCCTGGGGGAAAACGGGGCGGGTAAAACCACCCTGATGAGCATCCTTTCGGGGCTCTACCGGCCCGATGGGGGCGAGATCCTGGTTGAGGGCAGGCCCGTGGTGTTCCGCTCCCCGCGTGATGCCATCCGGGCCGGGATCGGTATGGTGCACCAGCACTTCCGCCTGGTGGAGCCCTTCACGGTGGCCGAGAACGTCACCCTGGGCCTGGACCGCCCCCGCTTCGCCCTCCATCTGGCTGCAGTGGAACAAGAAGTGGCGCGGCTGGGCGACCGGCACGGCCTCAAGGTCGACCCCCGCGCCCAGATCTGGCAGCTTTCCGTGGGGGAGCAGCAGCGGGTGGAAATCCTCAAGATGCTCTACCGCGGGGCGCGGGTGCTGATCATGGACGAGCCCACCGCCGTGCTCACACCCCAGGAGGCGCGGGATCTCTTCACGGTGCTGCGCCAGATGGCCGCTGCCGGGCGCGCCGTGGTTTTCATCAGCCACAAGTTGCAGGAAGTAATGGAGGTGGCGGACCGCATCACCGTGTTGCGGGCGGGCCGCAACGTGGCCACCCTGGAGAAGGCTGCCACCTCGGCGCGGGAACTGGCACGACTCATGGTGGGGCGGGAGGTGTCCGTCTCTTACCAGCGTACCCGGCAGGCGGGGCAGGAGGTGCTGCTTTGCCTGGAGGGGGTGGAAGCCATGGGCGACCGGGGCTTTCTGGCCCTGCGGGGCCTCTCCCTCCGGGTGCATGCGGGTGAAATCGTGGGTGTGGCGGGAGTGTCGGGGAACGGCCAGCGGGAACTGGCCGAGGTGATCAGCGGACTCCGTCCGACCCTGAGGGGAAGTATCAGGGTGGGGGACACGGAGGTCACCGGCTGTCACCCGGCGCGCCTCATCGCGTGCGGTCTCAGCCTGGTTCCTGAGGACCGGCTGGGTACCGGTCTGGTCCCCACCCTCACGGTGTGTGACAACGCCATCCTCAAGTGTTACCGGCACCCCCCCGTGTCGCGGGGTCCCTTCCTGCGCCGGGGGGAAATCAGGCGGAGAACCCGCGTGCTGGTGGAGGAGTTTGCGGTCAAGGTGCCCGGGCTGGATGCGCCCGTGCGCAAGCTCTCGGGAGGCAACCTGCAACGCCTGCTCCTGGCCCGGGAGATCTCCGCGCGGCCCCGGGTGATGGTGGCGGTGCACCCGACCCGCGGGCTGGACGTGGGAGCCACGGCCGGCGTCCACCGCCTCCTCCTCGAACAGCGGGATGAGGGAGCGGCCATCCTGCTCATCTCCGAGGACCTGGACGAAATCCTGGCCCTTTCCGACCGCGTTGTGGTCCTGTACGAGGGGCGCATAGTGGGGGAAATGCCCGCCGCGCAGGCGAGCCGGGAAGAGATAGGGCTGATGATGGCGGGCATTGAGCTGCCCAAGGACGCCGGCGGGGGTGGGCAGGCATGAGGCTGCGCCTGGAAAGAAGGCTGGACGTCCCCACCGCCCTGGTGTGGGCCACGCCCGTCGTCTCCGTAGCCCTGGCGTTGCTGGCGGGGGCCCTCTTCCTGGCTCTCACGGGAAGCAACCCGGCGGAAGTGTACGGCATGATGCTGCGGGGGGCATTCGGATCCCGTTACGGCACCACGGAGACCTTCGTGAAGGCCATCCCCCTCATGCTGTGCGGGTTGGGGGTAGGGGTGGCCTTCCGCATGCTGCTCTGGAACATCGGTGCCGAGGGGCAGTTGTACATGGGGGCCTTTGCCGCCACCTGGGTCTGCCTGTCCTTCCCGGAGTGGCCCGCATACCTCCTGCTCCCGGCCATGCTGGCGGCGGGTATGTTGTTCGGTGGTCTCTGGGCGCTCCTGCCCGCCCTGCCCCGGGCCTACCTCAAGGCCAACGAGGTCATCACCACCCTCATGCTCAATTACGTCGCCATCCTGTGGGTGAGCTACCTGGTGCACGGTCCCTGGCGAGACCCGGCCGGGCTCAACTTCCCGCTCAGCCCGCCCTTCCCCCGCACGGCCTGGCTTCCCACCTTCCCGGGTACACGCGTGCACGTGGGTCTCGTGATGGCAATAGTGGCGGCTGCCGTGCTCAGCGTGTTGCTGTGGCGCACGCGTTGGGGGTACGAGGTGAGGGTGATAGGTGAGAGCCCGCGGGCGGCCCGCTACGCGGGCATGAACGTGGAGCGCAACATCCTGCTAGTCATGCTCCTGAGCGGGGCCCTGGCCGGGCTGGCGGGTGCCTGCGAGGTGTCGGGCGTCGTCCACCGCCTGCAACACCAGATTAGTCCCGGATACGGTTACTCGGCCATCATCGTGGCCTGGCTGTCCCGCCTCAATCCCTGGGCCATCCTGGTGGTGGCCGTGCTGTTCGGAGGTCTGCTGGTGGGCGGCTATGCCGTGCAACTGGCCGGTATCCCGGCCGCCGTTGCGTACATGCTGCAGGGGGCCATTCTGTTCTTCGTGCTGGGAGGGGAATTCCTCACCCGGTACCGCATCCGGCTGGTGGTGCCGGGTGAGGTGGCACCGGAGCGCCGGGCGGCTGGGGCCGCGGGGAGCGGGTCGGCGCCCGGGGCCGGTGATGCGGTCGCGCCGGCCCGGAACGGCCGGGCCGGAGATTTCGGGGGGAACTAGATGGACTGGGTACTGGCGGTTTCCATCTGCCAGGCGGCTGTTACGGCGGGGACTCCCATCCTTTTTGCCGCCCTGGGGGAAATCCTGGCCGAGCGGGCGGGTGTGCTCAACCTGGGCGTGGAGGGCATGATGCTGGTGGGGGCGGTCTCCGGGTTCCTGGTGACGGTGCGTACGGGCAGTCCCTGGCTGGGGCTGCTGGGCGCGCTGGTGGCGGGAGGGTTGATGGCCCTCATCCACGCCGCCCTTTGCGTGGGCCTGCGCGCCAATCAGGTGGTGAGCGGCCTGGCCCTGACCCTGTTCGGCACCGGGCTGAGCGGCTACCTGGGGAAACCCGTGATCGGCGTTCCCGCACCGTCCACCTTCCGGACGGTGGAGGTCCCCGTGCTCGCTGACATCCCCTTCCTGGGGCCGGTGGTGTTCGGGCACGACTACCTGGTTTACATCAGTTACCTGCTCGTTCCCGCCCTGTGGTTCTTCCTTTACCGTACCAGGCCCGGTCTGCACATGCGGGCGGTGGGCGAGAACCCTGCCGCCGCCGATGCCATGGGGATCAACGTGGGGTGGACCCGCTACATTTACACGGTGGCGGGCGGCGTCCTGGCGGGGGCGGGAGGGGCGTATCTTTCCCTGGCCTATGCTCCTACCTGGCTGGAAAACATGACCGCGGGCCGGGGCTGGATCGCCGTGGCCCTGGTGATCTTCGCGGGGTGGAACCCCCTGGTGGCACTGGCGGGGTCGTACCTGTTCGGGGGCGTGGATGCCCTCGGTCTGCGCATCCAGGCGGTGGGCACCGTGGTCCCCTCGTTTTTCCTGAGCATGCTCCCCTACATCTTCACCATCCTGGTGCTCCTGGTCAGCACGCGGGGCGGGCGGAGGCTGGGAGCGCCGGGAGCGCTGGGGCTGGCCTACGACCGCGAAGGGCACTAGCGCGCTCAGCCGGTGTGGCGGAGGGAATAAAGGTGGGCGCGCTGCTCCAGGCTGATGGCCCGGGTGTGGGGGGTGCGGTACCACTGCCGCCGCCAGAAGGTGAGCAGGCCGGCAACGGCGATGGGTATCCAGGTCAGGGAGAAGAGGGCGTAGGCAGGCAGGTAGAGGTAGGCTTTCGCGGGGGCGTTTTCGAGGTACATGGCTAACACCGGGAGCAGGTAGGGCAGCACGGCGAGCGCGATGAGCAGGGGATTCTGCTCGCGGGCGGCTGCCACCGTGACGGGCGGGCGGGGGTGGGTGGCCGCTGCCAGGGCGCACACCGGCCCCGCCATAAGCAGGGCCGGCTGTAGAAGGCAGAGAAGGGCATCCACCCGCGTCCAGCTGCGCACGGTCACGGCTTCCCACAGCAGGCGGGGGGCGTAGGTGAAGAAGACCTGCCACTTGCCCTGAAGCCAGCGTAACCTCTGGCGGCACGACGGCGCCAGGCTCGTGGGTTTCTCGTCGAAGACCACCGCCTCGTGCGCCCAGGTCACCTTGATACCCCGGGAGATCAGGACCACCGTGTACTCCAGGTCTTCCGTGAGGGAGGTGGCCGGCCACCCCGTGCTGGCCAGCACCTCCCTGCGGAAACACATGCCCGTGCCGCAGAGGAAGCCCGATAGCCCCACACGGGCACGACCCAGCTGCCACAGGCGGTTGGACAACCAGAAGTTGATGGCGTATGAGGTGCTGACCCAGGAGTCGAGCGGGTTCTTGGTTTCCACCCGCCCCTGCACCACCAGCGCGCCCGCCACCAGGCGGGCGTTCAGGCGGCTGAGGAAGGCGGGATCGAGGAGGTTGTCCGCGTCGAGGATGCATACGGCATCGCAGCGCGACCGGTTCAGGATCTCGCGCAGGCCGAACTGCAGGGCGTAGCCTTTGCCGCGCAGCGAACTGATACGCTCCAGGACGGTGGCTCCCGCCCGGGCCGCCACCCGGGGGGTGCCGTCCGTGCAGTTGTCTGCCACCACGTACACTTCAACCAGGTGGCGCGGGTAATCCTGGGCGGCAATGCTGTCCAGGAGAAAGGGGAGCACGGTTTCCTCGTTGTGCGCGGGGATGAGCAGGGCGAAGCGGGTGCTGGGGCGGGCCATCGGCGGGCAGGACGGACGGGTCATGCCCAGGCAGGCGAGCAGGTAGTAATAGAAGAGCGCGAGCAGGCACAGCCACTGCACCGCGCTCAATATGTACTCTGGCGCCTCCACGTGGACCCCCTCCAGTTGCTCCCCTGCGATTATACGTGGGGGTGCCGGAGGTTTTCACGGGGGACGCCCGGCTGTCTATGCGGAGTGCAGCCGGGGAAGCGGGGTTTCCCCGGCTTAAGCCCCTTCGTTCGCCCGCGCTCGACCTCGCACTCGTCCGCGCTTGGCGCCGCCCGCCTGGGCGTGGGTCAGGCCGCACAGAAATCTGTGATGGCGTCCCACATGACCTCCAGGGCGAAGCGGAAGCTGTCCTCCGGTACACGTTCGTCGGTACCATGGGCCAGGTGGATGGGGACGTGGGGGAGATAGGGCCAGAACCCGTACACGGGTACGCCCAGCCGCCGCAGGAAGCGGCCGTCGGTCATGCCCGTGGACATGAAGGGAGCCAGGACGCTGCCGGGTTGGTGCCGACCGAGGGCCGTGCGCAGGCACTCCACCAGGGGGGTGGGATAAGGTGACTCGCTGGGCCGGTCGCTCAGAAGCACCTCCAGGGTTACCTCGCGACCGTCCTCCCCCAGGCTCGCCCGCACCTCTTCCAGGAAAGTCTCGGGGGTAAAGCCAGGCAGCATGCGCCCGTCCACCTCGGCAGTGGCCAGGGCGGGGATGACGTTGGTCTTGCTCCCGGCGGCCAGCACGGTGGGGCTCACCGTGTTGCGCAGGGTGGCGGCCAGGCTCGCCGCCTTTTCCGGGGGCAGCAGCCGCTCGAGGTCTTCCCGCCGGCCACCCTGTGCCATGACCTGTTTGATGGCCTCGCCCAGGAGGGGCCCGCCCGCTTCAACGAAGCTGTCCAGCATGGCCTCCACCACCGGGGTGAGGTGCAGGGGGAGCTCCGTGCTGCCCAGCCTGGATATGGCCCGGGCCAGCTTCACCACCGCATTGTCCGCCAGGGGGACGGAGCCGTGGCCGGCCTGCCCGCGCGCCGTCAGGCGAAGCCAGCATACGCCCTTTTCCGCCGTCTGGCAGGTGAACACCGGGGTCTGGCCGAGGGAGAAGGAGGCACCGCCGCCCTCATTGAGGGCAGCCTCGGCCTGCACCAGTTCGGGATGTTCCCGCGCCAACCAGGCCATGCCGTGGGTGCCCCCGGCCTCTTCGTCGGCGGTGGCGGCCAGGATGACGTCCCGCCGCGTCTTGACGCCCAGCCGCTTCATCCAGATGAGGATGGTGGCCCAACCCGCCACCATGTCCTTGCAGTCCAGGGAGCCCCGCCCCCAGATGGCACCGTCGGCTACCGTGCCCCCGAAGGGTGGATGCTGCCAGTCCTCGGCGCGGGCGGGGACCACGTCCAGGTGCCCCATGAGCAGGAGCGGCTTCTCCTTGCCGTCACCGGGCCAGCGAGCCACGATGCTGCCCCTCCCCGGGGCGGGTTCGAAGACCTGGCACGGGATGTTCTCCCGCTTCAGCACGTCCTCCAGGAAACGGGCGGCCCGGATTTCCTGGCCGGGCGGGTTGCTGGTGTCGATCTGCAGAAGCGAAATGAGTAGTTCCTTTGCCTCTCGGTGCACTTGCTCTCCCGGAAAATCCACGGTGGCATCCCCTTTCTGTGCGCTGTCACCGGACGGCGTTGCCGGTGCGCTTCCACGTACGCGTGCCTTGTGCCAGCCGTGCAGGCACCCCGGGCGGGGGCCGGCAGGCACGCGGAGAGCATTCGCCGGCATGCGACGGGTCTCCTCCCGTGCCGCCCCGGTCAGGCAGGGAAAGGGCGGCCGAGGGGAGAATGCCAAGTGGGAAGAGCCCGACGGGGGAGGCTGGGCCGTGCGGAGATCGTTTGAAGAAGGACTGGCGCATCTGCGGGAGGACCTGCTCCGCCTGGGGCATATGGCCTGTGAAGCGGTGGCCCTCTCGGTGGATGCCCTCAAGCGCCAGGACGTGGACCTGGCGCAGAAGGTGATCGCGGGTGACGAGTCCATCGACCGCCTGCATCTTGAGATTCAGAACCGGTGCATGGAACTCATCGCCACCCAGCAACCGATGGCCGGTGACCTGCGCGTGATCGGGGCCGCCATGGTGATAGGTATCGACCTGGAGCGGGTGGCCGACCACGCGGAGGGCGTGGCGTCGGCGGCTGTGCGCATGGCACGCCAGCCGCTCCTCAAGCCCCTCATCGACGTGCCGCGCATGGCGGAAGTGGTGCAGGGCATGTTGAAGAAGGCGCTGGATGCCTTTGTGGAGCGGGACGCGCAGAAGGCGGCGCAGGTGGCGCAAGACGATGACGTGGTGGACGGCCTCCGCTCCCAGGTATTCCGCGAACTCCTCACCTACATGATGGAGGACCCCCGGAACATCTCCCGGGCCCTGGAACTGATTCTGGTAACCCAGCACATCGAGCGGATGGGAGACCATGCCACCAACATCGCCGAACGGGTCATCTACATGGTCACGGGAGACCTCCGCGACCTCAACGTCTGAAACGCGCCGGTGGGTCCTGCTGGTGGGGGTCATCCTGCTTTGCTCGCTGCTGGCAGCGGGCGGCTGCCGGAGCGAGACGGGTGCACATTCCGTCACCCTGGCCGGGTCTACGTCGGTACAGCCCTTTGCGGAGTTGCTGGCCGAGGTGTTCATGTCCCGCCGCCCCGATGTCTCGGTTAATGTGCAGGGGGGCGGGTCCAGCGCGGGTATCGAGGCGGCCCTCAGCGGTGCGGCCGACATCGGCATGTCCTCTCGCCACCTGGAGCCGGGCGAGGAAGCTCGCCTGCGGCCGGTACTCATCGCCCAGGACGCCCTGGCCGTGGTGGTGCACCCGTCCAACCCCGTGACGGGGTTGACACGGGAGCAGGTGAGGGATATATTCACCGGGCGCATCCGCAACTGGGACCAGGTAGGAGGTCCGCCGGGCGCCATCCACGTGGTCTCCCGCGAGGAGGGCTCGGGGACGAGGGCCTCCTTCGAGGAGATGATCATGGAGACCCGGAATGTGGATCCCCGCGCGCTGGTGCAGGATTCCAACGGCGCCGTCCGGGAGACGGTTGCCCACGACCCCGCCGCCATCGGATACATCAGCCTGGGCCTGGTGGACGCAAGGGTGAAGTCCATCTCCATCGACGGCATGATACCCTCAGTGCAGGCCGTGCTGGACGGCAAGTACCGGCTGGTGAGGCCATTCCTTTTCGTGTTGAAGGGCGAGCCCCGCGGGCCGGCGGCGGATTTCATCGCCTTCGTGCTGGGGCCGGGCCAGGCCATCTTGCGGGAAGAGGGGCTCATCCCCGCGCGCACGGAGGGGGGAGGCTCCCCGTGAAGGGGTGGGAGTGGTTAATCCGTCGCGTCCTGGTGGTGATGGCCTTTTCTTCCCTGAGCCTGCTGGCCCTCATCGCCCTGTTCATCTTCGCTGGCGGGGTGCCCATCCTGGCGGAGGTGGGCGTTGAGCAATTCCTGCTGGGGACCAGGTGGGCACCCACCAGGGGCCATTACGGTATCCTGCCCATGATTGCCGGGTCTCTGTGGGTGACCGGGGGCGCTCTGGTGCTGGGTGTCCCCATTGCCCTGGCCTGCGCCATCTACCTGTCGGAGATCGCCTCCGAGCCGGTGGGCCGGCTCATCAAGCCGGCCCTGGAACTGCTGGCGGGTATCCCCTCTGTGGTGTACGGGTTCCTGGGGCTGGTCATCCTGGTGCCCCTGATCAGGGTGCTCCTGGGGGGGCCGGGCTTCTCCGTGCTGGCGGCATCCTGCGTGCTGGCGGTGATGATCCTGCCTACCGTCACCAGTGTCTCGTACGACGCCCTGCGGGCGGTACCGGCCACCTACCGCGAGGGCTCACTCGCCCTGGGAGCCACCCGCTGGCAGACCATCCGCATGAGCGTCCTGCCCGCCGCCCGCTCCGGCATCCTGGCTGGGATCATCCTGGGGATGGGCAGGGCCATCGGGGAGACCATGGCGGTCATCATGGTGGCGGGCAATGCCACCCTCATTCCCGTCTCCCCCCTCGATCCCGTGCGTACCCTCACCTCCAACATCGCCCTCGAGCTGGGCTACGCCGCCGGCAAACACCGCGAAGCCCTCTTTGCCACCGGGGTGGTGCTGTTCCTCATCATCATGGGCCTGAACCTGGTGGCGGAGGCAGTGGCCGGCAGGGGGAGATCGCGATGAAGGGCACCTGGCGGCGGGACGTGATCCTGCTTTCCCGGCGGCGGGACCGGATCATGGTGGGGGTGCTCACCGGCTCGGCGGTGCTGGCGGTGGGGGTGCTGGTGATCATCGTGGGTTACGTTCTGTGGCAGGGCCTTCCTGTGCTCACCCCCACCTTCCTCCTGGAGGCCCCCGAGAAGATGGGGAGGGCGGGAGGGATTTTCCCCACCATCGTGGGAACGGTGGTGCTCACCGCAGGGGCGGTGCTGGTGGCGGCGCCACTGGGCGTGGCCACCGCCATCTACCTGGCGGAGTACGCCCACCAGGGACGCACGGTGGCCCTCATCCGTTTCGGCACCGAGTCGCTGGCCGGCATACCCTCCATCATCTTCGGGGTCTTCGGCTTCCTGTTCTTCGTCATCTACCTGGACATGGGCTGGTCCATCCTTTCCGGGGCGCTCACCCTGGCGGGTATGATCCTGCCGACCATTATCCGCACGGCCGAAGAGGCCATGCTGGCGGTTCCCCGCGAGTATCGGGAGGTGAGCTATTCCCTCGGGGGGTCGCGCTGGCAGACCATCACCCGGGTGGTGTTACCCAATGCGCTCCCCGGCATCCTCACCGGGATCATGCTGGGGGTGGGGCGGAGCGTGGGAGAAACGGCAGCGGTGATATTCACCGCCGGTGCCTCCCTGCGGGTTCCCCACTCGCTGTTCGATCCCGTGCGCACCATGTCGGTGCACTTCTACCTGCTGGCCAGAGAAGGGATATCCATGCGCAACGCTTACGGTACTGCGGCCGTGCTGGTGCTATCGGTGCTCGCGGTGAACTTCGTGGCCTACTACCTCATGCACCGGCACCTGGCCCGCCTGCGGGGGGCGGGGCGATGACCGCCAAGGTGGAAACGCACGACCTCAAGTTCTGGTACGGCAAGGTGCAGGCGCTGAAGGGTATCACCCTGCGCGTGGGCACCGGTGAGCAACTCACCATCATGGGTCCCACCGGCAGCGGCAAGACCACGTTTTTGCGCTGCCTGAACCGCCTCAATGACCTCGTCCCCGGCACCACGCGCGAGGGGCAGGTGCTCATCGATGGCCAGGATGCCTACCGGGCGGGAGCAGACCCGGACGCCCTGCGCCGGCGGGTGGGCATGGTATTCGCACTCCCCATCCCGCTGCCCATGTCCATCTTTGACAATGTCGCGTACGGGCCCCGCCTGCACGGCGTGCGTGGCCGTCACCTGGCGGAGACGGTTGAGCGCAGCCTGCGGAGTGCCGCCCTGTGGGACGAGGTGAAGGACCGGCTGGGGGATTCGGCCTTCAGTCTCTCGGGGGGCCAGCAGCAGCGCCTCTCCATTGCCCGCGTGCTGGCGGTGGAGCCGGAGATCATCCTCATGGACGAGCCCTGCTCGGGCCTGGACCCCATCTCCACGCTGCGCGTGGAGGAGACGGTGGAGCAACTGCGGGGGCGGTACACCATCATCTTCGTGACGCACAATCCCCAGCAGGCCGCCCGGTTGGGAGGGCGGGTCGCCTTCTTCTACCTGGGGGAACTGGTGGAATGTGCCCCGGCTGCCCAGATGTTCACCAGGCCACGGGACCGGCGGACGGAGGACTACATTTCGGGGCGCTTCGGCTAAGCCGGGTTGCCCGGCCTCCCGGGGGATCGCCGGGTGTGCTGCGGCGGCCGCCCTATGCGCGGGCGAGGAGCAGGTGCGGGCGGATGGGGTGCGGGTGGGCGGCGGAGCGTGTGAACGTGAGGTGAGTGATGGTTGGTTAACGGAAAAGTGGTGGTCTCCCAATTGAACCTGGCCTACCGGGGCCGGCCGGCGTTGCGGGACATCACCCTGGTATTTCCGGAGAAAGCCATCACCGCCATCATAGGACCTTCCGGGTGCGGCAAGTCCACCCTCTTGCGCACCATCAACCGCATGAACGATCTCATCCCCGGGGTGGAGATCCGGGGGCAGGTGTTGCTGGACGGAGAGGACGTTTACGGCGGTACCATCCTGCTGGAAGAGCTGCGCCGCCGGGTGGGCATGGTGTTCCAGCGGCCCAATCCCTTCCCGCTCTCCGTGTTCGACAACGTGGCCTATGGGCCCCGGGTGCACGGGATACGTGACCGCACCCTGTTGGCGGACATCGTGGAGAGGTGCCTGCGGGCGGTGGGCCTGTGGGATAACCTGCGCGACCGCCTGCGCCGTCCCGCCCTGGAACTCCCTCTGGGCCAGCAGCAGCAGCTGTGCCTGGCCCGGGTACTGGCCGTGGAGCCCGAGGTCATCCTGCTGGACGAGCCCTGCTCCGCCCTGGATCCCATCTCCACCCTGCGCATCGAGCAGTTGATGCAGGAACTCAAGGAGCGCTACACCATCATCATCGTCACCCACAACATGCAGCAGGCCGCCCGGGCCTCCGACCTCACCGCCTTCATACTGGACGGGGAACTGGTGGAGTGGGCACCTACCGAAATCCTCTTCACCTCGCCGCGGGACCCGCGTACGGAGGCTTACATTACCGGTCGCCGCCTCCCGGTGCCGCACTGACGCCTGCGAGCGGCTGCATTATGCTATACTGTGGTCGCGCCCCATTCCGGTTGCAGGGGACACCGGGCGCAGCGGGCGCCGGCAGGGGGGCAGGCGTAGTACGGGCATGGGGAACTGGGTGGCACACATCGACGGCGGGGCCCGGGGAAATCCCGGGCCGGCTGCTGCCGCCGGAGTGATCAGGGACGAATCGGGAAGGCAAACACACCTGTGTGCTTTCCTCGGGGTGACCACCAACAACGTGGCGGAATACCTGGCTCTCATCTGGGTGCTCGAGCCCGACTTTGACAGCGGAAGGCCGTTTTCGGCCCCCCGACGGGCCGAAAATGCAGCAATGACGCCATTCCTGCCTGGCGAAAATGAAAAAGCGTGGTGAGAAACTCTTTTGTGCAACAGCTTGTGCTCTCGCGGACGAATCCTCATTTGGTCACTGCCAGGACAACACCCGCCAGGCTCCCTCGATCAACGGGGCCAGAATGACCTTGTGCCACTCCGGTTTTTCGTCGGTGGTGGGCACCATCACCACCACCCGGCCGTCATCCAGGCGGGTGACCTGGGTGGCCACGGGATCAAGGTTGATTTTCTCCCCCAGGTGCCCGTGCAACTCCACGACCGCCACCTGTCGCGGGTCCTCCCGCCAGGGCTGGTGACCGCCTAACCTCCAGGCCAGGTTTTCCGGCTCCAGGCTGCCCCCGGTGAGGCGCCAGCCCTCGGTTGTTTTCCCTACGGTAAAGAAGCCGCTGTAATAGAAGATTCCCGGCCGCGGCTTTCCTTCCACCACCTCCAGGTGCTTGGTTTCTACAAAGAACGTAAGTTCTCCGTTTTCCTCGCCGGCGGGGAAAAGTGTCACCAACTCTACGTTGGCGGTACCCTGCCAAGAGGCCAGGAATTGCTCGTAACTGTGTTCGGCCCGCCACTCCTGGCTCCAATAAGCATAAGCAACGGGGTAGGGTTCTTTATTCATGCCCACGGTGCCCCCTGCAGCCCCCATCTGGGTGGGCGTCAGGTTGGCAGCGTAATACAAGGCATCAAAGTAGGCCTGGAGATGTTGGAGGTCACGTAATTGACCCACCCGGCACCAAATAATTGACCCACCCAGCACCAGATAATTGACCCACCCCGTGCCAAGTAATTGACCCACCCCACGCCAAGAAATTGACCCACCCCGTAGGACATGTGGCGCACAGGTGAAAACCAGGCCACCTTGGAGCCCACTCAGAGAGGAGGAGCCCAAGGTGGCACGGAGGGAGTTCACTGTGCGCGACATCGTCGAGGTCTTCGAACACTGGCAGGCAGGAAGAAGCATCCGGGCCATCGCCAAGAGCCTTGGCCTGTCCCGCAATACGGTGCGGAAGTACATCAAGGCGGCCCAGGAGGCGGGCTACACGCCGGGGGTGCGCCGTTCTCCCCAGGAGTGGGCGGAGTTCGTGCGCCAGCACTTCCCCCGCGCGGCCGATGACCGCCTCCGCTACGGCAGCTTCGCCAGAATCGAGCCCTACCGGGAGCGGATCCGGAAGGACCTCGCGGAGACCGGTGCCGTCAGCGTTGTATGGCAGCGCTTGCGGGACGAGGCAGGGCTGGACGTAAGCCTGAGCACCTTCCGGCGCTACGTCCAGGTGGCGCTCGGTGGAACTGTCTCTCCTGCAGACGTGGTGATCTGGCGGCCGGAGGTGCCCCCGGGGGAGGAAGCCCAGGTCGACTTCGGCCGGCTGGGCTTCTGGCGCGACCCCGTCACCGGCAAGCGCCGCATGGCGTACGCGTTCATCATGGTGCTGACTTACAGCAGGCACATGTTCGTGCGGGTTGTCTTCAGCCTGGACTCCCGCACCTGGCTCTCCTGCCACGTGCTGGCCCTGCAATTCTTCGGGGGGGTCCCCCGCCGCATCGTCCTGGACAATCTGGCCGACGGCGTCCTCAAGCCGGACATCTACGACCCCAAGTTCAACCGAGCCTACGCTGAGCTCGCTCAGCACTATGGGTTCCTCATCGACCCCTGCCGGTCGGGCCATTCGAAGGACAAGCCCCGCGTGGAAAGGAGCGTGCGCTACGTACGTGACAATTTCTGGCGCGGGAGACAGTTCATGAGCGATGGGGAGGCCAACCGGGAGGCGGTGAGGTGGTGCCTGGAGGTGGCGGGCCGGAGGATCCACGGGACCACCCGGCAGCGCCCCCTGGAGCTGTTCGAGCGGGAGGAACGGGCCCACCTGCTCCCCCTGCCTGCCGAGCCCTGGGAGATGCGGGAGTGGACGACTGCGAAAGTGGCGCCGGACTCCCACTGCTACGCGGCCAAGGCTTTCTACTCGGTTCCCTGGCGGCTGATCGGTTCGGAACTCCAGGTCTGCATCAAGGAGAACACGGTGCAGTTCTTCAAGGGCGAGGAGATCGTGAAGACCCACCCGCGGGTGCCTCAGGGCAGGAGGCAGACGGACCTTGCCGACCTGCCCGAAGACCGCATCGCCTTCTTCCTGCGCACGCCCCAGTGGTGCCTGAAGCGGGCCGGGGAACTGGGTCCTCACGTGCAGGAGGCCGTGGCCCAGGTGCTGTCGGTGAACACGCTCTACAACCTCAGGCAGGCCCAAGGGATACTGCGGCTGGAGGAAAAGTACGGGGCCAAACGCCTGGACGCGGCCTGCGAGCGCGCCCTGGCCTACGGCGACCCCAGGTACCGCACGGTGAAGAACATCCTCGCCAACGAGATGGACGGGCGGCCCATCGACGTCAGGCAGCAGGATGGCAGCCGCTCGGTGGGGGCGTTCCTGCACGGCCAGCAGTACTTCGCCCTGCCGGCGGTCGAGGAATGCTCAGGGTAGGAGGAGAGGTCGATGCGCAGCCATTTCCCGGACACAAGCGCTGGAGGTCGCCGCGATGGGGTTCTCGCGCGCGGCGGCCCGGAGGAGGATGCAGAGGGCTTTGGCCGGCCGTGCGCTTTCCGTGGCAACTGCTGTCTCGGGAACGCCTCCTGGTAACGCGGAAGCCCGGGAGGCACGCGGTTCCGCAGGAAGGAGCGGCACAGGGGCCGTGGAACACCGCCGCCCCGCAGCCGGCCCGGGCGCGCACCCAGCCACCCTGCGCGTCCCCGGGTGTCCTGGCGGTGAGAGCAACTACGGCCATCTCGACGGAGACCACACTCACGCGGGGGACGTTTTCCCTGGCGCCAGGGGCCTCTTCCGGGTTCCCGGGGGCGGCGACCGCTGTGGGAGGCCGGACGGGGGCGTTGCCGAACCTGGTAAAGCGCTTTTGCTCCCTTTCCGGCCCACCCGGGTACCGGTGCGCGGCGAGGAGGGCTTTCAGAGGCCATGGCGCGGCGGTGCAGGCCTGCCGGCGGTCGGGTCTGTGACCCCGCGGACGCCCAGGACGCACGCCGGCAAGCAGGGCACGGCTGGTCGGCTGGTCGCTTGCCCCTGCCTCGGCAACCGGTGGGGAAGGCGTCAGCGATCAGAGTGGGTGGCAGGCCCCGGATGGCTCACCAGCGCGCCACACGGGATCGTGTACCCGGCTGAGGTTGCTTTTCCACGCCGAATCTCAGCGAGGAGAGTGAGAGCATGAAGGTGCACCAACTGGAACCCAAACTTAAAGCCCTCCGCCTGGGAGGTATGCTGGAGTCCTTGGAAATCCGCCTGGAGCAGGCCCAGAGAGGCGAGTTGGGATACCTGACCTTCTTGGAGATGCTGCTTGAGGACGAGATCACCCGGAGGGCCCAGAAGGCGCTGTCGCGCCGGCTCGTGAGGGCGCACTTCGAGGAGGTCAAGACCCTGGCGGACTTTGACTTCTCGTACAACCCGAAGATCCCCGCCGCCACCATCCGGGACCTGGCCACCTGCCGGTTCGTTGAACGCAAGGAATCAGTGCTCATTTACGGCCCGGCTGGCACGGGCAAGTCGCACGTTGCACAGGCGCTGGGGTATGCTGCCTGCCAGCGGGGATACGACGTGCTGTACACCAAGGCCCCCCGGCTCTTCGCCGACTTGGGCGGAGGTCACGCCGACGGCACCTGGGAATCCAGGCTCCGGCGCTACCTCCAGCCCGACCTGTTGATCATCGACGACTTCGGACTCCGGGAACTGGGCGTCCAGCAGGCGGAGGACCTGTACGAGCTGATCTGCGGGCGCTACCAGCGTGCCTCCACCATCGTGGTTTCCAACCGCGCTCCCCAGGACTGGTACCCGCTTTTCCCCAACCCGGTGCTGGCCGAGGGGGCTCTTGACCGGCTGGTTAACAGCTCCCATCACGTGCTCATGCTGGGCAAAAGCTACCGGCCTATGCGCAGGCCCGACCGCCTGAGCCAACTGGCCGGCAACACTGCACTTGCAGAGATGGCACCTCCGCCGTCCGCGCCCTCTCAAAACGCCACTTCGCACCTTCTCGACCAGCACACCCAGGATCAACTAGACCAGGGGGTGGTCACCATGGTACAAATGGGCTAGGCCACATGTCCTGGGGTGGGTCAATTAATTGACGCACCCCCGGGTCAATTACGTGACGTTTGACACCTGGAGAACCATTTCCGGCGTAACGATTTCTTCCGGGACCTGTCGGTAATATCTGCCTGGCACATGCTCCATCGGCTCCTCCGCTTTGGTGGTGACGCGCACCGCCTGGGCCATTTCATCCCACTCCACCCCGGCACCCAGGGCCTCGGCCACCCAGCGCATGGGCACCATGACCCGGCCGTTAACCAGTTGCGGTGGCACGTCGAGCTGGATTTCCCGGCCGTTGACGATAAGTTTGATGGGGCTGGCGGCAAAAACTGTAGCGGTAAGACCGCCGAAGAGCAAGACCAGGGTGACAACTGGTCATGAGGCTCAGCAAGTCGTTGCGAGTGAACTTCCATTCAAATGGCTGCGCGATTTCCTCGTAGCGTGATTGGAAAGCAAGGATGCGATCTTCTACCTCGGCCGTGCATGAAAAGTCGTTCGGCGTCAACACCTTTCGCTGAATGACGGAGAAGTAGATTTCGATTTGGTTGAGCCAACTGGCGTGCACGGGTAGGTGCACGAGAACGATGTTGGGCCAAGCGCTTTGGAGGCGGACGATGGAGTGCACCCCGCGGTGCGAAGAGCCGTTATCCAATATCCAGAACACGCGGAGGGCCGAATGGTAGGGCTCCTGACTCATCACCTGTGCGACAAGACGGTCAAAGGCTGCTATGCCGGTCCGTTCCTCACAACGTCCGAATATCTTCATCCTCCCCACGTCCAGGGCAGCCAGGTAGCTCAACGCTCCTCCGCGGGCGTATTCGTGCTCTACTTTGATGGCCTGCGCAGGTCCTGGGCCTTCGGTTGGATGCTTACGGATACGCGCCTGAATGCTCGTCTTCTCGTCCGCCGAAATTACGTAATCCGAAGGCCCTAGCAGCTTGCCCTGCCACCTGCGCTCGTACAGATCCAGTACCCGAGAAGCCTTCTCGGCAAAAAGAGGATCCCGCGGGAAAACCCAACTCCGATGACGCCATGGTCTGATCGCATCCTCCGTAAGCCACCGCCACAGGGTTGAGCCGCTCACTTCCGCCGCAATGCCAGCCCCAATTACTTCTCTCCGAAGCTCGGAGAGGGTCCACCGAGCCAAGGGCACGTTTGCCCGATAAGGGAGTTCGCAAGCCAGCACTTTAACCTCCACCACCACGTGAGGGGGGAAAAGCCGGGGGCCGACCGCCTCGCGGGCGGTCTTGCAGGCCGGCCATTCCTTCGGCGAAAAACCTTTTCCGCCATTTGCTAACGATCTGCCGTGGCATGTCCAGGCGACGCGCGATCTGATCGTTAGACCATCCCTCCGCGGCTAAAAGAATCACTTTGGCCCGGATCACGTCACGATACGGTGACGTATACCTCCGCGCTATCGCCTCCAATCTGGCTCTTTCACTATCCGTCAGGCTAATGACGAACGGGCTCTTCCGCGGCACAATGCTCCCTCCCTTCCCAGAGCATTGTACCACAGCTCCCCTATCCCGGGCAGCTATAATACGTCACCGTACTTAAGAAATGCAGCACTAAGTCATCGCAAAGGCTAGACAACCGCTCAGACTGGGTGACACCCAAGCCCCGCGCCAGCTTATCCTCGAGAGCATGAAGCATTTCCAACGTCTTTTGGACTCTTACATCCGACCCGGCCTCATTCCCCGCATCGTGGATCACGCGCATCACCCTTTCTGTCACGAGCCTGTTATGCATAGCTCAACTGCGGACCCACCGAATGAACAGCCCGTGACTACCTTTCCCCCAGACGCTTCTGCTGCCTTGCGATCTCCCTCTTGTAGGTCTCTATCTCCCTTTCCCACTTGTTCCTGGCCGGACTCGTGGGATTCTCCTGCAGATATACCTACCGAACCGCCCACGCAACCCCTGGCGGCCAGTCCGTGTCGCAGAAGAAGCATATCCCGGCAGGATGGCACCAACCACTACTAACAAGCCGGCAAAACAACCGCCGAAAGCCCCTAGTTGGGCTTACGCCCCCTGCGTTTCCGAACCGTAGGAGCAGGCCCTTCCCCGCCGTCCACCGACGACCGTCCGTTCTGCGCGGATAACTCCCTTGCCGAGATCGTACGCAGCCCGGGTATGCGCTCATAGTGCCTCGCATTCTCCGTCAGCAAGGGCAAACTATGGTGAACAGCGGTGCAACCAATGAGTAAATCGAAATCTCCTACAAGACGGCCCTCCCGGCGCAGTTGCGCCCGGTAGCTTCCAAACAACCGTGCAACGGGCACAGTCAAGTCCAGGACGCTTACTCCCGACAAGAAGTCGAATAGACCGGCCTCTTTCTCCTCGGGACGAGGCGCCCTGAACACACCCTCATACAGTTCAGCCACAGTAACAATGCTCACCGCCAAGCCGCGCTCCCGCAGGGTCCTCAGCAAGGATACAAAGGGCTCCCTTCCCCGCAGGTAGAATACCGCCCAATCGGTGTCAACCAGATAGCCAGGCCGCATCACCAGGTAACCCTCGCCCTACCCCGCCGCTTTCGCGCGGAGTAGATCTCCCGTAGGAAGCTGTCCACGTCAACATCACCCCATCTCCCCGCAGCCCTCGCGAACGACTCCGCAGCCGCCCCATCCCAAGCTTCCGCTTCCAGCCTGCGGATCAACAGGGTGATCTCCTCCCGAGACAGCTTCCTGGCTTCCTCCAACACCCGTTCGAAAGCTACACCCATGTGACCGCCCCACCTCCACCTCGGCTCACCCTACCTCCAGACACCAACTCCGTGTTCTCACCGCCATTTTAGCATGCAGACCCCGGGCCGCAATGCCCCTCGGACTCCCTCGCCGTTCCGCCCGGCAAGGCGTGTGAAACGTCTGATAAGCACCGAAACCCAACGGATCGACGAAGAAGAGCACACAGCTCAAGATCAGCACACCCGCCCGATGCTGTCCCCGCGCCTGACCAAGCCCGTGCATCCCTTCCGCCGCCGGTCCACAAGCCCACAATCTCCAACCTCAGCCCGGCTTCCTCAGCCTCGCCCGCTCCGTCATCAACTCCAGGGCACCGGCCGCGGCCGAAACCGAAACAGCGGCCTCCCTCAGCGCCGCAAGGGCCCTGGAAACGTCCTCCTCCGCGCCGCTCTTCGCCGCTTCCAGGAGGCGGCAGGCGCGCATCAGCACGGGAAGCTCATCAGGGGCTCGTGAGAGGAGATGATCTGCCACTGTTAATTCCCTCCGCCGTTCGGCCCGCCCAACGCAGGATTCGACATTTCTTCGCATGTCCCTTGCCCTGGGCGCTGGGGCACCGTGCACGAAGAACGCTTCGTTCCTCCACCAACCCACTGAGCAAAGGCACCTGGCAATACAACGGGGGGCCATCCCCGCGCCATGGTTACAACCCACAAGGACCGGTGACACACCATGTCGAATCAAGGCGTGGCCGCCCGGGTCAGGAAGCGAAACCGGTTGGCGAGGGCTTCGGCCACGGCCGCAGGGCTCGCACAAACTCGCAAGTTGCTCCCATCCGCCCTGCCCCGGGTGGCCTCGTGCCCTCTCCAGCCCAAACACCGAACGCTGCTGCACGCGCCGATTACGCAGCACTATTCCGACCCCAGCCAGCGGCTCGGGATCACGGCCTGGCCCGGATTCGGACAACCACCCCCGCTGTGGCAGCAGGCTCCGCCAACTTCGATCTATCCGGCATCGCCAGGCTCGGCAGGGCCCTCCCCCGCGTCTACAAAATACGCCCTCAGCAATTCCCCCACGATCTCGTAACGCTCAACGGACTGAATCAACTCCCGGGCCCCCCTGAAACCGGTGATGTACGCCGGCTCCCCGGAGAGGAGGTAGCCCGCAATCTGGCACACCGGATCGTGAACACCTCTATCCCGGATGGCCTCATAAACGCGCGTGACCACCTCTCGAATACCGGGCCCGTGATACGCCGTACTTTTGTGCTCTGACGCCCCCATTTCCCGAACCCCGCCTCTCCCAGACACCAGAATACACCATTCTGGACCTCCCGGTCGAGGGCACGCCGAAAGGCCACCAGCAGCACCGGCCATTCCCACGCCACAGCCCTCTCCAGGTCCGTGAACGAGAGCTTCGTGTGCCGCGCCGTCGTGTTCAGACCGGCGTCCCCGGCAAGACCCGCCACCCGGTCCGCGCTCTCGCCGGCATCGACAAGCTGCTTATCCAACCTGACGCTGGCCCGGGTGTGCCGGGGTGGCCGCAACGATCTCTCTGCTTCAGCCCGGCGTGAAGGCGGGTTCCTACAGCAGGGAGGCAAGCTCTTCGGCGGTCATCCCAGCCTGCCGCAGGATCGACTGCATGGTCCCCACGGGCAGGTCGCGGTGCCCATGCACGGGCACCACAACCAATCCGCCTTCTCCGGGACGCCGAAGATAGTAGTGGCTCCCCCGCACGTGGGTCACCACGAACCCAAGCCGCTGCAAGGCACGCAGCACCGCCCGGTCGCTGCCCCTCGAAACACGACTCAACCCACAGCCACTTCCACTTCTACCACTTCTGGCCCAGGCCGCGGCGCCGGCAGGGACAGACCCTCTTTCGCAGCCGCCTCAATGTACCCCAGGATGGCTTCACGCGTCTGCTCCAACGCCTGCTCCTTCGTCTCACCGTAAGTGGAAAGCCACTCCAGGTCGGGAACGTACGTGACCCACACCCGGTCGTCCGGGTCCCACTCGAGCAATACCCTGACCCGCCGCCGAGCCATGCGTCAACCTCCCGTCTGTTGACCCCGTTTGCCCGCAATAGTATATCGCATTGTCGCCGCCCACGGGCGGGACCATGAGACGCCAGCGTCGACCCGCCCCGGGGCGCTACCGCTCACGCTCACTCCCAGGCAAGTCTGGCGACCGCCTTCTCCAGGTCCGTGAACGACGGCTTCGTGTACCGCGCCGTCGTGTTCAGGCTGGCGTGCGCGGCAAGCGCCGCAACCCGGTCCAGGCTCTCGCCAGCGTCAACCAACATCTTACAGAACGTATGCCTGAGCGTGTGCACGGTGACCCGGTCCAGACCGGCTAGCCGGGCATACTTGCGCACCATCCGCTCCGCGGAGCGCTCGTTGAGCGATCTTTTGAGCCTCCAGCTCAGCATGGTGTTCTACGACCTCACCAGCAGCTACTTCGAGGGAGGAGCCTGTCCCCTGGCCCGCTACGGGTATTCCCGCGACCGGAGGCCGGACAGAAAGCAGATCCTGCTGGGGCTGCTGGTTACCGAAGAAGGCCTTCCCATTGCCCACGAGGTGTACGACGGTAGCACCACCGACCGCGAGACCCTGCCTGACGCCATCGCCCGGCTCAAGCAGAGGTTCCAGGTGAAGGAGTGCATCTTCGTGGGTGACCGCGGGGTCATCACCCGGGACAACCTGGAGGTGCTCCGGGAGGCGGGGTTCCGGTACATCCTGGGGTACCACAAGCGCAACCGGGTGGTGTCGGACCTTCTGCTCGAGCGGTACCGCGATCTGGGAAGCTACCGGGAGCTGGGGAAGGGGGGCCTGCGCTACCTGGAGGTACCGGCGGACGTGGTGGAAGAAGATCCCGAGTTCCCCGAGGAGGAGAAGGGCCCTGGGGTGCGCTACATCCTGTGCTACAACCCCGAGCGGGCCGAAGAGGACGCCTCCTCCCGGGAGAAGGCCCTGGCGGAGGCGGAGAGGGAACTCGCCCTGCTCAGGGACGACCTCTCGGGGGAGAGGAAGCGGCGGGGGCGCAAGCTCACGCAAAAGGGCGTCATGCTCAAGGTGGCCAAGATCCTGCACCACGGCCTGGCCAAGTTCTTCGAGGTGAGCTACGACGGCAAGCAGCTTGCGTTCTCCCGCAAGGAAGACGCCATCGCCCGCGAGGCGCTGCGGGACGGCATGTTCCTGATCAAGACGGACTGCTCCCTGCCAGCGGACCAGGTGGTGACCGCGTACAAGAACTTGTTCGGGGTCGAGCGTGCCATGCGGGAGATCAAGGACTTCCTCAAGCTCAGGCCCATCTACCACTACAACGCCGACCGGGTGAGGGCGCATGTGCTCATCTGCGTGCTGGCGTACCTGTTCGAGCAGTGGTTCGAGGTGCTTTCCCGCAGGAAGGTCGCGGCCGAGGTGGCGCAGGCGGAGGCGATCCCCGATCCGGAGGAAAGGAAGCGGGCCGTGGAACGGGCCAAGGGTTCCCTGCTCACGGGGCGCAGGATGGTGGAGATCCTGGAGCGGATCAAGGCGGTGGAGCAGGTCTTTGCGGGCAAGCGGGTGGTAAGCGTGACCCGGCCGGGGCCCGAGCAGAGGGAGGTCCTCTCCATCCTGGGGGTGACGCCGCCGCCGGCGCTTCTTCTGCGCGACTGACCCCTGGCTTTCCAGCACCTGGTCCCGTCATCAGCGGCCGGAAGGGTCCGTGGTGAAAAACATGCCCCGCGGACCCGCTTCATTTCAAGCCCGGTGTTCAAGTCAGGCCACTAATAGGCAAAATCCTGCAATG
>JACIYH010000020.1 GCA_014360055.1 Bacillota bacterium | reverse complement strand
TGCTGGGGTCGGTGGGGGGTCACCATGGACCGTGAGGGCCGGAACGGGGAGGGGGCGAGCGGGGGCGGCGCCATTCGCCTGCGCATGAGCGAATGGCAGACGGCTGCCCCTGATCCGCGTGATCCCCTCGGCAGCAGGCTGGTGGGCCTGAACCTGTCCGCTCACCCCGGCGCCCGCCGGCTGGCTGAAGAGTTGTCCCGCGAGGGGATACTGGAGGTCCTCGAGCTGGTCGACGGGCTGCACATCCGTACCAGCTCGTACGTGGGTGTGCTGCGCCTGGGCCCCCTGCACATCAGCATCGAGCCCAAGATCCCGGGTCCGGCCCTGCTCTCCCTGCTCCGCTACGCCTACGGCCTGAGGCAGCTCAGGCTGGTGGGTGAGGTTGACATCACCGCAGGGCAACTGTCCTTTCCCGACCTCCTGCTGCATCAACTGGCCGCCGAGGCAGGGGAGCTCGTCGCCCGTGGCCTGCATCGCCGCTACATCCGCCAGCACGAGGTACTCCCAGCACCGCGGGGCCGCATCGACTTTGCGACCCTGGCGCGGCGGCACCCTGCCGAAGCTGCCCTGCCCTGCTGGCACCATCCCCGCCTCGCCGACTGCCTGCCCAACCAGGTACTCCTGGCCGGCCTGCAGTTTGGGACGACCATCACCGAGGACGTGGCTCTGCGCGGGAACCTGCGCCGGGTAGCCGCCCTGCTGGCGGACGACGTTACCCCGGCGCGGCTCGACCGCCCCACCTTCCGCCGGCTTCACCTGCAAATGGACCGGCTTACCCGATCCTACCGGCCCGCCCTGACGCTGATTGAGATGCTGGTGGAGGGCCAGGGGCTGTCTGCCGACGGCGAGGCGCACCCGCTGCAACTCCCGGGATTCCTCTTCGACATGAACCGGTTCTTCCAGGGGCTCCTCACGCGCTTCCTGACTGAGAACCTGGAGGGATATACGGTACGCCCCGAATACCGGCTCACGGGAATGCTCGGCTACCACCCCGACTACAACCCTCGCGGCCGGGCATCGCCCACACCCCGCCCCGACATGCTCGTCGTACCCGCCACTGGCGCTGCTGGCCCATCGGGTTCCGGTGCTGCGGCGACGCCGGTGGTACTCGACGCCAAGTACCGCGACCTGTGGGAGAATCCCCCTCCGCGGGACATGCTCTACCAGCTGGCGATGTACGCCCTCAGCATGCCGGGCCGCTCCGCCGCCATCCTGTATCCGACGACCTGCCCCGCGGCCAGCGAGCAGCGTGTTGAGGTACGCGACCCCGCTTCCGGCACCCGCCATGCCCTGGTAGACCTGCGCCCCGTCCACATAGACTACCTCGCCTCACTCATAGACGGGTCCGCAACCCCGTCGGCCGTCCTCCTCCGCCGGCGGCGGCAGTACGCGCATTACCTCGCCTTCTCCCGCTCCCCCCGGCATGAAAGCTCGGGTATCCACCCACCCCAGGGGTGTTGCGCGCGTTGATACGGAAGGTCCCGGAAAAGCTACTCCGGGGCGAGCCCTTCCCAGCGGGCGGTGACCATCTCCACTTGTAGCCCGCAAGGATCGTACTCCGGTCCTTTGGGAGGGAACTCCCGCCGCCCCGCTCGCTGCCGAGCCAGGCGTTGACGGCCAGGGCCAGCGTCCTCTCCATGGTCGACGGGCCCGCTGAGCACTTCGGTGGGCCGGTCGCGAGCAGGCAGTCACGACTACGTGTTGAGGATCCATTTGCGGGCGAGGTGGGCGATCTCCTGGGCGTCGATGCTGCCGTCCCGCCCATCGGCTGAGGTGATGACGAACGGGGGTGTGGGGTGCGGCGGCTCCTGACCCGGCGCTGCACCGATGCCCACCACCGGGATGCCCAGGCCCTCGTACCAGGCCCGCTTGCGCTCCCACTCCTGGCGATAGGCCGGGTTGCCGAGCATGCCCAGGTGCTCCCAGTAGAAGGTATCGCCCGCATAAGTGATAGTGAAGTCCGGCAGGCGGAAGTCGCGGGGATCTGCCGGGTTCTCCAGCTTCTGCTCATACCTGTAGCAGCCCTCGCCCAGGACGCTGGTGAGGACGTCGGCCACCACCACCTCCGACTTCGAGCGCACCAGGGTCCCCTCGCGCGTGCGGTGGATGAGGAGATCCGGGCGGTACGGGCCAACGGTCTCGGGGTGCATCTGCAGTGAGAACAGGTTGGTGTTGCGCCGGGCGGTGGCAGACGCCTCCGGGCTGCGGCAACGGAGGAGCGGACCGCAGTCCTTCTCGATGAGCAGTATCAGGCGCTCCTTGAACCTGGTGAGGCCGGTGTAGAGAAGCTCGCGAGAAAGCGTGGGTGCCTTCTGGGGGATGATGAGGAATACGTAATCGAAGTCGCTCCCCTGGGCCTTGTGCACGGTGATGGCGTAGGCCAACTCAAGGTAACTGTCGACGATCGGGCACCGGTATTGCAGTTCGAAATCCCGGGCGGGAAAGCGAACGTAGAGGACGTCCCAGGGGGGCTTGCCGTGCTTACCCTTTCGTTGCGTCCCCACCACCAGGCCCACTTCGCCGTTGGCCACGTACTCCTCGCGCTGTTGTTTCCCGTCCCACCAGGGCATGCGCGCATTGGCGATCTGGATGACCTTGTCGCGCCAGACGATCTCCTGCTCACCGAACGGTCTCGGTTTCGCAGTAACCATCAGGCCGCGCCGGTAGGTACGCTGGATGACTCGGTTGAGCTCGCTGGTGCCGTGCAAGTCGCCCCTGACCGGACTCAGTATCTGCCAGCGTTCGGGATGCGGCTTCTCCTTGCCGTGACCCAGCGACTCATCGAGGGTGTCCCACGGTTTGGGACCATCTGCCGCCACCCCAAGGACGGCCTTCATGCGTTCCGACAGCAGGTGCGACAGTTCGACTGCGTCGTTCCAATAGTGAACTTCCAGGTCCGAGGCGGGATCGACCCGCCCGAGTGCCACCGCGGACAGGATGGCGTCGTCATCCGGGCTGGGGTCCTCGGCGGCGAAGGCATCCGCCAGCCGGAGGGCTTCGCTACCGCGGTGCTTGTGACGGACCCGCTGGCGCAGGTGGGCTACGTGCCGGCCGTAGCGGCGGATAGTCTCATCTTGCTCCAGCCACGAGATGATGTCCACGAACGGCCGGCCCGGGCCAATGGGGGGCAGCTGGTTGGGATCCCCCACCAGTATGAAGCGCCGCACCTCGTTCTTC
Organism: Bacillota bacterium; assembly: GCA_014360055.1. GTDB lineage: Bacteria > Bacillota > Sulfobacillia > JACIYH01 > JACIYH01 > JACIYH01. Next base: position 39,040 of record JACIYH010000020.1, on the reverse strand, counting down.
TTGAGCGCTCGCAGCATGGTGGCCAGCAGGTCGACGGTGATCATGGAGGCCTCATCGACGATGACGGTAGCTGCCCCCTCCGTCTGGCCCCCTGAGAGCTTCAGCGTGAAGTTCTCCTCTCTCAACCACCCGTTCCGGAGGAGGAACTGGTGTATGGTGAACGCCCGATCCTTGAGACCGGTTTTCTCTGCCAGGCGGACCCGGGCCTTGCCCGTAGGGGCCAGGAGAAGTACGGGCCTTCTGCCCTCCGTCTCTTCGATGCCCCGCAGAAGCGCCGCCACGATGGTCGTCTTCCCGGTCCCGGCCGGCCCGTGGATGACGGCAAACCGGGATCGGAAGACCAGCTCGAGGGCATCGGCCTGCCCCACCAGGGCCTCAGCGACCGCCCGCTCGTCGGCGTCGGCCGGGATGGCACCCGGGATGCTCCGGATGATCTGCGCCCAGTCTAACCCACTGGGCTGGTACGTCTTACCCAGGAACTCCAGTACAACGTTCCGGATGTCTTTTTCCATGTCTGCCAGCCAGTCAAGCGCCACCGTGGCCGGAAACCTGCCTCCGCCCTCTTCTGAGGGTGCGCAATACGATCCACCTGCGCCCTGGTGAGCTCGAACCGGCAAAGGGTCTTGAGCAACTCCCTGCGTGTCTGGGGCAGTTGACCCCACATTTGCGCGGCCGCCCTGAGACCGCCGGCGTAGGAAGGGTCCGTGAGTTCCTCGCGGCCCTCGAGCAGGGCGATCACGTAGGCTAGCGGGTCATCGCCCCTCTCCGCCATGGGAGCGAGCACCCTGTAGTGGAAGACCGCGCCCTGACCGAACCCCAGGTGATCCAGCACGGCCCCTATCCCCGGATAGCGGCCCCGGCCGGTCCAGCATTCGGCCAGCACATCGTTAAGCCATGCCAGGGCCTCACCCCAGTTCCCGGGGACTCTGCCCTCGCTGATCACGGCCTGCAGGGACTGGATGGCACGCTCGATGACGGCGATGGCAACGTCGTCCGTCACGTGCTCGGTCACATAGGAGAAGGCCGGGATCGCCGACGACGGAATCGGGCACAGGATGCCGCTGGGGTCCAGGCCGAGCTGCACGTACTCCTGATAGGGCAGGCGGAACCCCTGGCGCGGATAGTCGTGCGTGACGCGACGGGACCATACCGGGAACTTCTTCCCCGGGTACTTCGGGCTCTGGCCGAAGTACTGGAGCAGCCCTATCTCCTTGACCCGCCCGATCCCGACCAGGAGGCGGGTACCGCTTTCGTCCTGCAGTGGGTTGGCGTGGTTAAGGTAGAAGAACACCAGGGAACGCCCCGGTTTGACACTGGCCCAGAACTCCCGGAGCCGCCGCTCCTGCTCTACCGGATCGCTTTCCCACGTCGCCTCCGGGTCGGAAGAGAACATACGACCGTACGGGGAGGCGCACCAGGAATACGGCGGGATCTCTTCTTCCGCAGGTGGCAAGCCGCGCCAGTCGAGGGGATCACGGTGCGTGATACGGTATCCCACCGGCGAGAACGCGCCGGGGTCCCGTCCGCACGGCGGACCCCAGTCCCGAATATCCGCGAGCAGCTTTCCCCTGTGCGCCTCTTCCCGCTCATCATCCCGCGAGGAGCGGATGTGCTCGTGCATCAGGCACCAGACGTTCCCGGTAGGGTTCCTGCAGATCCTCCCGTCCCACCCGCCGTCATGCCACGTCAGCCGCGCCGAGAGATGCATCCACTGACACTCCCTGCCCTGCTTGATCGCCTCGCCCGACGGCGGATACCCCGCTCCGTATGTATTACCCAACGGCCTCCCTACCCCCCGTGCGCCAGCCCTGGCCTACTGTGCATCTCACTTAATCGCTACAGTAGCAATCAACCATGCTACCGATCCGAGCGCAACCGCCGACCCCACCCACAGCAGTGTGGCTCGCAAGAATCGCCAAACCAGCCATCGGTAGAAAGGATCCTCCGACCAACGAGGTCTGGCGGCCCGTCGGTAGAGACGCGCAACGGACACATAAGAGGCTCTCTTTTCCCGTTTGTTTAGTGTATTGAGCACCCCGGGCTTGACTCGTGCGAACGAAGCGTAACTGACCAGAAGGCGAACCAGCGCTGGGGCGATCACTTCTCCTTGCCACGGAAAAGGCGACTGCCGCGCCTGAACGCGGCGGCCCAAGAATTTGAAGAACGGTGCCTCTGATAGAGACACACCCTGCTTCCCCTCGCTAATCCAATCGGAATTCCTAAGCAATTGGTTAATCAAGCGAGACGCGGCCGCGTGAACCGGAAGTACCTTCCGTTGGAGTAATGCTTGGTCATCGGGGCAAACCGGCGATTCCTCGAACCACTTCCAGTACAGCCCGGCAGCCTCCCGTTTTCTGCCATTTGACCAAAGATCCTGTGCGTGATGGAAGACGAGCACAGTGCGGTAAATCACCGACCAACACAGGAGAGACCGGTCCCGATATACGACCCGCCCGACGTGTGGTTGGGCCAGGACCGCTTTGGCGACCTCCCTCGAAACCATCTCAGCTTCGGACCAAGCATTGGCCGATATCAGGTCATCGAGTTTCGTGGACCAGTTGTGCGCCCACGATATAACTCGATCGATGTCGTTTTCAGCCACCGTAGTCGTGATTTGCCCCGTCCCCAAATCAACGCCTATGAGATCGATTCCGGCAGACCGAAGATCCTGCACCAGGCGCAACATCAAGCCCCCGTACAGGCACATCAGTGCATGGCGATACCTCGCTTCCAATGCCGGCCAACATGAGTCAAGGCGGTTCAGGAACAGTTCCCACGCAGCCAACACCTGGTTGTGGCCCTCCCTGACCCGCTGGCGATCCTCGGCGAGCGGATTGAAGAACAGACCGGCCGCGAGGGAGCCGAGCGGGCCGGCAATGGCCCCCCCTACCAGCTTGGCAACAAGTTTGAATCCGATGTTGAAACCCAGAGCCTCCTTGACTTCCTTTAACAACTTCACCTGACTGCTGAGCCGCATCGCAAGTTGACCCAGGGCTTCATATACCTGAGTCAGTCCCAACAAAACACCTGCCTCCAGGGCTTTGAAGGACGCTTCCGGAAGTTGATAACGGTTCGGCAAGTCAAGAAAGGGCAGCGATGAATTGGCGGACCTCAGAAACCTATTGTAGCCCAACCGTATGTCCGAGACCTCGAATGTGGCCTTGAACGAATCTAACCAATCTTTCGGATTCATGAGTTGGTACGCCGCCCGCAGGGCCGCCGAGTTACCCTGGCGAGGGGAATTGTCCGCCTGTTTGGCCCACGCGACTTTTTCCAGCCGGGGACGAATGCGACCCTGCCACGAGGCTATCTGTTGTTGAGAACTCGCTCTCGCCCATTCCACCAGAGCATCGTATACGGCCGTCGGCAGTCCCTTCCGCAGGCTTTCCTGCAGTTTCTCCACAGAGTCCGGTGAAAACCACTCCTCAATCAGATCGCGCTCGGCTGCCTTAGCAGGCAATTGACCCAAGGGGCCCCCGCGCCGGGCCCTGGCATAAAGACGCATACGTAGTTCCTGAAACTGTGCAAGAGTCATCGCGGCGCTCACCGAACCACCCGCCTCCTGGCGGACAACACTTGCGTAGGCGCCTCCGAAAAGCCGCCGCATCTCCGTCCAGAATCGGACCCAATCCTCCGTAGTAGGCCTTTCCTGCGAGTTGGCCCCCTCGTTGCTCCTTTCGTTCGCGGACACACCCCCGCCCCCCCCGCGGTCCGACTGGGGCCAATAGCTAGTCAGGGCTGGCTGACGGCCCATAACCCGCAGGCACGCTCATGTAACACCCACTCGCCCCCGCACCATCAAGCATGGCACAGCACGGCGTCCTGGGCACTAGGGAGTTAGGTCAAGAAGGCCAACCAGGTCGACCGTGTCCAGGACTGAGTCAAGATCAGCCGCCGCGGCGGCAGCATCGACTGCATCAATCCCGTCAAAGATGTCAATCCCATCAAACCCCGCCAACATGTCCATGGCCTGAGCGTATTCGACCGACGCCGCCGTCCCGTCGATCCCCTGCAGCAGGTCAAGCCCACTCCCCGCGTCTGCTGCTGCGATCACCAGATCACCATCGGCAGAATCAAGCGGGGCGAGTACATCCACGTCGGTCCCGAACGCACCCGGGGCTTCCTGACCAAGCAGATCACCGCTCGAGTCAACGATTTGAGCGGTGGGACCAGCCGGGAAAACGGCGGCCACGGGTTCGACGCCCTCTATCAGTTCCTCCCCCCCGAACGGAGTATCCACCACCCGCCCTACCAGATCAGCCCCCTCGTAAACGTCGACGCCGAGGGGACCCCCCTGTGTATGGGCAACTATGTGGGAACCCACGAAGAGATCTAGACCGTCGAAAGGATTGGGCAGTCCTGTGACCACCGGAAACCCCGTTGCATCTGTGATGGACTGGCCCCCAAAAACGTTGGGGAGTATGGTGTACTTCCCGGGCGCGAGCTTCAAAGCCCGCACAAGCCCGAACAGGAGCAGCGCAAGATCTGCCATATGAACACCTCAACCCCCGGGTTAAGACAGCCGCCGCGTTCGCTACCACCAATCCGGACATGCGGCCGCTTGATCGGTAGTACGACATGGAGCGGTACTTTTCCTACTCCGCCACCTGTAGCGGACCAGCCACTGCGCGCGGTGAGCCGTGTTGGGAAACGTACCCGCAAAGCGGGGCTCGCCAGCAGTTGGTTGGGCAATCCACCGCGACAGCAAACTTCCTGAGCGAGCCACTACGCCCTCACCTGACATACGCGCCGCATTGGGACCGCATTCGGGAGCCGGATGACCTCTGGCGCGGAAGACTGGATGGCCACGTCCGTTGGCAGCCACCTGGGAGTTGGGTATACTGGGATCGCGCAGGTATGGACGGGGCACGGGGGAGTGAGGGGGATGGGTCCAGAGCCGACGGCCGAGTCGCTGAGCATGCCCCGTTTGCCATCGCGGGAGGAGTATTGGGACTACTTCGAGGGCTGGCAGTCCGGGGCATGGAGCGCCGATATTCGGAGTCACCGCACTCCGGTGGTGAAGTCCTTCCTCGTGGAGACGGTACGCACCGGTGACAAGAATCCAACCCCTCAAGAGATGCTAAGGCAGGCAGGCGCATTCGTTGAGCCGGTCGATGACACCTTGTTTCGGGTGGCATCGGCGCCGGGGGCGGACCCATGGGCTTTGGCGGAGGTCATCGACCACAGGTTCTTTGCTCTGTACACGACTCTCCCCGTGAAGGATGTGCGCCCCCGGGTGCGCGCGCTGGTCGACGGGTGTGTCTGGCTGGACAGGGTATGGATCAGCCGCCCGGTGTTCGAGCAACTATGGGAGCACGTGAAGGCTCGCTGTGCGCCTCACCGCTATGTAAAGCTGTCCTTCGAATACGATGCGCGCTACGAGGTAGAGGGACGGGAGCCCAACGACGGTTGTCAACCTGAGAGCGACCCGGACGAAGAAGCAGATGAGCGATCCCAGGACACGGCTTTGCCTGAGAGGAGGTCTGCCAGATGCACACTCCTCGATCGGCTGCGGGAAGTGCAAGAAAAGATCGACAGGCTGCGGGACATCTACCGACCCTTCCACTCCATCATCCAGCTCCGCATTCCGGCATCCGGGCGCGGGGGTCACGACTTCTACTTTGACGGTCAGGTGACCAACCGGAGCGACAGCTTTGCCGACCACAGGCAGCAACTATCGTACGTCCTCGAGTTGTACCGCCGGACAACCGAGAAGGCGGAGGACATCCTCTGGACACGGCTCGACGGGGGGCCGGAGGGTCTGCTGGCTCAAGGTGCACCTGTCCTGATGCAGTTCGCCGAGCCGCTCCCTGAAGACGTGTTCAAGAGATGGGTCAACAGTATATTCAGGCGACGCAACAACGCCTTTCGTCTCTGGGGCCACCCCATCGAGGGCGGACCGGACACAGTGCACGTCTATGGGATTGACCGCCATCTGTGGCAGAGGATCTATCTAGAGTTTGCCAGAGGCCATCTCCTGGCTTTCCTCCCCGAGGGTACCTGCGGCAACACGGTCCACCGCCTCGTGACGAACGTACAGCGCCTTATCGATCCAGCTGTTAAGGTGTGGATCGGTAACCTTCCATATGAGGCCGTGGTGGCAACCGAGCCTCGCCCGGGGAGGGTCGACGGTGGTCCCCGTAGATGATCCTGTCTACCAACTGAATCTCGTCCTTCATTTTCTCATGAAAGCACCCCCGGAGGCCGTCCCCATCCGGCCGTTTTTGTGGGAGCTCGGATTTGCGTTGGACTCAGTGGACCGCAGCCTGCCACTTCCCCCCGCCGTCCAGATGGTCGCTGCCTCCCTGGACGTGACCAACCAGCCCTCACCGGACGTGCTAGCCTCTCGTGAGGCCAATGCGTACCTCATCATTGAGTGCAAAGGGAGTTCGTTTGGCCCGGAGTCAGGGACTGCCGGTCAGGCCCGAGGGCTTATCCTCGCGGCAGCCGACTTGCGGGGGCCCCTCGCCATGGCAACTGACCGTCCCCCGCCCTACGGCTGCGTTGCCTACGTATTGCCGGAGGGCGATGCCGAGCGGATGCGGCAGACCCTGCTCAGGGTCAGGGAGCAACTGCAGGACCTGGGCCTTGCCGTGTCGCCAGTATGTAGCTTGGGGCTAGAGGTTGGGGAGGACGGACTGTACGTCACCTGTCACGGCAGTCATGAGCTCCCAGAGGATACTGGGCGGAAACTGGCCGTCCGGCTGCGCGTACAACGGGCTCCTCTAACGCGACCGTTTTACCTGCTGCCGTGGCTGCCGTCGGTACAGCAAAGGCCGGAAGAGAAACAATATTGTCTTCGGCGGTTCCTGGCCGCGGTTTGGCAAGCCGCCCTTTCTATCGTCGGTCAGGCACGTCTGGAGTGCTGGCCGGCCGACTTTGTCCTCTCTCTGGACGAGGTGCTGGTCAAAGCCACGCACGGCCTGTGGGAACGCTGGCGCAGTCGGAATGATGTTACCAGCGTCCGCAGGCGCACCAGGGAGTTTCTGTCGCGTGCATTCCGCAAGGAGAGGGATCTACCGCCATTCGAATGGGCGGCTGACGGCAACAGCATCACTTTTCGACTTTCGTCTGCCGAGGAGCTCGTTGCTGTGCGAACCTGCCTTGAGACGGCCTCTCCTGCCGAACAGGCGGAACACGAGGGGCAAGACCGTCAGCTCCAGTTCCCGTTCAACTGAGATCCCCAGGCCGAATTGGGGCATGACGACAACCCCCGGGGCGGACGCCGATCCTGGCCCTTCCGCCTGCGGCGGTTGCGGGTTCTCGTGGGATCACCACCCCAGCTGGGCGAGGCTTCGGACAGGCCGTATCCCTCGATCAGCGTGGCCCGGAACCTCGCTTCGAACGCCCTGATCACCGCTTCCGGCAGGGGCGCCCCGCCCGATGCGGTGAGCTTCAGGCGGGGTAGCGGCACCGGTTCCGCCGTACCGTGCGCCGGACGTTGGCCAGCAGGTTCTTGTGGCTGAGCACGGCACCCTTGGGCCTGCCCGTGGTCCCGGACGTGTAGAGGATGGCGCAGGGAGTCTCGTCCGCCAGTATGGCCGGGCGCGGCGGCTTGCCTTGGAAGCGGGGAGGGACGGGATCTCCTTGAGACCGGGGGTAGGGCGGCACCCCGGCGCCAGGTACCCCCGGCACGCTTGCCACCCCGTGGGTCCTATATATGGCTTAGGGGCGGCGCCTGCGGGGGGTGCGCCTGAGGCGCGGAGCCCTTTCCTCCGCAGGGCTTGCGCGGGCAGACAGAGTCACACGTGACCGGAGGGGAGCACCGTTGACGGGGAAGATGGTGATGGGGGCGTGCGGTGTGGCTGTGGTCATCTTGGGGGCAGCCTCCCGTTCCGTCCGGGCGGCACGCGGCAAGGGGACGACGGGGAGGTTCACGGCGGAAGAGATCGCCCGCATACCGGTGCAACGGCTCAAAGAGGTGGTCGACCCTGCCCTTCTGCAACGGGTGCCGGTGAGTAGGATTGCCGGGATGAGCCCGGAAGAGCTCGCGTGCATCATGAAGGTCAGGCGCGACTATCCCCTGTCGGTCGATTTCAGCCCGGAGCAGCTCGCCTCCATGTCAGAGGAGGAGCTGGCCAGGGTTGTTCCCGGGCGTTACCTGGATAGGTACGGGCTGCGGCTACTCGCGGCGATGACCCCGGATGAACTGGCGCACTCGATTCCAACAAACATATGGCTGAATCTCAAGCCCAAGCGCGCGGCCAACGTGAGGGAGAAGCTGATCCTGGTGACCCCCGAGGGCAACGTCTACAGAGACCCGACCGCATACCGGTCCCGGGTGGGTGCCACATCTGTCCCGTGGGCGATCGTGCTGGCACCCCATCCCGACGACGAAACGTACGGCATTGCCGGCTTCACGCACCACCTCTACCGCAGTGGGTGGAGCGTGGCGCAGGTCCTGTGCACCCGCGGAGAAGCGTCGTCTTACTACCGCTACGGGTGGTCGAGGGGCTGGTGGAGTTCCCGGGAGGAGTTCGGGAGCTACCGGGTGGAGGAGTGGTATGACGCGACGTATCGCATAGCACCCGTCGCACTCCGGTTCTGCTACGACTGCGGTGACCAGGACCTCACCGTGGCAGAGGCCACCGGCATCGTCGAGTACGTGAACGCGTATGTGGGTGGTGCCTCTCTCGTCCTTGCGACCCAGGGCCTGCCATGGGAGTACCATCCGGATCACCAGGCGCTGGCGGATGGGTTGCGCCAGTCTTCCGTGGCGGACGACCTCAAGCGGTGGTACTGCGTGTATTCCGACCGGCCCCTCCTGCCCCCTCATGCGGTCACGTACGCCCTCACGCCGCAGGACCGCGCGGCCAAGAACGCGGCATTGCACGAGTACAAAAACGGAAGCGAGTACCATGCCATCGGGTACCACAGCTCGCCCGGCGTTTGGGCGCGAGAGTACGATGACGACTGCGAGTACTACACCCACCTCGCGTGATCTTCCCCGGGTGGATCATCGGCCCTGGTGGTCGTGAGGGGCCGTAGATGACGCCAAAGCGATGCCGACCCGCGTAGGGTCGGCTCGCTGGTGGGACTCGTGGCCGGTTGACACTCAGCAAGACCAAACTGCGAGTGCTGCAATGGTGAATACAGCCAGGATGATTATCCAGTGCCAGAAAGCCGTACCCCGACCGCCGCCGATTTCCACGCCTTGCACCCCCTCTACCCGAAAGAGCACCTCCGGCCTGGAGGTGGGCCGCTCAACCGGCCCTCAGTCCTTAACATAATATGCCCGCGGGCGGGTTACTGCCACGAGTTCGGATCGAACTCTATCTTCACGACCGCGACAGTCCATTACCCCACCGGTCCGCTGGTCCCGCCACCCCCCGGGGGCCAGCTCGTCAGCGACCTCGTGTCGTGCGTTCGTCGAGTCCTTGCTGCCTTGCCCTCTGCTGGGTAGAATGGGGGTCCAGTCACGGCACGCGTGTTGAAGCTTCCCCTCATCACCGACGCGATCGCGGGCAGAAACCTTCCCGCCAGCCATCTTCCTCGCTCCACCTGCGATCGAAGGCGCCGGGCTCCTGACGGGAGGGGTGGGGCCGGGGCCTGCGGCGTTCAGGTCACTCTGGCAGGGGACGGTAGCCTTCGCCCACCCAGCCTGCGCCACATAAGGTACAGGGCCACCGCCATCAGTAACGTGGAAGGGAACGCGGAGCCGACGCCGAGGGGTGCGATCGCCAGCAGAAAGACTATCCCCCCAGCCACGCCCAGCCAGAGGAAGCGGCGGTAGAAGTCCACGGCCCACCGGGCGTACACGAGGTACACCTCCGGATCCCTGACGGCCATCGTCAAGTTGAACACACCGGCCCCCAGAAAGATGAGGGCGAAGAGCACCCTGGCGAGCCGGGGCCACCTGATGGCGAGCAGCACCAACCCGAGAGAGACCACGTTGGATCCGATCACCGCTCCGAGGAACTCACGCGGGATCATGTTTTCCACCTCCGCCAATCCTGCCGACGACGGTCCGTGATCCCGCACGTGCGTCGCCTGCATGAGGTCCGGCACCTGCCATGGAAGCGGGGGTCGTCCGGGCCGAGCGGCCCGCAGCACGTCCGCGATGGCACCCGCTATCTCGCGGGTGCTGCCGTGCCCGCTCGCCACGGCCACCAGCACCTTCATCCGCATCACTCCTCTGCTCCAACTATACCACCCAGCAACCGCACGCGGGGGTGTTACTCGCCCGCCCGTCCCCCGCCGGTGTTTTCCTGTCCCCCCGGGGTCGTTCCCCGGCCTCCTCCGGGGCACCCTCCAGTCCCCCTTTCTGACCGCCGCCACCCGTGCTGCGTATTATGTATCGAGCTATTGTGACCGACCACCGATGCGTGGTTCCGGGGGGATCGTCGTGGGCGACAGGAGCAGCCGCGGCCGCACCGGGGAGGACCGCTCCACTGCGGGCACCAGCGCGGGCGGGACCGTCACCGTGGTGGCCAGGGACATCACCACGGGCGCACTCATACCCGAGTTCAAGTTCATCGTCAACGAGAACAACGTGGGTGATCCCCAGGTCGATCTCCCCGAGGAGCAGCGGGACCCCGCCCGCTTCCCGTCGCTGAAGCCGGCTGCCAGCCACAGCCCCGTGGTGGCGGCGGGGGAAGCCTCCCCCGGCTCTCCCGGCGCGGTCACCGTCCCCGACGGCAGCTACCTCGTCTCTGTGCTCGCCCCGGGGTACAAGATGGGGGGAACCTGGGTCACCGTGGCCGGCTCCCCGGTCACGGCCGAAGCCTGGCTCCACCCCCACCCGCTCCCCCTCTCGAAGATCAGGGTGCGGGTGTTCCACGACAACAGCCCCGTGAACGGCGAGGACGACATCCCGCTGGAGACGGGACTGGAAGGCTTTCGTATCGTTATCGAAGACGCCGGCGGCGAAGTCACCGTGGACTACTTCGGCAACCCCCTGGGGACGCGGTACGAGGTTGACGCCGAGGGTAATATCCTGTTCGACGAACTGGGAAACCCCGTCCGCATCCCGGGCACCGGTGGCAGGATACTCACCGACGCCAATGGCGAAGCCGTGATAGAAAACCTGCCCCCCGGCAAGTACGGGGTGCAGGCCATCCCCCCCGACGGGACCGACTGGATTCAGACCAGCACCATCGAGGGGACCCACGTCATCGACGTCTGGATCGAGGAGGGAAACGACGGCTACAGCCCCCGCGAGGGGTTCAGGGCCCCCCTGGTGTCGATAGGTTTCGTGCGACCCATGGAGTTCCCCCCGCCCGTGCCGTGGGCGACGGGAGAAATCAGGGGCAGGGTGCGGACCATCATCGAGTTCGTCCCTCCCGTGCGGCCCCTCGTCCTGGGGGACCCGGTGGACCGTCCCTGGATCGCCCTCACCGACATCGGGCGCACCGACCGCCAGGTGTACACCGGCCGCGGGGACGCCGACGGCACCTTCACCATCAAGAACGTCCCGCCCGGCGTGTACCAGATGGCCATCTGGGACGAACCCCTGGACCACATCATCTCCTTCCGCACCGTGCAGGTGGAGGCCGGCCAGACGGTGGACATGGGCGACATCGGCATCCCGCGGTGGTTCGGGTACATCAGGGGCAGCATCTTCCACGACCCCGACGGCGACGCGGTTCGCCAGCCGGGTGAGGGCGGCATCCCCAACGTGGAGGTGGGGACGCGCTTCATGGACGGGAGCGTCCAGTACCGCACCGTCAGCGACATGCGCGGCTACTACGCCCTCGATGAAGTGTTCGAGCTGGAGAGGTTCGCGGTGGCGGAGGTGGGCTTCACCCGCCTGGCCGCCACGGGGGCCACCGCCACCCCGGACTCCGGCATACCCGTACCGGTACCCACCGGCTGCACCGATCCCCAAGGGCGATACGTCCGCTGCCCGGAAACGCACCCCGGGGCACTCACCCTGGCCGAGCTCACCTGGGCCGCCAAGACCAACCGCATCGACTGGGGCAAGAAGCCGTACGTCCGGGGCGAAAACGGCGGCATCAGCGGGATGGTTTACTACGCCACCATGCGCAACGAGATCGACCCCAGGTACGCGGTGGCCGAAGACTACGAGCCGGGCGTGCCCGGGGTGCGGGTCAACCTCTACGACGCCACCGTCGACCACGTGACGGGAGCCGTCACCCCGGGCCAGCTCCGCGCCTCCGTGACCACCGATGCCTGGGAGCACCCCACCGGCTGCCGCGACCCCGAGGGCAACCCCGTGCCCTGTATAGAGGTGCCCGGCATCTCCAACCAGGTGAGGCCGGGGGTGTTCGACGGGGCATACGCCTTCGCCCCCCTCCCCCCGGGGACCTACGTGGTCGAGGTGGTACCACCTCCCGGATACCGCGTCCTGGACGAGAACGCGGTGAACACCGGCGAGGGAGACGTGTTTGCCCCTGCAGGTACCGCTCTCGCCGTGCGGGCGCGGGGCCGGCGCGGCAAGCCCCCGGCCCCCCATGCTCAAGACCTGCCTGGCACTGCGACGCACCCCGGCCCCGCTCCGCGACCAGGCGGCGCCGCAGCTGCCGGCCCCGCCCTCCCCGCAGGCGCGGGCGTGCGCATGGCCCCCGCTCCCTACCTTCCCCTCCCCCACCCGCCCTACTACGACCCCACCCGGAAGGTGGTCACCGTCCGAGACGGCCTGAACGCCACCGCCGACTTCTTCATCTACACGGACGTCCCCGTGCCGGGCAGGATCGTGGGGTTCCTGCTCGACGACGTGAACATCGAGACCGACCCCAACCGCATCTATTACGGCGAGAAGAGGGGCATCCCCGACACCCCCGTCGGCATCCGGGACTTCCGGGGGAGGCTCATCACCACCGTCCACTCGGACATCAACGGCATCTTCGAGGTGCTGCTCCCCTCCACCTACACCAGGAACGTCCCCACCCCCTCGGGGGTCGCGCCCGGCATGTACCAGATCGTCGGCAACGACCCCGGAGACCCGGACCGGCCCAGCGCCAGGTACAACCCCAACTACCAAACCCTCAAGATGGTCTTCGACGTGTGGCCGGGCAAGACCACGTACGCCGACGTGGCCCTCTTCCCCATCACGGCCTTTGTGGCCAGGCCGGGGGCCCAGTTCTCGCAGCCGCCGCGGTGTGACGTGCCCGCGGGAAGGCCAGAACTCTTCCGCCTGGACAGGGTGCACGTGGAGCCGGGCGGGCCCAGGCAGATCACCGTCACCGGACGGGGCTTCGGGGCGACCCCGGGGGTAGTGACGCTGGACGGCCTGGCCATGCCCGTCAGCACCTGGGCGGACACCTCCATCACCTTCGAGGTGCCCGCCATCCCCGGAGGGCCGAAGCAGCTCCTGATCACGAACGCGGCCGGGCAGACCTGCTCCAGCGGGATCACCGTGCACGTGCTGGACGCCGGTTACCATCCCCCCATCGTCACCGTCCCCGACGCAGCCCATCCCACCATCCAGTCCGCCATCGACGCCGCCGCCGACGGCACCCTGATCATCGTGGCGCCCGGCACCTACCACGAGAGCCCTATCATCTACAAGAACGTCAAGCTTCAGGGGATGGGGGCCGGCGATACGGTCATCGACGGGCGCTTCTTCCTTTCCTACCTGGACGACTGGCTCGCCAAACTCCAATCCATCGAGTTCGACGGTCCCGAGTTCGTTCCACCCGATCAGGTCAAGGAGATCAGCCGGGGCCAGGTCATTACCGTGGTCGCCAGGGCCGGCTCCTTCAGCCCCTCCTTCCCGCCCCAGGTGGACGGCTTCACCATTACGGGCGCGCGCGGTGAAGAAGGGGGCGGGATCTACGTGAACGCCCACTGCCAGCACCTCATCATCAGCAACAACGTAATCCGCAGCAACGGCGGCGGGTTCGGAGGCGGCGTCACCATAGGGAAGGCGTACGTTGGCGACAACCACAACGACCACATCCGCATCCACCACAACCGCGTGGTCAACAACGGCGGCATCAGCCTGGCCGGCGGCATCGGCATCTTCAACGGGGCGGACCACTACGAGGTCGACCACAACGAGATCTGCGGGAACTACTCGGCCGAGTACGGGGGCGGCGTCTCCCACTTCGGCCTGAGCGACGGTGGCAGCATCCACCACAACTGCATCCTCTTCAACGCCTCTTTCGACGAAGGGGCGGGCGTGTTCGTGGGCGGGGAGCAGCCGCTACCTCCCGAGGTGCTCACCGCGGGTTCGGGCCGTGTGGACATCTACAACAACCTCATCGCGGGTAACGTGGCCAACGACGACGGAGGGGGCATCCGCCTCCTGCAGCCGAGGGACTACCGCATCAACATCTACAACAACTTCATCGTCAACAACGTCTCCACCGACCTGGGCGGGGGCATCGCCCTGGACGATGCGTCTACGGTGGTGATCTGCAACAACACCATCGCCAAGAACATCACCACCGCCACGGCAGAGGACAGTGATGGCCAGCCCCACGCGGCGGGGCTGGTGAGCGAAACCCACAGCGACGCTTTCCGGGCCACCCTGCCCCCGGACGATCCCGGATTCAGCAACCCGGTCCTCTTCAACAACATCTTCTGGGACAACCGGGCGGGCGTGTTCGACCAGACGCTGGAGGCGGGCCGGGGCGGTATCGCCGGAATCGGTGCCCCCGGGGACCCGCGACCGGTGAACGTCATTGACCTCGAGGTCTTCGGCGCGCCCGGGTTCCTGGAACCCCAGTTCTGCACCCTGACCCGGCCCTATCCGGGAGGGAGCAACAACCGGGTCGGCAACCCCATGTTCGTGCGCGAGTACGAGACCCGGCTCACGGCGGTGGCCTTCAACATGGAGCCCGACTTCAAGACCGTGAGGATAGTGACGGCCATCCCCGAAGCGGAGGGGGATTATCACCTGACGGCAGCCTCCACCACCGCCATAGACAGGGGGACTCCGCGCGTCACCCGGGTGGTGGCCGGGCAGCTTCAGGTCTTCGAAGCTCCGGCCTACGATTTCGACGGCGGCGTGCGGCCCCAGGGGGCCGGCTACGACATCGGTGCCGACGAACTTTGACCCTCGCGGTCGGGGGCGCGGCTACCCACCGGGGAGCGTGATACCGTGGGCACAGTGAGCAGGCGATACGGGGCGACGGACGGTTTCGTCATGATGCCCGACGGCACCACCCACTACATCTTCGGCTTCGTAGACATCACCGGCGTGCCAGAACACATGATCTTTGAGTCGAGGGGCCGGGCCCAGCTCCCGGCTCCCCTGCTCGAGGCGTACGAGGGAGACGATGTCTACCTCACGTTGACCAACCTGGGTATGCCCGGGAGACCCGACCTGGACGACGCGCATACCATCCACTGGCACGGCTTCCCCAACCAGATTCCCCTGTGGGACGGCGTCCCCGAAGTGTCGCTCTCGGTGCCGGTGGGAAGGGATTTCGTTTACTACTACCGCCCTCGCGATCCGGGGACCTACATGTACCACTGCCACTTCGAGCCGGTGGAACACATCCAGATGGGTATGGTGGGCCCGCTGGTGGTGCGCCCCCTGATCGAAAAGGCGCCCGGGTACGCGGGCAGGAAGTTCGCCTACAACGACCCCGCCACGGAGTTCGATCGGGAGTACCTCATCTTCCTCACCGAGATGGACAGCCGCGCCCACCACCTGGTGGCAAACGTGCAGGAGTTCGACTGGACCGAGTACCGCCCCAACTACTGGCTGCTCAACGGCCGAGCGTACCCGGACACGGTGAAACCCGCAGGCGCAGCCGAACTGCCCGCCCAGCCGTACTCCGCACTCGTCTCCGTCCGCACGGGGGAGCGGGTCCTGCTGCGCTTCGTGAACCTGGGGTACCAGCAGCATACCGTGCAGATACTGGGCATCCCGCTCAGGGTGGTGGGCGAGGACGCACGACGACTGCTGGGAGTGCACGGGGAAGACCTGTCCCGCCGGAGGAACACCCTCTACCTCGCTCCCGGCCAGACCGCAGACGCCATATTCACGGCACCCGAACCCGGCGTCTATCCGCTCTACAGCACCAACTTCCACAGGAACACCAACGACGGGTCGTCTTTCGGCGGGATGGTCACCGAGGTGAGGGTTTCACCCCGGCGAGCCCGCCCTGAGCGCAGCCGGGCCCGACCGGTCGGAAGAAGAAGGTGGTCCCATGGCGACAATCGACCTGTGGGTGAAAGACGGGTACCTCAGCACCCCTGACGGCAACAGCATATACTTCTGGGGCTTCTCGGCCAGCCCCGACGGGCGCGCCCAGGTCCCCGGGCCCCACCTGGTGGTGCGGCAGGGCGAGCAGGTAACCGTCAACCTCATGAACACCCTACCCCTCGAACCCGTATCGATCGTGTTCCCCGGGCAGTGGCCGGTCTCGGTGGACGGCAGGCTGGCGCGGCCCCAGTACGATCAAGCGGGAAACCTGGTCTCCTTCGCCGATCACGCCCCGCCGGACCGCGGGGTGATCTCTTACACCTTCACGCCCGAGCGCCCGGGGACGTTCCTGTACGAGAGCGGGACCCACCCGCACAAGCAGGTACCCATGGGGCTCTACGGGGCGCTGGTCGTCCGGCCCGCGGACTACGACCCGGGCGACCCCGCGCATAAGACCGCCTACGGCTTCGGCACCGACACCGAGTTCGACCGGGAGTATCTTCTCATCACGGGTGAGATCGACCCCGAACTGAACAACGCCGTGGGGGAGGGAAGGCCCTACCCGGTGCCGAGGTTCCGGCCTCGCTACTGGACCCTGAACGGACGCTGTGCCCCCGACACCATGCTACCCGACCGGGTACCCCACCTTCCCCACCAGCCGTACGGCTCCATGGTCATGGGGCAACCGGGGGAAAAGATCCTCATCCGCCTCGCCGGGGCGGGCGTGGACAATCACCCCGTCCACCCCCACGGCAATCACGTCCGGGTGGTGGGCGCGGACGGCAGGTTGCTCCGGGGTGGCACCGACCTCTCCGGCAGGAGGTTCACGGTGCTGGTGGGGGCCGGGCAGACCTGGGACCTGGTTTTCTCGTGGACCGGCCTGGGATTCACACCCGAAAACCCCATCCCCACCGTCCTGCCCAACAGGAGGAACCTGGGGGTCGGGGACGCCGGGTGGACCATGTGGAGCGGCAGCCCTTACCTGGGGCAAAAGGGCGACATCCCCGTGGGGGTCGTCTCCTTCAACGAGTTCGGGGAGTACTACTTCATGCTGCACGCCCACGAGGAACACAAGATAACCAACTGGGGCGAGTTCCCCGGGGGCATGATGAGCATGGTAGCCATCTACCCCTCCCTCAGCCCCGCCGTGGGAACGCTGCCTTAGTGCCGGAAAGGAGAGCCACCATGCCGGCCCTGGTCAGGAAGGATCTGTGGGTGAGAAGAGGTCTCCTGAAGCTGCCGGGGGCGCAGGTGCCGTTCTGGGGGTTTGCCCCCTCTCCCTCAGCCCCGCCGGTCCTGCCCGGACCCGTGATCACGGCCACCGCGGGCGACGTCATCCTGGTAACCCTGCGCAACACGGAACTGCCCGTGCCGGTCTCCCTGATGTTCCCCGGGCAGACGCAGGTCCTCACCAGACGGCCGGCCACCCGCTGGAAACCGGTCAGCCCCCGCTATGAGGCGGGCAGGATGGTCTCCCTGACCGACGCGCTGGATCCCGGAACTGATGACTGGATCAGGTATCAGTTCCGGGCCGGCAAGCCCGGGGTGTACCTGTACCAGTCGGGCACCAACCCCGGGGTCCAGGTGCAGATGGGTCTCTACGGGCTGATCGTGGTGAGGCCGCTAGGGTTCGAGAGGCCGTCCAGCCCTAACTACAGGACCGCGTACGGCGCCCGAACGGGAACGGGCTTCGACATCGAGAAGCTGCTCGTCCTCGGAGAGGTCGATACCGCCATGCACGCCAGGGTGGCCGCAGGGGCGGAATTCAACATCCTCGACTTCGCACCCGAGTACTGGGTGATAAACGGGCGTTCTTACCCGGACACCGACCGCCCGGACTACGACGCCACCCTACCCCACCAGCCCCTGGGGTCGGCGGTGGCGGCCAAGACGGGCCAGCGCATACTTCTCCGGCTGGTAAACGCGGGCTTCCTCAACCATACCGTCACCCTGGGAGGCCTGCACGGGCGCGTGGTCGCCGAAGACGCGTTCCCCCTGGCCTCCTCCGAGCTTGACACCACCTACGAGAAAACCGCCGTGACGCTGGGCGCCGGCCAGAGCGTTGAGGTCATCGTCACGCCGGGCCACCCGGGGGAGCACTACCTGCGCGCCCGCGACTACCTCCGCATCGTCAACGTGAGCAGCTTCCCGGGCGGGATGATGACCCGCCTGCTCGTCACCGCCTAGCCCCCGAGGAGGGCGTCGTACCTGGACCGGGCTTCGGCGGGGAGGGCGGCGCGATCCACGCGACGGAAGTGGGAGAGTGCCCGTCCGGGGTCGGCCTTTTGCAACCAGAATCCCGCCAGGTTGAACTGCACGATGGGGTGGTCGGGAAAGGCGTGGTCGAGGATCTCCAGTAAGGGGTGAGCGCGATCCAGGTCCCCTTCGCTGCGGTACAGGTTGGCCAGCGCCAGCATGGCCGGAGGGTAGGCCCGACCGTCCACAAGCATCGACTCCAGGATCTCCTTGGCCTCCTCGCGGCGACCGGCGTCCCGCAACTGCGTCGCCTTCTCAGTCAGGCGCCCCAGTTCGGGGTCCTCCCGCGTGATGAGTTCCATCTGCCTGATCTGGACCCGTACGCGCTCGCCATTGTGGACGATCTCGGCGGGCTGGTCGGGCGGGTGCACGCCCAGCTTCACCACAGCCTCCACCGCTGCCGCCTTCAGCTCCACGGGCAGCGCGGACATGGTCTGCCTGCTCGAGGGCTGAGATCATCCGCAGGTCCTCCTGGAAATCCTCCTCGTCATAGCCATAGTCGTATTCCATGGGGAACGGGGGCACTATCCCGTCGGCCGGCCACATAGGCCTGCACGAACTCCCAACGGGGATCGAGCACCCGGCGCCAGATGCGTGCCGCCTGCCGGTACTTGCCCAGGTTGAAGGCGGCCACGCCCCCCAGGAATTTGTCTTCGGGGTGCCGGTGGAGGCTCTCCCAGCGGCGGTAAAGGTCGTACACCAGGCGGTAGCCAGGCGCTTTACGCGGCGGACGCGTCCTGGCACGGCCTGGGGGAGACCTGTGCCCTCACCGGTCAGGCGGTGCTGGCACCGGGACCCGGCGGGTCGGTAGAGCTTGGTGTGGTATACGACGAGGCGGCGGGGAGAAGTGGCTCTCCCCGTCCCGTTTTCTACCTGTGGCGTCTGCCGCCCGGCGGCGACGCGTATGCGCCGGTGAGATACGACCGAATGGAAGCCGAGACGCTCCCCAGTGCCTACGCCACGCTGGTCGATTTCGTGGTGGCCCTCAGCACGGGGGCAGAGGCGCGAGCCCGGGAACTGGTGGCGGATCCTGCTCTGGTGGATGAGGCGCGCCGCCTGGGGCTGGTGCAGCTTCCCCTGGGCCAGCACTGGATGCTCGACTTCCCGGATCCGGCCGTGGATACGACGGGGCCGCTCACCATCGTCGACGGCCCGGCCGCCGGGGTCACCGTCTCTTGTGCAGCCGGGTGCGCCTAAGGGGCGGCGGCGATTTCTCGCGCCCAACCCCGGATGGCCGCCCAGTCGCGGAAGTCGCCCTCGGGGGCGCGCACCGCCCTCACGGCCACCCGCTCGCCCAGGCTCAAGGTGCTGGCGTCGAGCCTGCCGGCGAAGATCCGGTGATCCCGCGCATGCGTCGCCTGCATGAGGTCCGGGACCTGCCGGGGGTGGAAGCGGGGATCGTCCGGGCCGAGCGGCCCGCAGTTCATCCGCGATGGCGTGCGCCATCTCGCGGGTGCTGCCGTGCCTGCTCGCCACGGCTACCAGCACCTTCATCCGCATCACTCCTTACCCAACTATACCAGAGGAACCGCATGGCGGGCCGTCACGTAGGGATTTTTTCCCCCTGATCCGCCTTCCGAGGGAGCGAGAAATTCCCCAGGTTGAGTCCAGACGCCCCCTCCGTCGGGCGAGGCCGGGCGCCCGGGACCGCCTATGAGGTCTTTGAGTCGAACAGCTTGGTCTCCCGCTACACTCTTGTAGAACATAGGCGCCCAACCGCCCGTGTTTGGTGGCCTCTGGACACCATTGTACCCCCCGCCCCACCCCGGCACCGGCTGAGCGACCCTATTGTGGGGAAAAAATCAGCATGTCCCTGCCTTCGTGGCAGCGATTTTTTCTCAGCATATCAGTGATCCCCACCATCGAGGCGATCGTCCTCCCGCGCTGTGCCCGCACCGTGGAGGGCTGGGGGCAACCCGGACCACCCCACGCGACGGGACATGGCGCGGTTCCTGCGGCAGAGAGTCGCAACCAGGGAGCTACGGGAGGGGTTGGCGCCTGAACCTCCCATAGCCGAGGAGCAGGAACAGGGCGGACAGCACGAGGGCCGTGATTCCGGGCCTGACCAGCCGCGCCCATATGTCCACATCGCCGGTCCCCGCGAGGAGGAACTGCACGTTGCCCACCAGAACCGAGGGGAGGTAAGGCCCGACCTCCGTGCCCCCCAGGACGGCTCCCGCCGCGCCCATGACTATCATGGTGGCCAGGCCCAACCCGCCGGCGGCGAGCCCGCTGCCCGCGACCATGGAAGCGGCGAAGGTGGCGCTGAACACCAGCCACACATAAAGGGCCACAGAAAGCGCCGCCAGGCCGACCCTTCCCCATTCCGGAGCCCCCAGCAGGGTCCACGTGTAAAGCCCCGCGACAAGCGTCCCCGCGATAATGGCGGCCATTACTCCGCCCGCCAGAACCACGAACTTGGCGGCGACGTAGGACCTCCTGGAGGCCGGCCTGGTCACGACGAATGTGGTGACCCCACTCGCCTTCTCGTTCGCCACCGACCCCATGGTGATGGCGATGACCACCAGCAGCCCGATCTCCACGATATCTCCCAGGTATTGCGCCACCGCCTGCCCCGGCGAAGGCGGGGGCACCACTATGGTTACACCCTGAGCGAGCCGGGCCAGGATCTCGCCCATGTACCTGGCCGTCAGGGGGTCCATGATGGCCAGAAACAACGACACCAGGAAAAGCGCCGGCAGCCGGAAGGACCTCCACGCCTGCCGGATCTCTTTTCCCACCAGGACTCCCATGCTGCCTCTCTCCTTACCGGGCTCTGCTTAGCGGCCTGCCGGGGGCTGTCCCCCGGTCAGGCGGAGGAACACCGTCTCCAGGTCGGTGCGGACCCTGCTGTACTCCATGACCCTCAGACCCTCTCCCGCCAGCCGGAAGGCGGTCTCCTCCAGGGCTTCGTCCATCATCGCCGGGCGGACGTCCACCAGGACCGTACCGGGTGGGTCGGCGTCTGAAACCCTCTCCACCCACGGGAGCCCGGCCAGTACGTCCTTCCCGCGGGCGACATGGTCCGGCCTGAACCTCACCTTGAGCCGGTCGGCGGCGAAACGGGTCAGGAGTTCCTCCATCGGTCCCTCGGCAACCTTCCTCCCGCCCTTGATCATGAGGAGGGAATCTGAAACCCGCTCCACATCTTCCAGGATGTGGCTGCTGAACAGCACCGTGGATTTACCCTTTAGCCTCGTGAGGATGTCGAACACCTCCACCCGACCTTCCGGGTCCAGGGCGGAAACGGGCTCGTCCAGGATCATAACCTCGGGCTCGGGCAGGAAACAGGCGGCCAGGCCGAGCCTTTGCTTCATGCCCCGGGAGTAAGTGCCCACACTGCGCCTGGAGGCTTTCTCCAGATGAAACTCCCCCAGGAGCATCTGCGCGCGCTTGCGGGCAGTGCGGGGGTCCAGCCGGTAAAGGCCCGCCACCAGGTCCATGACTTCAAGTCCGGTGTGCTTCTCCGGAAAGACGGGGTTCTCGGGCAGATAGGCCATGCGGCTCCTGACTCCCAGTTCCTTCCCGAAGACTACGTCCTCGCCGAGGACCCTCACCGTTCCCGCGTCCCGCGGCAGCAGGCCCAGCAGGATCCTCATGGTGGTCGTCTTGCCCGCCCCGTTTGGCCCGATGAAACCGCAGACCTTGCCAGTCGGTACGCTCAGAGACAGCCCGTCCAGGGCCTTGACCGGCCCGAAGCTCTTGGAAAGACCCTCGATGCGAATGGCCACCTCGGCGCCTGCCCCGTGCCGGTGGGCGTCACAGATGGCCACCTCAGCGTCCGCCCCGTGCCGGTGGGCGTCACAGATGGCCACCTCAGCGTCCGCCTGGTGTCGGTGGTCGCCAGAAACGGCCTCCTGAGCGGTGCCCAATGGCCTCACCCCGATCATTCTTCTCCGCGGCCCAGCAGAAAGTAAGCGATGGGGCCCAACGTCCCTACCAGCACGATGATGGCCACCCATGCCACCCTGGGAAGGTACTTTGTGGCTTTCCGCCGGCTGATGTCCACCAGCCCGGCCACCAGCAAAGCCAACTGGAGCACGAGCAGGGGCCAGAACCGGGCCAGCACCTCAGCAACCGTCACCATCAATCCGCTCCTTTCCCTTCTCGCGGTAGTTCCGAACGAGAAGATAGATGATGAGCGAACTGGGGACGTTGAGAAGACCGAACGCCCCCCACAACCAGGGGTTATACCCCCGGCGCTTCGCATCGCGGAAAATCCACCATCCCTGCGCCGTCAGGAGTACACCCAATAGGACCCACGCCCACACCGGCATTGTAAAGTGGGAGTTCACGCCGTTCCCCCCTCTCAGGTCTCCCCGGCCCGCTTGTCCGTAACTCGGTTATCCAGGCGGAAGATGATGTAGAAGAGGAACGGCGCCAGCCAGTTCAAAGCAACTTGGAATGCCATGAAGCCGGCTGGCTCCAGTAGCTCAAGCAGCAGCGCCTGGGCCCCCAGCATGGCCCCCGCCATGAGGACAAACCCCAGCCTCTCCCGCCAGTTGGGCTGCGCAACTGCAGCCTGGCGTCCGGCCGCAGCCACCGCCCGCCGAACGGCGGCTTGCACCTCCAGCAGCGATACCTCGGCCTCTGCCGGAAGGGCGCCCGCCAGTCGCCTCGTCGCCACTAACTCATCGAGAAACGCCCTGCATTCCGGGCAACCCTCCAGGTGATCCCTGACCTCGGCCGGGACCGAATCCAGGTGGAACCCGGCGGGCATCCAGGCCGCTTCCAGGAGGTCCACCCGTGGGTGCCGACCCTGCGTCGGTTGCCGGCCCCGCGTCCTCACAGCACGCCCCTCCTCCTGAGCTCTTCTCGCAGGGCAAGAACGGCATAGTGCAACCGCGACTTGACCGTCCCCTCTGGACACCCTACGATCTCGCTGATTTCCCTGTACGAGCAGTCATGATAGGTCCGCAGGACCAGTACAGCTCTCTGCTCCTCCGGCAGGGCTGCTAGCGCCTCCATCATGGCCTCCCGTTCGATGCTATGGATGGCCTCGTCCTCGGCGGACGCAGCCAGTCCCCCTCCGCCCGGAGCCGGCCGTCCCGCGCTGGCCGTTCGCGCCGACTTACGTCTTATGTCCCGGTACACATTGGTGGCGATCCTGAACAGCCAGGCCTGAAAGCTTACTCCTGCCCTTCCTCGAACCGGACGATAGCGGCGCCACCCCGTAATGGCTCTTACCATCGTCTCCTGGCACACCTCTTCCGCCAGGCACCTGTTGCAGGTAAGTTTGAGAGCATAGCCGAGGAGCCTGGGATAGACCCGGGTAAGGAGGGCCTCCAGCGCGGAGGTAGACGCTGCCCTGTCCACCGCCTTCGCTGCTATCACGAGGGATTCAAGTTCGTGGTCAGGCATGTCTTCGCCCCTACCCTGTATCCGTAATATAAACGAACAGGGAGGGGAAAAGGTTCAAAACGAGGCCTCGACCACCCGTGTTGGAGAAATCTCACCGATCTGGGCAGGCCGTTTGTCTCAGCACCCGGGGCGCGCTCTAGTAAACGTCCAGGGTGACCTCCTACCGGTCAAGGATCATGTGGGTGGCCGACGGATAGCCCCGGAGCCGCGCCATCACCACGTTCTTGCGCACCTCGGTGGCCCAGGTGGCGGCGTAGGTGTTCTGGTAGGCCTTCAGGCGCTTCGTGAAGGAGGCGAAGGCGTTGCGGCGCAGGACGGTGTCGGGCGAACGCTCGTAGTCACCCTCGTAGATGGCGAAGGACGTGGATAACTCGTTCCCCTGACCGTCCCTGACCGGTTCGAACAGCAAGGCGTACGAGGCGACTCTGCCGAACCGCTCCTGCAGCTCCTCCAGGGCCTCCAGGCAGGCGAGGAGGGTGCCGGCCCCCTCGCCGAGCCTGCCCGCGTAGCGGGTCACGGTGGGCATGTCGGCGGATACCGCGGCCAGTTCTGCTTCCCAGGCCTCCACGGTCGGGAATATGTCCGCCAGGTTCCAGGTCTGTTCCACGGGCAGCTCTGCGCGGGTGAGGCGCTTGGGCATGACCATCCCTCCTGTTGCGGGGCGAAAGGCGCCGACGGCGGCCGGCCGACGGGCCCCCGTCCTCGTGGCGGCCGGTCGGTAGACACCCACTCTCATGGCGGCCGATCCACCGGCCCCCCGCTCATGTAAGAGACACTTCTACACCCGAAGCGTTGCTCCTCTCCGGTGCCCGGCGTGACGGGTTCGGCTCACCCACCCTGCCGGCCATGAGAGCGCCCGGGAGGGGGCTTGCACTATGGCGCTGGGGAATGTGGTTGTTGCAGGTGCGGCTCATGTGCCGACGGGCACCCTGACGAGCCCATCCCTGACCGCCACCGCCACGTGGGGGTTTTTGCCACTGATCGGCTTTTCGAGGTGGGGAGAAATCCCTCAGGTCGGCGCTTGATGAGCTTCTCGTTCCTCGTCAGCGGGCGGGAGACGTCCACGTGGCCGGCGAGCGACTCCACCTGCTTGCCCTCCACCAGGATCTGCACCTGGCGTATCTGGGGGAACTCGGTGAGGGTGTTGACGATGGCGGCCACCGCCAGTGCTTCTCCCAGGGAACCCACGTTCATGCGGGTGATGTCACCGGAGAAGTCCGCCGTCGCCGTACCCTCTTCTGCTGCACCGACAACACCTTCACCGCTGCGGGCAGGACGGCCTCCGCCCCTTCCCCGGCCTGCGGCCCGGCCACCAGTGCCCGCAACGCCGCCGTGGGCGGGTCCTCTCCCGGCGGCACCGGCCGTGTGACCGGCACCAGGAGATCCTCGCCCGGCGCCTTCAGGTAGATGGTAACCTTCGCCCCCCGCAGTTCCTGGCTGAGCGCATCCAGGGAAGCCCGGAGGGCCGCCAGCTCCTGCTCGAGCCTCCCCACCCGCTCCTTGAGCTGGTTGAGGTCGTTCTGCACCTCGACCCGGTGCAGCCCGCGCCGGCCAGGAGTAGCGGGGCCATGACGAGCGCTACCGGGGCTGCAAGCACGGTCCTCATTCGGCGCAGTGGCACCACCCCCTCCCTGTTATTGTATACGGGGGCGTCTGGCCCTTCCACGCCGCCGTCTCGCCCCGCTCCCCCGCTCATCGGGCGCAGCCCCGTCGGCCCTCCCGACCGCGGCGCGTCGGCCAGTGCCGTCCGCGGGTTCAGCCCGCGATGGCGCCGAAGATCACTCCGCTGACGGTGGCCATGATCACCACCAGGCCCACAAAGGTGAGCGTCTTCCTGGTCCCGATGACACTGCGGATGACGAGCATGCTGGGAAGGCTCAGGGCCGGCCCCGCCAGCAACAGTGCCAGCGCGGGGCCCTGACCCATGCCCGAACCTATCAGCCCCTGCAGGATGGGCACCTCAGTGAGGGTGGCGAAGTACATGAGTGCCCCGGCCACGGAAGCCAGGAGGTTGGCGGCCAGAGAGTTGCCGCCCACGGCAGCCTCAACCCAGCGCGAGGGGATGAGCCCGGCATCCGTGCCCGGGCGGCCCATGAGGGCGCCGGCCACCAGGACCCCGGCGAAGAGGAGGGGTAGGATCTGCTGCGCGAACCCCCAGGTGGCGTCCATCCACGAGGACAGTTCCGCCCGCCGGAACCACCTCACCAGCATGTAGGCCAGGAGGACGAGCAGAGCCCCGGTGAGGTACCACCTAACCTCGAACACCGCGCTCCAGAACCCCACCCGCTGAGCGGGCTTGCCCCAGGCGGCGAACACCAGGATCCCTACCAAAGTGGCGAAATAGAGCAGGTTCTGGATGCCGCTGCGCGCCTCGGGCTGGCGCACTGCCTGCGCTATGAGCTGCGATGCCGCCTCGCTGCGCCGCTTCTCCTCTCCCCGGTAGAGGTAGGCCATGATGAGGCCGATTACCACCGAAAACATCACCGCACCCACCGCACGGGCCAGCCCCAGCTTCCAGCCCAGCACCCTGGCGGTGAGGATGATGGCCAGGATGTTGATGGCGGGACCCGAGTACAGGAACGCTATGGCCGGCCCCAGCCCGGCACCCTGCTGGTATATCCCCGCGAACAGGGGGAGCACGGTGCAGGAGCACACCGCCAGCACCGCTCCTGACACCGAGGCCACTGAGTACGAGAGCCACTTCCTGGCCTGGGCGCTGAAGTACTTGATGACCGCGGACTGCGAGACGAAGCTGGCGATCGCCCCCGCGATGAAGAGCGCCGGCACCAGACAGAAGAGGACGTGCTCGCGGGCGTACTCCTGCAGCATGTAGAACGCTTCCATGATGGCGCCCGACACGCGCGGGTGGCCAAACGGCACCAGGTATGCGGCAAGGAACACCGCCAGCAGTCCGAAGAGCTTCCGCAACTCATCCATGGTTAGCGCCTCCTTTCCTTTATGATCAAGGATTCTTACTCGGCCGGAAATGAAAGGCCACCCACCGGTGGCCGTTACATCGTCTCCGGGGGACATGGCTGGCCACCCGCCGGTGGCCGCTACCCCGTGTTTTCCGATCACCTGCCCGAGATCCAGTCCGCGATCTCCCGGACCGTGGCCACGCGGCCCTGAAGCTTCAGCTCGCCGTCGATAATGATGGCCGGCGTGCGATTGACCCCGCGCTGCATGATCTCGAATACATCCTCCACCTTGACGACCTCCGCGTCAACCGCGCTCCGGGACAGCGCCTCCTTCACGTTGGCCAGGAGGGCCTGGCACTTCTGGCAACCCGGGCCCAGGACTTCGATCCTCACCGGTCTCCCTCCGCCCATGATTATATGATACTACGTTCAATTTACCCCTGGTTGGTGCCGGTGTCAATGCCTGGTTGCGCAGGCACTCCGGCGTCCGGCATCCGGGTGGAGCGCGGCAGGCGGGGGCCGCGCCAGGCATCTGGAGGGCTGAGCACGGCATGCGCGTGGCAAGCCGACAGAGACCGGAAGCGAGCCGGAAGACGACCGCGTGGAGCCTTGACAGGACCGAAGCATGAAGATATGCTCAGAGAGTAATGGCCGTTACCAATGGGGCTGGTCTTCGGCCTGAAGGGGGCCATCGTGCGCGTGACCATCGGCGAGGTGGCCAAGAGCGTGGCCATCTACCTGGGCATCCCCTTCGTGGCGGGATTCCTCACCAGGACGATCCTCGCCCCCGCCCGGGGTGAAAAATGGTACGAAGAGCGGTTTGTACCCCGCATCAGCCCCCTGGCGCTCATAGCCCTGCTGTTCACCATCGTGATCATGTTCTCCCTCAAGGGGGACTACATCGTGCGCCTGCCCCTGGACGTGGTCCGGATAGCCATCCCGCTCATCTTCTACTTTGTGGTCATGTTCCTGGCCTCGTTCTTCCTGGGCAAGCGCCTGGGGGTCAACTACCCCCAGACCGCCAGCCTCTCTTTCACGGCCGCCAGCAACAATTTCGAGTTGGCCATCGCGGTGGCGGTGGCCGTCTTCGGTCTAAACTCGGGGCAGGCGTTCGCCGCCGTCATCGGTCCCCTCATCGAGGTTCCCGTGATGCTGGGCCTGGTCAATGTGGCCCTGGCTTTCTCCGGTCGCTACTTCCGGGCCGAGACGGCACACCCGCCCGCGCTTAGCCCGACTGGTGTGGCGATTTTTTCCCCACATCTGCGCTTAACAGGTGGTGAAAAATTCCCCACCTGAGAGGGCGGACCCCGTGGAGGGGGGGTTATCCCGCCCCCGCTGCATCATCCGGGTCGAAGGCCTCGGGAAGTGCAGCGCATTCCTGTCGAAGATTGGCAGGGTTTGGCACCTTCGGGCTGCACGATAGGTCCCGGGGAACCCCTTTCGCAGCCCGGCACCCACCCGCTGGCCGGGTTGTGGCGAAAAAATCCGCGTCCGGTTACGGGAGAGGCGGTGAAATTTTCCCCGCTTGCCTCCGCCACTGCCCTCACAGGCGCCAACCGGGCGGTCGTACGACCGCCCGGCAGGCAAACCTGGAACCGTGGTGCCCCTCGCGGGACCCCGGGCGTCCGACGGGGACCTCCCTTCATTCCTCGGTCTCCAGCTTCCGGATTACCCTCTCTACCTCGTGGGCCTCCGCCTTCAAATCCTCCAGGTAGGCCCGCAACCTGGCCAGCCGTTCCTCCTTACTGAGGAAGTGGCGGCGCATCCCCGGGCCCGCGCAGCAGCATCCTCCCACTCCGGCTTGCCCGTGCCAGCCATGTGACCGATGGGGCGTACCGTGACAACACATGCTCTCCCCTCCCTTTTGGGACTCCGCTACCCCGGCGCAAATCAGCGCACCTTCCCGGCTGCGCCGGCACTCACTGGGACGGTGCCGGTAAGTGCACAAGACACATACCTGCGCCCATCATACCGCTGGGACGCACCAGTGTCAAGCCCCCGGGGCGGGACAGCCCCCGGGGCGGGAGCGGCCGACCCGCGATCCCCCTGGCCCGCTGCGGGGCTCACCGGGCGATGCTACGCTCGCGGGCGGCCCCTCAGCTCGCTGTAGATGCTCAGGAAACGGTCGAGCCGGGAGCGGTAATTCTCAACTTCGGCAGCCCAAGCCTGAAGGAGTTCCTCCCCCTGTTCGGTGAGGCGGTACAGCCGCCGTGGAGGACCCGCATCGGAGAAATCCCAGTTGGAGGTCACCAGCCCCTCGTCCTCCATCCGGCGCAGATTCCTGTACACCGTACCGGGGTCGGGAGCCACCCCGTGACCCGTCACCTGGCCAAGACGCTCGAGCAACTCGTAGCCGTGAGAGGGCGAGCCCTTTAGCAGGAGAAGCAGCCACGCCTCCAGGAAACCCTCATGGCGCGGGCCCCTGCAACTGCAAGGGACCCCTTGAACGTCTTCCTCCCCGACGCACATATGGCACATCCCCCTAATGGGTCAGGTCTGTATATCTGCCCCGTGCACATACAGGCGACCATGCATCCGCCGCCAGCATTATACCGCACCCGGGGGAAGCGCAGCGACCCCGCGGCTTGCAGCCGGAGGCGGATCCCGTCTACCCCGGCCTCAATGCCTGCCGCAGCCCGGACACCGTGCCGGGGGTGGGAGGACTGTGCTCCGCGGCGGCGAACAGGCACGGTGGAGGTGCGCGATGGAGCAGAATGGGCACGCCGCGGGGGCGGTGGCGGCCCTGCAGGAGCGGGGCCGCCGCCAGGGACGGTGGCTGGTGGTGGGGGAAGCCGACCTGCAGGCAGTGGCCGACGAGTGGGGCTTTCCGGTAGGAAAACTCCTCCGACTGGGCCTGGCCGCCGGCGTGGTACCCGCCCGCTTCCTGCGTAACGTGGGGGTCCTGGGTACGGAGGGCCAACTTCGCCTTCTGGACGCGCAGGCCACGGTGGTCGGGCTCGGGGGTGCGGGCGGGCTGGCGGCGGAGATACTGGCCCGCGCCGGCGTGGGCACCCTGGTGCTGGTGGACCGTGACACCTTCGAGGAAACCAACCTGAACCGGCAACTTCTCGCCAACTCCTCCACCATTGGCAGGTCAAAGGCCGAAGTGGCCTGCGAGCACATACCGAAGGTCAACCCCCACACCCAGGTAGTGGTGAGGTGGCAGGCGCTCACCCCTGAGACGGTGCGGAGCCTGCTGGAGGAACCTTCGGGCGGAACCAGGCGCAACCGGGTAGTGGTGGACTGCCTTGACAGCGGGCGCGACCGCCTTATCCTGCAACGTGGCTGCCGCGAGTTGGGGCTCCCCCTCGTGCACGGCGCCGTAAGCGGATGGCGCGGGCGCGTCATGCTCATCATGCCAGACGGCCCCGGTCTGGAGCACTTCTATGATGATGGGGACGTCCCCACGCCCGAGGAAATCGTCGAGATAGGGGTCGCCCCGCCGGTACCGGCGATCATGGCGGCGTGGGAAGCGGGGGTGGCCCTGCGCGTCCTGCTGGGCGACGTGTCCGCGGCCGGGCATGTGTTCGCCTACGACGTGTCCACCAGCCATGCCACCAGCGTTCCTTTCGGGTTGGCGCGCCTGTCGGCCGCGTGGTGGCGGCGAAGGAGAAAGCCGGTCTGACCCCGCGCGCGTCAGCGGGGATAACGGAAATGGCCGATGATCTCCCAGCGGTCGAGGCAATCCTCCTCCCGGGCCAAAGCGGCGTTGTGGATGACCAGGGGCAACCCCGACCGCCCCACGCGGTCGGACACTATGCCGCAGTGGAGCTGGCCAACCGGGAAACGCCAGTAGACCACGTCGCCCCACCGCCATTCCGCACGCCCGATCCTGGGGGCGCCAGAGTCAGGGCTTTATGACGGCCTTGATGACCCGCAGGTGTTCGACGTCGAGCAGGGCCTGCTGGCACTCGTCGAGGGAGTAGAACCGGGATATCGCCTGCTCGTAGGGGGCATCCCGTCCCCTGATAGCCAGCAGGTCCGTCGCCCGGTACAGGTGGGTGAACTCGGTCCCCCAGCAGCCGCGGATGTCGAGGTGCTTGCGGTTGATGTCAAGGTGGGGGTTGATCTCGACGGGGCCGTTGTCAGTGTACTGGCCCACCACCACGTAGGTGCCCGCGTCCCGGGTCATGCGCATGCCCTCCGCCACCGCCGAGGGAGCACCCGACGCCTCGATGGTGACATCGGCGCCCCTCCCGGCCGTCAACTCCCGGATGAGCTCCACACGCCCTTCCGGCGAGGGGTAGTCCGCCAGGTCGACCGCCTCGTCGGCGCCCAGGGACAACGCCATGTCCAGCCGTAACCGGGGCGCACCGATCACGATCACCCGGCGGGCGCCGGCCAACCGGGCAAAGAAGCAGGCGCTCAGACCCACGGGCCCCGCCCCCTGCACCACCACGGTGTCACCCAGGCGGATGCCCGCTCGCTCCACGGCGTGGAATCCCGTAGGCAGACCGCACCCGCCCGCGATGAACTTCTCGGCGCTGAGCCCGTCCGGCAGGTGCATGATGAGCACGCCCGGCTTGAGATAGATCTTCTCACTCCATCCTCCCAGGAGTCCCTCCAGGGCCGAGTACGTGATCCCGTACACCCGCCTCTGGGGACACCGGGTGGCGGCCTTCGCCACCAGACAGGTCCAGCACCGCCCGCAGGTCTCGTGGACGTCGAGGAAGGTGACCAGGTCGCCCCTGCGCACCGGCTGCCCCAGGGGCGTGAGCACCTCCTGGCCGGCTGCGGGGGGGATCACCTCTTCCACTATGCCCACGCTCACGTGACCGGGGATTATGGGGTAGGGTACCCCGGCCAGCCGCCCGTGGTACAGGTGCACGTCGGTACCGCATACCTCACTGTACACCGTCCTGAGCAGGACGCCCCCCGGCTCCATCCGGGGCGGAGGAAACCCGCGCACCTCGATGGGTTTCTCCGGCCCCGCCATCACCGCTGCCCGCACTTGATTCCTGCTCAAACTCCATCCCTTCTTCCCGGTGGCCCGCCTGTTGCGGCCGACGGCACCTCTCTTCTTGCTGTGGCCTGCCTGCTGCGGCCGCGGCACATCCCATCTTCGCGCCCGCCGGGCTGCCGTCCTGCCAACCGAGGGACAAGGAAATGGCAGGCCGTGGTAAGGTCGGGACGCCCAGGACACCACTGCACGCGTTCGTCGCCGTCTTCCGCGGAGGGCTGTGCGGAGAGGTCCAACTGGCACCCGGCCGCTCACGGACCGCCCGCAGCGCCCAGATCAGCCTGCTGGTGCCACCACCCGGCAGCCCTCTGGCCGAAAACCTGGGCTTCCCCGCCCCGGCGGTAGCCCGGGCCCTGCTCGAGGCAGCCCTGGGCCTGGCGGACCGATGGCTTCTGCTTGAGCAGCTGCGCCTCGATACGTACCCAGACGAAGAGTGGTTGTTCCCGGTGCTTCGCCGGCTCGGTTTCGCCGTGGAAGCCAGATACCGCATGGCCGCCGTCCGCGACGGGTGCTACGAGGATCGCCTGGTGTGGGGCCGCCCCAGACCCTAACGACGTGGATCGGCTACTCTAGCCTTGGAGTGAATGGCTAGCCGACCGTCACTAAGGGCATGTA
The DNA here is from genome assembly GCA_014360055.1 of Bacillota bacterium. GTDB lineage: Bacteria > Bacillota > Sulfobacillia > JACIYH01 > JACIYH01 > JACIYH01. Next base: position 6,870 of record JACIYH010000020.1, on the reverse strand, counting down.
CTACCCTCCACGGACACAACATCCCGGATCGGTGGACCCCATAGCCCATAAGGGCACCGAGTGAGGCTACACCGGCCGCCTGCCCCACGGCCAAAGGAAACATGCCGTCGTAAACTCGAAGCACAAAGTCGGGGATGTGTCCCTCTCCAAAGGCCAGGGCGGCGAGACCAATGGCCACGGCCGGGCTGACCCTGACCTGACCGCATGCCCACTCCTCCCTATGTACCAAGCCCCATGCGGGCGGCGAACTCTTTCTCGGAGATCTCCAGCCGGCTCGTGGGCACCAGTACGGAGTCGGCCAGTTCACGTTTCTCCTTCAGCAGTTCGTCCAGGATGACGTCGGCCGTTTTAAACTCCGGATGGGTCAAGATGGGGTAGTGCACGTGCACCGCCCGCGACTGACCAATCCGGTGCACGCGCGCCGTCGCTTGGCTTTCGACGGCCGGATTCCACCAGCGCACGTAGTGGATAACGTGGTTTGCTCCCGTGATGTTGAGGCCCACCCCACCCGCCTTGGGCGAGATTATCATGGCGCCGAAGTCCGGTTGCCGGTTGAAGCGCTCAACCATGTCCAGCCGGTTTTGGGTCTCCCCGTTAAGGATAAAGCATTCCGGGAGTCCGTACCGCCACATGAACGCTCGCTTCAGAATGCGCTGCATGTTCCGGAGGTGACAAAAGACCACCGCCTTTTCTCCCTGGGCGGCGACCTGGTCCATGAGGCGCAAGGTGAGCTGGAGTTTGCTCGAGCGACGAACCATTTGGCCGGGGTCCAGAACCAGGCCTCCGTTGGCCGGCAGGTCGGGATGGGCACAGATATCAAGAAGACGCCTTATAGCCACCAGCGGCTCGATTTCCCTCCTCCGCACCCTGGCGAGAACGTCCAGGTACAGTTCGGTCTCCAGGTCCGTCATGTCGGCCGTCCACTCGTGCTCGGTGATTGCCGGTAGGTTCTCGAGCACCTCTTTCTTGGTCCGCCGGAGGTAGATGGGAATCAGCCTCTCATGCAGGCGCGACTCCACGCCCCCCTTCTCCGGCGGCGCAGCCCTCGCTAGGGGAAGCTCGAACTCAGCCCGGAACTCCCGGTAGCTGCCCAGCAACCCTGGCTGCACGAAATCCCCTATGCACCAGAGTTCACCCAGGCTGTTTTCTACCGGGGTGCCGGTCAGGCCCAGGCGAATGGTGGCCTTGAGCGCTTTGGCGACTTGCGTTGCCATAGCGGTGTAGTTCTTAATCTTCTGGGCTTCATCGCAGACCACCACCTGCCAGTCAACCTGACCCAACAAAAGTTGGTCCCTTACCAGGGTCTCGTAGCTTGTGAACACCAGGTCGGCCCTGCTGATGGAATTGAGATCCTTCAGCCGGCGGGGCCCCAGGTGTACATAGCAAACGATGGGGGGGAGGCAACGCTCCAACTCCGCCACCCAGTTGTCGATGATGGCCAGCGGTGCCACCACCAGCGAGGGCCTCAGTTGCCCCCGCTCGTGGAGGTGGCAGAGAAAGGCAAGTGTCTGGATGGTTTTCCCCAGCCCCATTTCGTCGGCCAGCAGGCACCCCAGCTTGCGCAGGTGCTGCCGCCTCATCCACGCGTAGCCGGCCCGCTGAAACGGCCGTAACTCCAGCTTGAATGTTGCCGGTACAGCGTCGCTGGCTTCGACGTCAGCGTCCAATTTTGCCTTCTCTTCCACCAGAATAGCGCTGTACTCCAGGTCGACGACGTTCTCGAAGATCTCCAGTACGTACGGGAGCCGGGTAACGTCCACACGACTTGCGGGAGCCAGGCGCCTGAGTTTATCGTCCCCGGCCAGGAAGGTTTGCATCGAGGCCGGTACCTGTATCCACTTGCCCTTCCACTCCACATACTCCTGACCCGACTGCAGCGCCCTTTCGGCTATGTCGCGAAACTCGTCGACCGGTATGTCGATATCCTCGTCCGGGTCCGACACATTCCTGAGCCTGACACCCGTCTGAACGTCGAACCAACCCCTACCGCTGGGGGTAGCCGAAATGAAAGGCTGAGCCCGGTAGACCCGAAGGGCCAACCCCTTGACCCGGTCGCTGAAATCAGCTAGGTCAAGCTCCAAGTCCTCAGGGAGAAAGGCAGTTGGGTTCTGGACGAACCTGGCCGCATCCGGCCCCCGCAGGACCCGTCTGCTGCGGATGGCCTGCAGCTGTTCTACCACCTTGTCTCCGACAAAGACGCGGATACGCCTGCCACTGCCATCCCGAAATGTATAGGTGCCGTACTTCCTGCCGGAGGGAAGGACGGTGTCGAGATGCTCGTTTACGGCGGGCGGTACGCCATCAAGGACGGGCCGGAGGTTGATCGTCCCCGGCTCGGGGCTGCTGACGTCCACGCCTACCTTTTCGGGGAACAGGTACTGTTCACGCTCCAGGTAGGGGTCGAGCCTAGCTCCCGCTTGCAGGGCCCTGGTTCGCACCCTGGCTGCGTATTCCGGCTGCCTCGCCATCTGCCCCGCCCAGGCAGGCGGTCTGTCCGCGAGGGCATCGAGCAAGGCCACCACCCCGGGGGGCAACAAAACCGCATCTTCCCCGTGGACCATCACGCATCCCCGGCGTTCCCACATGGCGTCGAGGAACCCGTGTAGCGAGTGACGCAACACAGGCCTGATCTCGAAATGAGGCTGGCCAACCGCACCAATCGAGCGCAGGGATACATCCACATCAGCCGGTTCGGGAAGTGCGAGGGTGCGGCGTATCTCCGGGTCCAGTGCATCGAGCTTTTCATACGGCAGGACGTAGGCCCCTTCGCGCTCAACCAACTCACCGCTCATCCACAGGTCTTCCAGGCATTCAAGCTGGGTAAGGCAGCTCTGGCGGAGAAAGTCTCGCAGCGACATGTGGGGTCGGAAATCGATGGGGAAACGGAGGGTGACGCGGTCGGCCCCGCTGGTCACGCATATGGTGAAGGCGACGCCATCCCATTCATAAGACTTCTCTACCCTGAGGGCGTCCCGCGTCGGTCCCAATCTGAGCATCGGGCATCCCCCCTATGTCAGAGGATTCGTTCAACCACATCATCAGCCTCCAGCTCCCACCACCCCCGGTGTTCAATCCTGCCCACGCACCACTCGCGGTACTTCAGGTCCTGTGGTCTCCAGACCGTGCGCCAGCAGAGGTGGTCATGGTAAATCACGTTCCACACCTCGTGGGTGTACAGATAGGCAGCGTTGCCCGGTTGCCCGAATTCAACGGCGACGCCCCGCAGGAAATGCATCACCAGGATGGGGGGGTCATCATGCCGGGTCACATCCTGGATTTTGTCGCTGTAACGCGCCCAGTACTCCCAGCGGGCCCGATCCCCTGCGATCCCTTCGAAGAACTGCTTGAGGTCCGATTCAACGAGCCAGCGCTGGAACTTTCTCCTGGCCTCCTCATCGATCCCCTCCCAGCGCCGGTTGTGAGGATCACCTGGTTTCCCCAGCCTCTCAAGAATCAGTGAGGCGACCTCCTCCTGAAAGAACGTGGGCTCCATCTCGAGCAAGTAACGCTCCGTAAACCGCTTGAAGGGTGACATCCGAAGCGACCGGGCGTAGGAAGCCAGGAGAGCACCGCCCTCCCGCAAGAAGTGCTTCTTGGTGGACCCCAGCATATAGTACTGGAGTATCTCAACGGCAAGCGTACAATCAGGTTCCACATCCATGTTCCTAATCAGGTCGGAGAACAGCAGGTCTTCCGCTAGTAGCAGTTCGGCCGCCATTGCTCCCGCCGGGTCGTCGGTCCCAACGCTCTTCTGGACAAGGACCCGGTACCGTTCCGGGAGATCGGGGCCCACACCCCGGGCAAGCACCTCGGCCACTAACATACGGGACCCCGGATGCCGCGGGTAACCTTTGAACATCGGCCAGGCGTCAACAAGGAGACACCGCTGGGGCCTCCAGATAATGACCTTGGCCACCTTCACGGCTGCTTCGGCCTCCTGCACCTTGGGCAGGGCAAAGAAGAGGGCGGTGATTTCCCGGGTGCTGAGCGACAGAGCAATCTCCTGGAGGGCTTCGTCAGAAGGGGCACCCGTTAGGGTTTCCAACAACGATTGCACGTCCACAGACGATGATTCGCGCCGCCGACGCTCCATTACCGCCACGGAGTTGTGCCGCCGGGATATTTCCTCCACCGCCGCCTCCAGCTTAGCCGGGCGGTAGACAAAACGCCAGCGATGCGTATCCGCCCACAGCACGTCTACCCGCCATCCTCCCCCAGCAAGGACTTGAGTTCCTTTATAAACTCGTCCTCTTTCAGCCGAAAATGGAACTCTACCCGCCGAAGCTTCTGTGGGTCAGTCTCTCCCGGGACCGGGCATGTGTAGGAGCGGCCATTGGCCGTTATGTACGTCTGAAGCTTCTGCCGACCGGGGAAGTCGGGGAAATCCTCACTGAAAATCGCGCGCACCACTGCATAGGCACGACGCTGGGAGAGATCGAGGTTATACAGATACGATCCTCGCTGGTCAGTATGACCCTCCACGATGACCTGCGCCAAGTACCTCTCGTATTCGGGCTTCAAGATCGTCTTTACGTACTTGGGCACGAAATCCTTGAGGTAAGCCATGCCTTCAGGGGAAATCACGTCACTGTCGAAAGCAAAGAAAACGCCCGCTGGGAACGTCACCGCACCGGTAGCCGGGTCGATTCTCATCTTCAACTTGCTGTCCTTAAACTCCTCATTCAGTTCGCGGATGAGTTGCGCCCGTATCCCCAACACACGTTCGATACCTTTCTGCTTGGCCGCCACGTAATCTAGCATCACCAGGGTGAGGAGGAGAACGAACATGAGTATAAGCGCCGCCATCACGTCGGAATACGACATCCAGTAGTCAGTCCTTTCGCTCTCCTTTAGCCCCGCAAGCCTTACCCTGGCCGACGCCCTCATCCGACACCCTCCTCCCTAGGCCTGCCGTCATCTGGCGCCTTCTTCCGCTGTCCCAGCCGTCAACTGACGCGCTTCTTTGCTGGCCGAAGTGATCGCCTCCGCAATTACCCGCTCCAGCGCACCCAGTCCCTCGGACATTCCTACGACGGACTTGTGCAAACCCACCAGGACCCCTGAGACGTCGTTCACCAGACGGTGGAACTGCCCCACCTGACTGGAGACCTGGTCTACGGTCTCGTTCATCTGGCTAAGGGTATGGGCAAGGTGAGTTGTGGCCCGCGCCAGGTTGTCATCGAAGCTGTTGAAGGTGCGGTCCAGACCCGCATGTAGGTGGCTGGCGAACGCCTCCGCGCTGTGCTCCAGATTGCCGTTCAGGATGGATAGCTTCTCCTCGGTTTCCTCCCACACCTTGGCTAATTCGACAACCCTGGGCTGCAAGTCCATCGATAGTCGTGCCCAGGTATCGTTTAGACTCGTCTGGACGCGAGCCATGCTCGAGATGTGTTCCCCGAGCTCGGCCTGAAACCCCCTAGCGGACTCGGCCAGTTCACTCATTCCTCGAAGGGCGGACTCCAGAGAACCGTGGAAATGACGGAACTCCTCAGTGTAGGCGCCCAAGACGGACAGCATGTCGCCTACCTTCTTGCCCACGCTCTCATTGAGAATAGCAAACTCCTCCATGCGTTGAGCAAAACTGGAGGCGTCCACTGTTAGCTTCGTGCTGGCATCCATGAGTTCGCGGACCAGCAACGCCAGGTTGTCGAACTGGTCTCTCACCTGTCCATCCAGAGCGCGTAAGAACTCGGTCGCCATCTGTTGCACACCTTCCACCTGCTTTGCCGTCCCTGCCCGGGTAAACTCCTCCACGGCAACGGCAGTGGCGCGTACGTGGGGCACCAGAGAACTCTCCACCGCCTCACGGAACACCGCTGCAATCCCGGGCAACGCTTCTGCCAGAGACTTCGTGCTCCTCTCCAACTCCGGTACCAAGGCTTGTTGCACTGCGGTGCTAAAGCCCTCCACCAGCTTTGGCAGCAGGGCGTCACTCAAGAAACTCCTGACGTCGCTGGCATGTTCCTGCTGGGCCTGGAGCATCTGTTGCAGGAGTTCCGGTTCCCCGGGTGAGGGAAGGAGCATGAGCAGGCGCTCATGAAGCCGATCCACGTCCGCCAGAGCCCTACCCAGGAAGTAGCGATCCACCGCCAGCCATACGATGGAGCAAGATATTGCCACCACCGAGGAGTAGAAGGCCACATTCATCCCGCCGAGGAGCATCTGTATACTCATCCGAATGCGCTCCACATCTACCACCCTGAGGTCCCTCAGTCCAACCGACAACCCTATGAAGGTGCCCAGGATCCCGAACGCCGTCAACATCCCGGGGATAGCCTCGGCCAGCCTCCTGCGGCCAGTCCTTTCTATCAATGTACTGGCGGGGAAAAAGCAGGTGACATCGGGGTAGCGGCTGTCGGCCCACTGAAGGACCGGATCATTCCGGGCCTGGCGGTAGGCTTCCCAGCATGCGGCCAGGCTTCCTCCCCTGCTCCCGAAGTACTGATCCAGGGCTTCCGTATTGGCGGGCGAGCGAGGAGCCATGTCTCTGGTGTGGCGGAGAAAGGCTATGATTTCGCGCCTCAGTTGCCACAGCTGGGCCCAGAAATACAGCCCCACTCCCACGGCCCCAACTAGCGTGACGTATACCCAGACGGACGTCACCTTGTTTAGCCCCGCCGACTGTAGCAGGCGCAGAAACCAATTCATGAGATCCACGCACTCTCACCTTCCCGACGGGTTCCTGAACAGAGGGCTTCCTCGGCCTCGCCCGCCGATCACGAGTGTCATAACTGTTCGTACGACGCCCAACATTCGTGTTCCTGGTCCGCCACCTGCTGTCGGACCTGAGGAAAATTCGTACCTTGGACATAGACCGTCCCGCCACACGGCTATCTCTCGGCTGCCCCCCATCCATGGTGCACTGCATAT
>JACIYH010000002.1 GCA_014360055.1 Bacillota bacterium | reverse complement strand
GATGCCGTCGTCGTTGGTGAGCAGGACCAGCACCGGTCAACACCTCGCCAGGTTATGATATACTGCCGCGAGGAGGCGAAACAAGGTGGAGGCCGACCTCATCCCCAAGGAGTGGGGGGTCGCTGCCTTCCGCCAGCAGCCGGGCTCCGGCGTCATCCGCGAGGAGGCAAGACAAGGTGGAGGTCGACCTGATCCTGCGCGCGCAGGACATCGTACCGGAGGCGGTCAGGGATAGCTGGGCGGTGGTGATCGATGTGCTACGGGCTACCACCACCATCACCGCTGCCCTCGAGGCGGGATGCCGCGGCATCGTGCCCGTCCTGGAGCCAGACGAGGCCCGTGCGCTGGCCGCCCGCTGGCCGGGGTACGGGCGGGATACCCTGCTCGCCGGGGAACGCGGCTGCCACCCCATACCCGGCTTCGACCTGGGCAACTCGCCCCAGAGCTACCTGCCCGAGCGCGTCCGGGGCCGGGTGGTTTTCTTCACCACCACCAACGGCACGCGCGCGCTGCGCGCATGCCGGCCGGCCCGGGTCACCCTGTGCGCCTGCCTCCGCAATGCGGGGGCGGTGTTGGACGTGCTGCTCACCCGGCGCCCGCGCCGCGTGGTGCTCGCCTGTTCGGGGCGGGAAGGCGGGGTGGCGCCTGAGGACGTGGCGGTGGCGGGCCTGCTTTCCGACCGGCTGGCCACACAGGGGGCCTGTCTCTCCCCGCGCGCCCGCGAGGCGGCCGGCCTGGCCGCCTCCCTGGAGGACTGGTACTCCTTCTTCGCCGGCGTCCCGGCCGGCAGCAACCTGCTCAGGCTGGGCTACGGGGAAGACGTCGCCTTCTGCCTGGAGTTCGACCGCAGCCGGGTGGTACCCCGCTACCTGCGGGGCGTGGTCATGCCGGCGCGCCCGCCCGTCATGCCGGCGCGCCCGCAGGTCATCCCGGCACGCCCGCCAGCCTCTGGTGGGCCTGCTTGAGCTTCTCCCGGATGGGGAGGCGGTAGGGGCAACGTTCTTCGCACTCACCGCATTCGGCACAGGCGTCGGCCTGGGGGTCAAGGGCCAGGTACTGCTGCCGGGCCCACTCCTCCTGGCCGTAGCGGGTGAAGTACCCGTCCAGCCGGAAGACGGCCGGGATGGAGATGCCGGCCGTGCAGGGCAGGCAGTAGCCGCACTGGCGGCAGAAGTCCAGGCCCAGGGCCCGTCCGCGCCGCCACAAGTCCTCTTCCTCCTCGGGGGTGAGGGGGCGGGGGTCTTCGCCCACGGCGGCATCGGTTTCCACCTCGGCCAGGGTGCCCATGCCCGGCACCGCGCAGGTCACCGCCTGTCCCAGGCAGTAACGCAGGGCCAGGGTGGCCTGCTCACGCAGGGCTCCTCCCGCCAGGGGCTTCATGGCCAGCACCCCGATCTCGTGCTCGCGGCAGTAAGGGAGCAGGGTCTCTTCTGCCCGGTAGATGTAGCGGTCCACTATGTTGACGGGGACCATCACCACCTCGAAGCGCCAGTCCCTCAGTATGTCCAGGAGGAGATCCGGCCGGTGTCCGCTTATGCCCGCGAAGCGCACTTTGCCCTCCTCCCGGGCCCGCACCATGGTCTCCAGGGCGCCCCCCGGGCCGCGGATGGTCTCCCAGGTGCTCAGGCGATCCACGGAGTGGAACATCCACACGTCCACGTAGTCAGATCTCAGCCGCCTCAGGCTTTCTTCCAGGTGGGCGCGCGTGCCGGCGGCGTCGGTGGCCTGGGTCTTGGTGCAGATCACCACCCGGTCGCGCACGGGTGCCAGCGCGCGGCCGATCTTGTCCTCGCTGGCGGAAACAGTCGGGTCGCTCCGCTGGTAGGCTCGGGCGGTGTCATACAGCGTGACGCCCAGGTCGTAGGCCCGTCGCACCACCTGCTCCGCTTCTTCGTCGGGGGCCGTGATGATGGGGATGCCACCGAACCCGATGACGGAGACCTCCAGTCCGGTCTTTCCCAGTCTGCGTGTACGCACGGGCTCCTCCTTCCCGCCAGGCGGTGAACCGCCGGCCAACTCACCGTACCTCAGCGCGGTGCCAAACGTGGGACGGGGCTTACACTGTGGCGCAGGGGCGCCCGTTGTGGGACCGGCCCTCTCGCCGCAGGAACCTTGCTTCGGGGCGCGAAGTAGCTAAGGGGAGAGAGGGAATTCGCCTTTGGAGACGTTAGGACTCGCTGCTGCCTTCGCTGCCATCATCATCCTGGCCACCCTCCGCGTCCGCCTCTGGATCACCATCTCGGCGGCCACCGCCATCCTCCTCCTCTCCTCCGCAGGGCGTCCCTCCGCCCCCGCCGCTGCCTTGCGGGCGGCGGTGGCTCCCGGCACCCTGGAACTGGTGGCCACCGTGGCCCTCATTACCCTGCTGGCGGGGCTGCTTAAGAACACCGGGCTGCTCCCCCCCATGAGCAGGGCCCTGGCGGGAACGCTGCGCAGCGACCGGATCGCCTTCGCCCTGGTGCCGGGCATCCTGGGCTGCCTGCCGGTACCGGGGGGAGCCGGCATGTCCGCCCCCATGGTGGACGGCCTGGGCGAGTCCCTGGGGCTGTCCCCGGCACGCAAGGCCGCTGCCAATGTCCTCCTGCGCCATGCCTGGTTCTTTGTGTTCCCCTTCAGCCCCTCCCTTATCCTCTGCGCCCACCTCTCCGGGCTTACCGTTTCCCGCATAATCGGGCACCAATGGCCCCTCACCCCGCTTGCTCTGCTCACCACCGCCCTCCTCTTCCTGCGAGGGGGGACTCAGGAGAAGGCCGAGTACCGCCCCTGGCGGCAGGAAGCCCTCGATTTCGCGGTCACCGCCTCCCCCATCTTCGTGAGCGTGGGTCTCTTCCTGGGGGCAGGTTTACGGCTTCCCCTCGCACTGGTGGCGGGCGTGGCCCTGGCCTGTCTGGTGGCCCGCCGGCAGGGTACGCTGACCGGGGCCGCAGTGCGGGCCAGCATGGACTGGGAAATGCCCCTGGCCACGGAGATAATCATGGTGTTCGCCGCCCTGGTCAGGGAAACCCCCGGCCTGGCGGCCACCATCGCTTCCGCCAGCGCGGGGTCTCCCCTGTGCGCCACCGCCCTTGTCTCCGCCCTCTCCGGATTCCTCACTGCCAACCCGGTGGCGGGGCTGGGTATCGCCCTCCCCGCCCTACTGCCGCTGGTACCTTCCGGTGGGGAACTGGTAGCCTACGTCTGCCTGATCTTCGGCCTCACCTTCCAGTTCTACCTGGTCTCCCCTTTGCACATGTGCCTGGTCCTCACCAACCGCTATTTCGCGGTGAGCCTGGGTCAGGCCTACCGGTACCTGCTCCCGCCGGTGGCCATCAATGTGGCCGGCGTGGTCGCCCTCTTCCTCCTGACCGCCCTCTGACCGCGCCTTGCGCGCTCAGGCACCGCAGGCGGGCAGATCAGCGGACAAGAGGAGTTGCATCATGGACGCGTTTTTGGCCGCCTGGCCGGCGTGGCAGTTGTTGAACAGTACGTACGTGCGCTCTGCCTGGTCTGCCATTTCCCGGATCCTGGGTACCCAGGACTTCAGTTCTTCCTCGGAGTAGAGGTAGTCGTAACGCTCCCAGGCGTGCTCGTGCTTCCACCACTTCCTGGCGTTACGGCCGTGGAAACGCACGTAGGAAACGGGTGAGGTGACCCAGGCCAGGGGAGGCATGAGCCCCTTGAGGCGGGGCTCGTCCACGGCGCAGAACCCCAGGCCGGCCTCCCGCAGCACCCGCCGGGTATCGTCCGATATCCACCCGTTGTTGCGGAACTCCACCACCAGGGGCAAATCCGGGAGGAGTTCGGGGAGGCTCTGCACGAACTGCAGGTTGGCCGGGCCGGGCCCGAAGCTCCAGGGGAACTGTACCAGCACGCACCCCAGCTTGCCGGCCTCACTCATGGGCTCCAGGGCAGAGGCGAACTGGCGGCACAGGGAACGGAGTTCTCCCGCGTCATCCGGCCGTTCGTGGGTCATCTCCCGGTAGGCCTTCACGCAGAAGGTGAAGCCGGGCCCGGTCTTGCGCTCGATCTGGGCCATGGTGCGCGGGGAGGGCATGCGGTAGTACGTAAAGTCCAGTTCCACCACGGGGAAATGCTGGCTGTAATATCCCAGCATCTCCCGCGTGCCCAGGTCGGGAGGGTAGAACACCCCCCGCCAGTCCTCATACGAGAAGCCCGATGTCCCGACCAGGATCATTCCCCGGGCCACGTCCAGGACTCATCCACCTTTCGCCAGGTGACGATTTCGTCTTCCGAGAAGAACAGGTTCACCTCGCGGGCGGCGGTTTCCTCCGAGTCGGACCCGTGCACCAGGTTGTGGCCCACGTCGAGCGCCAGGTCGCCCCGGATGGTACCGGGGGCGGCCTTGCGCGCGTCGGTGGCGCCCATGAGGTTGCGCACCACCGCCACCGCCTGGGGTCCCTCCCACACCATGGCCACCACCGGACCGGAGGTGATGAACTCGATGAGGCCGGGGAAGAAAGGCTTCCCCCGGTGAACATCGTAATGGCGCTCGGCCAGCTCGCGGGTCACCCGCATCAGCTTGAGGCCCACCAGCCGCAGTCCCTTTCTCTCCAGGCGAGAGATGACTTCCCCCACCAGCCCCCGTTGTACTCCGTCGGGTTTGACCAGCACCAGGGTGCGCTCCAAGCGAATTCCCTCCTGCCGCAACTATTCCACCAGGGAAGCCACCGTGCGCTCATCCAGCCGCCCTATCACCGCCAGAAGGAGCTGGACCGCCTTCTCGAAGTCTTCCCGGTCGATGATGCCCGTGTGACTGTGGATGTAACGCGCGGGCACCCCGATCACCAGGCTGGGCACCCCGGCGGCGTTGATGTGGATGCGGCCGGCATCGGTGCCCCCGCCCGGCATGGCATTCACCTGCCAGGGGATGCCCTCCTTCTCCGCCGTCTCGATCACCAGGTCGCGCAGGCGGAAGTTGGGAACCATGGAGCCGTCGTAGAGGATGATGCTGGGGCCGCCTCCCAGCCTGGCCTGGGCCTCGTGTTCGGCGATGCCCGGGGTATCCCCGGCGATGTCCACCTCCAGGGCGAAGGCCACGTCGGGGTTCACCACGTGGGCGCTGGTGGTGGCTCCTCGCAGCCCCACCTCCTCCTGGACCGTCCCCACGCCGTACACGGTGTTGGGGTGATGGGTTCCCCGCAGGCGCCGGAGGACCTCCACGAACATGGCGCAGCCCACCCGGTCGTCCCAGGCCTTGGCCATGAGGAAGCGTCCGTTCTTCATCACCTGGAAGGGCGAGTCGGGTACCACCGGATCACCCGGCCGGATGCCCATGCGGGAGACCTCTTCGCGCGAGGAGGCCCCCACGTCGATGAACATGTCCTTCTTCTCCACCATCTTCTTGCGGTCGTCGGGGCTCAGGATATGGGGAGGCTTGGCGCCAATGATGCCGGGCACGTCTCCCTCACGCCCCTTTACCAGGACACGCTGGGCCAGCATGACGTGCTCCCACCACCCCCCCAGGGTCTGAAAACGGAGGAAGCCCTTCTCGGTGATGTGGGTGACCATGAACCCCACTTCGTCCATGTGGCCGGCCAGCATTACCCGGGGCCCACCGGCCTTCCCTTCGCGGCGGGCGATCAGGCTGCCCAGGCGATCCTGCTCTATCACCTCGTCTGCAAGGTACTTCCTGAGCACCGCCCGCACCTCGTGTTCGAAGGCGGGCAGGCCGGTGGCCATGGTCAGATCCCGCAAAAGGTCGAGCATAATAACCCTCCCTATGTAACAGCAGCCCTACGGCACCGCCGCCCCGTGCGCCGTAGGGCCACCAGTGTGCGGATCCTTGCTCCCTTTGCGCTTGCGTCTAGGGCGCAAGATCTCACCGTCCTCCTTGTGATCGCCCCCGACCGCTACGACCCTGCCGCCATGGCCGCCGGCTGCTGGGCCAGCAGTATCCCCCTTTTGCTCTCCGTGGCGGTCATGTGCGAGGCCCGGAAACCCGACACGATGAGGTCGCAGGCCAGCCAGGGGTCTACGCGCTCCCCGCAGGTGAACACGTCTACCGCCGCATACCCGAGTTCCGGCCAGGTATGCACGGCCAGGTGGGATTCGGAGATCACCACCACGCCGGAGACACCCTGCGGGCTGAACTTGTGGAACACCGTTTCCCGTATCTCTGCACCGGCTTCGTGAGCCGCCCGAACCAGGATACGTTCTACGGCTCCGACGTCATCGAGGACGTGCGGGTCACAACCGTAGACTTCCGCCAGCACGTGACGGCCCAGGGCTTGCATCTCATTCCCAGCCCCCTTTCGGCAGGAATCCCTAATACGGGAACGGCCCCGGGGAGCGGCCCGGCAGCCAATTCCACGATGATTTTAGCAGACTAAGAGGGGGTGTCAACCACAATCTTTACCGGGTTCACCAGCACCCCCACCCCCTCCACCTCCACCTCGACCGTGTCTCCGGGTTGCAGGGGGCCGATGCCGGCCGGCGTGCCAGTGAGCAGCACATCGCCGGGTTCCAGGGTCATCACTTCGGAGACGAAGGACACGAGTTCCGCCACGGTGAAGATGAGTTCGCGCGTGTTCCCCCGCTGGCGGACCTGTCCGTTGACCCGGCAGATCACCTGCAGCGCGGACGGGTCCAGGCCCGGCACCACCCAGGGACCCAGCGGGCAAAACGTATCGAAGGACTTGGACCGGGTCCACTGCCCGTCCTTCTGCTGCAGGTCGCGGGCGGTGACGTCGTTGCCGCAGGTGAACCCCAGCATGCAGTCGGGGGCCTGTCCCACCGTGACCTGTCTCGCCCGGCGGCCGATGACCACGGCCAACTCCGCCTCGTAATCAACGCGGCGGGACACCGCGGGGAGCACGACGGGCTCACCGGGCCCCACCACGGAGGTGGCCGGCTTGAGGAACAGTACCGGCTCCTGGGGCAGGGCCGCCCCCACCTCGCGCGCGTGGTCCCGGTAGTTGAGGCCGACTGCCACCACCTTCGTGGGCTCGACCGGACAGAGCAGTTCCGCCTCACCGAGCGGTATGTAGGGCAGGTTGCGCGGGCACGGCCCCTCCCCGTGCAGGTAGGCGGTCCAGTCCGGACGATCCCACGGCCACCGCGCACCTGCCAGCAAGACCCGGTCTCCTTCCACCACTCCGTAAAAGACGCCGGCACCTGTCTTCGCCCGCACCAGCCGGGCACGGTGTTCGTCCACAGAGCACTCCCCCATACAAAAAGATGGTCGGACCGCCGGGATTTGAACCCGGGACCCCTACCACCCCAAGGTAGTGCGCTACCAAGCTGCGCTACGGCCCGACCTTTACGTCTAGATTATACGGGATGACCGGCGAGAACGCAACCTGCACCCATGAATGGGGGACGACGTGCATCGCCCCCACTGCCGCGAGCATATGTGCGCTTTCCCGGGCTGCGCCGGACGGGTTAACGTACGGCTTCCCTCAATGCCTTCCCCGGGCGGAACACCGGCACCTTGCGGGCCGCGATCTTGATCTCCGTCCCCGTGCGCGGGTTGCGTCCCTTGCGGGCCGCCCGCTTGCGGACGGAAAACGTACCAAAACCTACCACCGCGATCTTGTTGCCGGCCGCCAGGCCCTCCGACAGGGCCTCGAACAAAGCCTCCACGAAACGGGCCGAGTCCTTCTTGGTGAACCCGGTCTTCTCGGCCACTTTATCAACCAGATCCGCCTTGGTCACCACGGCACCTCCTTTCGCACTGCTGGCCTTTCCGACGGGTATCCTATTCGACAGCGACCTGCCTTTTCCTTTAATCGCAGCCACTCCGCCGCTCGTATTGTTGCAGAGCGGGGCGTCCGCACGGCTTGGTCGCGCAGGCGCTACACCCGGCCCAGAAGCGCGCGGGCGGAAATGGCGCTGAGCACCACTTCCGCCCGCCCTGCGCGAGGCGTGACAGCCTGACTGTGCCGTTTCCGGACAGATGGGAGGGGCGTCTCCGGACGTCAGAGGATGATGCAGATGAGACCTCCCGTGCCTTCGTTGACGATGCGGGTGAGGGTCTCCTGCAGTTTGGCCTGGGCGTGCTCGGGCATCCGGTAGAGCTTGCTCTGCATCCCTTCCCGTACCAGTTGCTCCAGGGACTTACCGAAGAGGTGGGCCTGCCAGATCTTCTGCGGTTCGTCTTCGAACTGCACGAGCAGGCTGCGCAGCAGTTCCTCGGACTGCTTCTCGGTTCCGATCACCGGGGTTATCTCGGTGGTGACGTCGGCCCTGATCATGTGGATGGAGGGGGCCACCGCCCGCAGCCTGACCCCGAAGCGGTTACCCTGCCGGATGAGTTGCGGTTCGTCGAACTTCATGTCCTCGAAACGGGGCGGCACCACCCCGTAACCGGTCTGCCACAACTCCTGCAACCCTTCGGCCACCTTGTCATATTCGCGCTTGGCGTGGACCAGTTCTTTCATGGCGCGCACGAGATCGTGCTTACCTTCCATGCCATAGCCGGACATCTCTTCGAGCACCCGGTAGAACTGTTCTTCCCCCGCCGTCAGGTCCAGGGCCGCCCGCCCCGTGCCCAGTTCCAGCGACTCCAGGTTCACGTCCGCCACCAGGTCGCTCTCGCGCAGGCGCGTGATGCAGGTATCCACGTCACGCACGCGCCTGACGCCCGGGATGACTTCCTCCACGGTCTCCGCAAAACGACGGTACAGCCAGTGCTCGCGGCCCAACTCCTCCACCCAGCGCGGCAGCTTCACGGTCACCTCGGTGACGGGGAACTCGTACAGCGCCTGCTCCATCACCAGGTAGATATCGTCCAGGTCCATGGCGGCCGCGTTGACCGGTACCACCGAGACATCGTAGGCGGCTTCCAGCTCCCCCGCCAGTTCCCGGGTGGCGGGGTCGTCGGGACGGGTGGAGTTGAGTACCACCAGGAACGGTTTGCCCAGTTCCTTGAGTTCGCTCACCAGGCGCGCCTCCGGCTCGGCGTATGCCGACCGGGGCAGATCCACGATGGAGCCGTCGGTGGTTATCACCAGGGCCAGGGTGGAGTGCTCGGTGACCACCTTGCGGGTACCCAGTTCGGCTGCCTCGGGGAAGGGGATGGGTTCCTCCACCCAGGGGGTCTGCACCATGCGGGGGAGGCCGTCCTCCTCATATCCCAGGGCACCGGGGATGGGGTAACCCGGGCAGTCCACCATGCGCACCTTCATGGTGATGTTCTCCCGCAGGGTCACCTCTACGGCGTCGTCGGGTATGAACTTGGGCTCGGTGGTCATCACCAGGCGACCGGCACCGGCCTGGGGAAGGGCGTCCACGGCGCGCTCGCGGTCATGGAGATCTTCTATGTGGGGCAACACCAGAAGCTCCATGAACCGCCGGATGAAAGTGGACTTCCCCGACCGCACGGGACCGACCCCGCCGATATAAACTTCACCCCCCGTGCGTTCGGCCATATCCCGCAGGATATCGAACTTCTCCATGGCCTTTCTCCTCCCCGGCACATGCTGGCAGTCTGGCGCCTTTCTCCTCCACTATATGCGCCTGCCCGTCCGGGTAGACATCCCTTCCCGGGACGGGCGCCAGACAATGCGCAGGGGAGTGCCTTCCCACCCGAAGGCTTCACGCAACCTGGTTTCCAGGTAGCGCCGGTAGGAGGGGGGGAGGGCATCGGGCTGGCTGGCCGCCACCACGAAAGTGGGCGGGGCGACAGCCACCTGGCGGAGAGAGCGGATCGACACCCCTCCCGGAGGCGGGGTGCGCCCCACCGCGTCGGCCAGGAGCTGGCGGAGGGCGCTGTCCGGCACGCGCCGGCGGTGAGCGGCCACCACCCCGTCCACGACCTCCAGGAGCCCGGACAGGCCCCGTCCGGTCCGTGCGGAAACCACCCGCAGGGGAGCGTAGGCAACGAAGGAGAGCGCCG
Organism: Bacillota bacterium; assembly: GCA_014360055.1. GTDB lineage: Bacteria > Bacillota > Sulfobacillia > JACIYH01 > JACIYH01 > JACIYH01. The sequence continues at coordinate 130,792 of JACIYH010000002.1, read as the reverse complement.
CGGCGGCCCGGGCCATCACCCGCTGGCTTTCCCCGGGCGGGACGAGGTCCCACTTGTTGAGGACCACCACCAGGGCCCGGCCGCTCTCGTGTATGTAGCCGGCCAGGCGTTGGTCCTGGTGCGCCACGCCCAGGCTGGCGTCTACCACCAGCAAGGCCACTTCGGCCCGATCGATGGCGCGCAGCGCCCGCATGACGGCGTAGCGTTCCAGGGTGCGGTTGATGCGATCGGGCCGCCGCACCCCGGCAGTATCGACGAAGATGTAGGTCCGTTCGCCCCGGTGCAACAGGCAGTCCACCGCGTCCCGGGTGGTCCCGGGCACCTCGGACACGATCAGGCGCTTCTCCCCCAGCAGACCATTTACCAGGGACGACTTACCGGCGTTGGGACGCCCCACCACCGCCACCCGCACCGCCTGTTCCGCCGGGGCCGGGGCCGGTGCTTCCTCGCCCGGTGCAGGCAGCAGGGAGACCACCCGGTCCAGCAGGTCACCCACCCCGCGACCGTGCAGGGCCGATACGGGCAGGGGGTCACCCAGCCCCAGCCGGTAGAATTCCGCTGCCGCCTGCGCGCGTTCGCTGTTATCGGCCTTGTTGGCCGCCACCAGCACCGTCTTGCCCGCCCGGCGCAGGAAGTCGGCTACTTCTGCGTCAAGGGGATGCACCCCTTCGGTGACGTCTACCACCAGGATCACCAGGTCGGCTGCCGCCACCGCGGCCTCGGCCTGCTCTCTCACCTCCCGGGCCAGGTCGATGCCGCCCTCGGCGATACCCCCCGTATCCACCAGCACCATTTCCCGCCCCGCCCAGTCGGCGTCGGCATACACGGGATCGCGGGTGACCCCCGGCGTTTCTTCCACGATGGACCGCCTCTCGCCCGCGATGCGGTTGAAGAGGGCGGATTTGCCCACGTTGGGCCTTCCCACCAGGGCCACCAGGGGTCTGCTCACCGCTGCGCCTCCCATCCCAGGGCGACCCGCCTCAGGGCGCTCGGGCGGGGCGGGACCGCCCGCACGGGTATCCCCAGCGTGACGGCCAGATCCGCGACGGTGACGTCATCCAGGAAACGGCCGGCCCCGTCCACAGCCGTGCCGGGCACCAGCACCAGGTCACCCAGCCCCGTTCTGCGGGGCGCCAGCGCCGCCTCCAGGTCGCTGCCGGTGAGGAGTCCGGCCACATCCACCCCCTCGCCCCAGAAGGGCGAGGGGACGGCCACCAGGTTGGCTTCCAGGCCGCCCACCGCACCCAGATCCTCGGCCACCTGACGCAGCACCGGCGCCGCCGCCCTGCCGGTGGCGATGGTAACCCGGAACCGGCCGCGGGGGTGCCTCCGGGGCAGGTGGGACCGCTGCCGGGCCCAGGCGGCCAGAAATCCGGCCACCATGCCCACCCCGTTCTCCCACTGGGGGAAACCGTCGTAATGAGCGGCCGGGGGGATGGGCAACCCGGCCCGCAGGTATATTTCGTCAGCCAGGTAAAGCACCGCCCGGCCCCAGCGGCGCCGCAGGCGCGCCTGGTGCGGCTCCGCCCACTCCACCAGGGCCGCTGCACCCGCCCCGTCCAGGGGTGCCAGGCCTCGGCGATGGTAGCGCGACAGGCCCACGGGCACCACGGCCAGGGAGGAAAGTCCCGGCACCAGAGGCTCGAGGTCCCGCCAGGTGGCCTCCAGCACATCCCCGTCGTTGTATCCGGGACACAACACCACCTGGCCGTGGATGGCGATCCCTGCCTCCACCAGTCTTTTCAGCAGGGGCAAGATCTCCCCCGGCGGCGGGCAGCGTAGCAGCCTTCGCCTGACCGCAGGGTCGGTGGCCTGGATGGAAACCCGCAGGGGACTGAGCCGCTGGCGCACGATGCGTTCCACGTCGGCCGGCCCCACATTGGTCAGGGTAACGTAGTTGCCCTCAAGGAAGGAAAGGCGGTAATCGTCGTCGCGCACGTAGAGGGTGGGCCGTAACCCGGGCGGCAGTTGGTCGAGGAAGCAGAAGAGACACCGGTTGCGGCAGGTCCGCAGCCCGTCGAAGAGGGGGTCCCGGAACCCCAGGCCCAGGTCGTCGTCCCAATCCTTGGCGGTCTCGACCCGGTAGGCGCCCACCCCTTCCCGCCACAGGTGCAGGGAGACCCTGGGTGCAGCGACCTCAAAGCGGAAATCGAGCCAGTCGCAGGGGGACCTGCCATTGACCGCCAGCAACCGGTCGCCCGGGCGTATCCCCAGGCGCCAGCCCGTAGCCCCATATTCCACGCGTTCGATCAGTACGCCGTTCTGCACTCCACCGGCATTATAGCCGAGGCCCCGCGCCAGTCAACCGTCTTCGCCCGCCGGGGAAGACTCCCGCTGTCGCAGCGGGCCGGCAGAGATCACCCGGGCCGGGGGCCGTCACCCGGGGGACCCGCGGGCCTGCTCCACCACGCGCAGCAGCCGGGGGATGTCCCTCGTGACACCCACGGCAGCCAGGGTGCGTCCTGGCCGGACCAGTCCCAACCGCCGGGAAAGGTATCCCCCCAGCTTGGTGAGGGGCCCGGCGCAGACGAGGGTGTCGTGGTTCACCAGGCGGCCGTCCAGGTGCAGGGCCCGCAGAAGGCCGTCGAGCACCAGGGCCGCACTCCGGCCATCCCTGCCCCTGCCCATGGCGTACACCCGGCGGCCCCGCTCGTCGGTGCCCAGGTACAGGGGCCAGCCCCGGTCGCGAGTGGGCGTGCGGTCAAACAGGGGAAAAGCGGCCACCTCATGCCAGGACGGCCGTGTGGGGAGCAGGCCCAGGTGAATGGCAGCGGCCACCACCGAGGTGTGAGCCCCACCGAAACAGTGGTACACCACGCAACGTGTCCCGTCGGACACCGGTTCGGCCGCAGGAGGGGACGGCGCCGGCCTGCCATTGGGCAGAAGGACCTGTACCCGACCGGGGGCCAGGATGTGCGCCCAGGCCGAGACCACCCGGGCCGCCAGGTCCATGTGCCGTCCCACGTGGAGGATATATTCTTCCCTTCCCTCTCCATCGGTGCCCAGGGGCACGAGGCGGCCGGGCTGCCCCGGCCGCAAACGCAGCGCCACTCGCCTAGCGCCGGTCATTCCCGCGACCACCGCGCAGGGTCACTTCATTCAGCCAGCGTTGCAGGCGGTGCCGGGCCTCCTCCCAACTCCCGCTACTCAACCACAGGTAGGCACCCCCCAGCAGGCCCCCCAGTCCCAGTATCCACCACAGGGCGCGCAGGGCGCCTGCCGCCTCGCGACCCGCCCCCACCGCAGGTCCCGCCATCCCCGCTGCTACGGGGATGGCATCCGCCAGCAGGGAGGCCCCGCGCTGGGCCTGCTCCTGGGTGACCTTTTCCGTCCCCACTTCGATGAGGATGTTGCGCGGATGGACATCCTGATTGAATTTCCCGCTCGTGTACAGGATGCCCCGTACCAGTCCGGGGTACATGCGGTCGGCGGCCGCCTTGAGCCGCTCCGCAAAGGAACCGTTGGCAGAAGCCTGGGGGTTCTGGCGACCGACGACGATCGTGACCTGGCTGGTGAGTTGCCCCGCGATGTTGCGCAGGTAGTCCTGGGCCGGCCCGGAGTCACGGTGCACATCCAGGATGGCCAGGGGCCGGGAGGCCGCCAGCGCCGCCGCCCCCCGGCGCGAGCGTTCGTAAGCCCTGCCATCGTGCGGCAGGTAAACGTTCATGTCGTGTATGGGCGTGATCCCCTTTTCCTTAAGGCGGGAGGCCAGGCTGGCCCCGACCGCGAACACCCCACCCTTACCCTCCACGCTGGCAGTCCCCTGGTTGGGCTCGTAGGATTCGTCGCTGTTTGTATGGTACAGTCCTACGACTTTGGCTGGAGCCGCCGCCGCGACCGCCACCGCCGGCACCAGCCGGCCGGTGCCACGGATAGTATTGCGCCAGGTGTGCGCCCAGAAGGAGGGGCGCGCACCGGGACGGGCTTCCCCCAGCAACCGGGCGATGGCGGCCTCGTCTTCCGGGGTGAGAAGCGAACCCAGGTCCTCCTCGCCTACCAGTCGCGCGACCGCCCGGGTTTTATCCGTGCGCACGACGCGGTAACGCCGGTTGTCAGAAGCCAGGATTTCGTCGCCCGGCCGCAGCACGTGGCCGGTGGACCATATGTGGCCGCCCTGCTCGTCCACCACCACCATGTACTGGGGCGGAGAGAACTCCTCTTCCGCCCGCACGCCGCCGGTGCCCGGCCCCCACGTGATGACGACGAGCGCACACGCCGCCACCAACAGCGCCTTCCTCAGCCGCCCCCGATGACCGCCCTGGTGACCACCCCGCTGGAGTACCTGGAAATCCTGCACAAGATCCACCCACACCGTATGATATCCGGGCCGCCCCGCCCGTAATCCCCCCGCCGCCCGCGGCGGTGCCATGGTCAGGCCTTGCCGATTGCGAGGCCCTGAACTAGGGGGCCCGGGCGCGTACTCTCTCGCGCACCTCCCCGGCCAGTTCCGCCAGCGCCACCGCCAGGAAGGCCGCGATCACCACGGCGTCGAAAGCCCCCGCTCCCCCAACCCAGGTGCGGGTGGGATAGGGCCGGGCAAACCCTTCCGCCCAGTGGCCCAGGTCGGCCAGGATGGTACCGGTGGCCCCGGCGGCGAAAGCAGCACGGCGCGACCGCCCGGCCAGGTACGCGATGACGCCGGCCACGGGACCGAAGATGTACGAGGGGTCAACCCACATGGTCTGTTCCTCGGGAGGGAGCACCCGCCCCAGCAGGTACACCGCTCCCCCGGCTAAGACAGCCGCCAGCGTTCCCCGGCCTTTCTCCCCGGCCGTGTCCGCCGTGGCAAGCAGATAGATGCTGACCGCCAGGGGAACCAGGCCCCCGCCCACGTTAATCACCAGCTCTCGCGGGGGAGGTACCAGGCGGAAGTTCACCAGGCTCCCGGCGGCCATGACCAGTATGATGCCGAGGGCGGCGCGGTCACTCAGGCGCATGCGGTCGAGCACCCGGTGACCGGCCCCCAGGTAGATGAGTACGGCCACTGCGAGCAACAACACGGATCCCCAGGGCACAGACCCACCCCCTGCTCAGGCAAGCCTAGCTTGCCCTGGCCCGGAGGGGCCTATGCCGCCGGGGACCGTAGCATTCAGAAGTCCTCAGTGGCTCTCTTTGTTGTTGAGCACCTCGCTCACAGCCGTGCTGAGCGGTGCCGTGTTGCCCGAACTCAGGAACCGCTTGATCTCGGCCCGCTCCTGGTCCTGGAGGACCTGGCGTAGGGAGAGGCCGATGCGGCGGTCGTGAGAGCGGACCCTCAGGACCTTGACCTTAACCTCTTCCCCCACGTTGAGGACCTCGTCGGCCCGGGAGACGCGGTCGCTGGACAACTCGGAGAGGTGGACGAGCCCCTCCACCCCCGGCTCCAGTTCGACGAAGGCACCGAAGGGGGCCAGCCTGGTCACCCGCCCGGTGACCACGCTCCCCACCGGGTAACGTTCCTGCACGGACTGCCAGGGGTCGGACATGGTCTGCTTCAGGCCCAGGGAGATCTTTCCCTTCTCCCTGTCCAGGCGCAGCACCATCACGTTCACCTCCTGGCCCACCTGCAGCACCTCGGAGGGGTGGTTCACACGTCCCCACGACATCTCGGAGACGTGCAGCAGCCCGTCTACCCCGCCCACGTCGATGAAGGCCCCGAAGTCGGTGAGGCTCTTCACGGTACCGGTAAGAATCTGGCCCTCGGCGATGGTGGCCCAGGTCTGCTCCCGCTTGCGCCGACGCTCTTCCTCGAGTACCACCCTCTGGGACAGGATGCAGCGACCCTTGCTGCGCTCAAGCTCGATGACCTTGAGGCGCAGCTTCTTCCCCACGTACTTGCTGAGGTCCTGGACATAGCCCCGCTCGATCTGAGAGGCGGGGACAAAACCCCGCAGACCCACGTCCACGACCAGGCCGCCCTTGACCTCCTGGATGACCTCCGCCTCCAGAACCCTGCCCTCGTCACGGGCCTGCTTGAGCCCGTCCCAGGCGAGGATCTCGTCCGCCCGCTTCTTGGAGAGCTTGAGGACCTGTTCCTGGTTGTCCACCGAGAGCACGTAGACGGTGATTTCGTCCCCGGGGCGAACGATTTCTTCAGGGGAATTGAAACGCCGCCGGGCCAGCTCTCCCAGCGGGATGATGCCCTCGGACTTGTATCCCACGTCCACGAGCACGCCCTCGGGGGTAACCTCCATCACCCGCCCCTGCACCAGGTCCCCGGGTTGCAGCAGTGCCAGGCTCTCCTCGAGCAGGACCGCCTCATCCTCGACGACTGCCGTCTCGCCTTCTCCCGGCGCCTCCGCAGCAGCATCTGCGGCCTCGCCTTCTACCGGTGCCTCCGCAGCAGCATCTGTGACCGATGCCTCGCCCTGCGCCGTCACGTCCTCGGCCTCCACCTCAGGGGCCCCCGGTTCCTCCGTCGCCTCCGGGACCTCCTCCTCCTGTCCCAGGCTTGCCACCGGGGTAGCCGGCTCCCGTTCGGTCAGCAGCGTCGCCTCCAGGCCAGCCGCCTGTTCGGAAACCCCCTCCAGATCCTTACGATCCTCCCCACCTAGCTCCTGCACTTTGGCCACGACCTCCTTTATAGCCCATTCCGGGGTGGAAGCCCCCGCAACGATGCCCACTGTGTCGACCTCCCGCAGCCAGCCCGCGTCGATCTCGTCCGCCCCCTGGACCAGGTGGGTGGCGCAACCGGCCTCCCTCGCTATCTCCAGCAGGCGCCGGGTGTTGGCACTGCCCGGGTCACCCACCACCAGTACGAGGTCGGACTGCGCGGCCACCTCCCGGGCGGCCTGCTGCCTCTGGGCCGTAGCGGTGCAAATGGTGTTGGCCACCCTGACTTCGGCGCCCCGTTCGCGCAGCGCGCTCGCCACGCTCTCGAGGATGCCGGCCGGCAGGGTGGTTTGCGCCACCAGGCCCACGCGCCCTGCGGCAGGTAAGCCTCCGATCTCTTCCGGACCCCTCACCACCGTAGCCCGGCCTTGCAGCCACTCCACCAGCGCCTGGATCTCGGGATGGGAAGGATCACCCACCACCAGGACGCGGTAGCCCTGCTCGGCGAGCCGCAGGGCCTCCTCGCGGGCGCGCCGGACGAAGGGACAGGTGGCGTCCAGAACCTCCAGTCCCCTCCGGCGGGCCTCTTCGTATAGGGACGGACCCACTCCGTGGGTGCGGAAGATCACGGTTCCCTCAACATCGTCCAGGGCGGAAACCCACCTGACCCCGGCCGCCTCCAGTTCGGCGACTACCCGCCGGTTGTGGATAAGCGGCCCGAGACTGGCCAGGGGCCCCCGCCCCGCGGCCTCCCGGGCCATGTGGACCGCCCTCTCCACCCCGAAACAGAAGCCAAAGTGCCTAGCCAACAGTACCTTCACGACGTTTGCCTGCCTCGACAGAATTGGAGCCCTCCAGCAGCGCCCCTAACGCCCGCGCTATCTCGTCCCGGACCGCCCGCACCTTCTCCCGGCTGGGGTCGCTATCTCGGCCGAAGTAGAGGGGCTTGCCGATCCGTACATAGAGGGGTCGGAACCACCGGTAGGGGCCGATGATGGCCATGGGGACCACCGCGGCCCCCGTACGCAAAGCCAGCTTGGCAGCCCCGCTGCGGAGGGGCCCCAACCGACCCGTGCGGCTCCTCGTCCCTTCGGGAAAGAGCCCGAGGGTCCCGCCCTGTTCCAGGATCTGGAGTGACCTGCGCACGGTGGAGATGTCCACCCGGTCGCGATCAACCGGATAGGCGCCCAGGGCGGTGATCACCGTGCGCAGCACCGGTATGCGCCAGAGTTCCCGTTTGGCCATGAAGTACACCTGGCGGGTGGCGGCGCAACCCACCACGGGGGGGTCCCATGCACTCAGGTGGTTGCAACACAAAAGCACAGGTCCCTCGGGGGGAATGTGCTCGCGTCCTTCCACCCTCCAGAAGAAGAGCACCTTCAGGGCGGCCGTCACCAGGGTTCTGGCCAGCCGGTAGGACAGGGTCACCGGTCCGTGCACAGCCGCAACACCGCCTCCACCGTCTCCTCCACGTCCAGATCCGTGGTGTCAATCACCACCGCGTCCTCCGCAACCGTAAGCGGCGCCAACCCCCGGCTGGAGTCCGCGCGGTCGCGGGTAACGAGGTTCTCGTACACCTCCGCGAGGGACACCGCGTACCCCGCCTCCCTGAGTTCCCGCCACCTGCGCTTTGCCCTTTCTTCCGGGGAGGCGGTCAGGAACACCTTGCAGTCGGCGTGCGGGACGACGCAGGTCCCCACATCACGTCCCTCCAGCACCGCTCCACCACACCCGGCCAGTTCCCGCATGCGCCGGGTGAGGATCTTCCGCACGGCAGGCCACCCGGCCACCCGGCTCACGGCAGCGGAGACGGCGGGACACCGGATCGCGGCCGTGACGTCCTCGCCGTCGAGGAGGATGCGCCCCGAGGAATCCACGGAGATACGCGTGGACGAGGCCAGCCGGGCCACGGCCGCCCCGTCGCCGGGGTCCACACCCACCCGCAGGGCCTTCAAAGTGAGGGCCCGGTACATACCCCCGGTATCGATATACAGGTAACCCAGCCTATCCGCCACCCGCCTGGCCACCGTACTTTTTCCCGCTCCCGCCGGTCCGTCGATGGCGACAAGCCTTCCCCGGCGGCCCTTTTGGCCTTTCCTTTCGACAATGATCGGTTCTTTCCCTCTTCCGTCCGTCATGCGCGTGTAGGGGAGACACCTCTCCAGTGTCCGGGACAGTCCGGGGGAACCGGCCCACCCGCACGGGTCACCCGGCCAGCCGCAGCCCGGCCCTTCGTGCTATGGCCACCGCCCGCACGTACTCCGGTCTGCTCACGGGCCGGGCCAGTTCGCCGACTTCCCGGGCACGGTAACATGGCCGATACTGCCCCATAACGTTCAGGTAGGTGCGCGGGGAGATCTCTTCCGCCAGGAAACGCACCACCTCTTCTGTCCCCGCCAGGTCGTGGGGCAGCACCAGGTGGCGCACGAGCAGGCCGCGCGTGGCCAGCCCGTTCTCTATCACCAGGTCACCCACCTGGCGGTGCATCTCCCGCACGGCCTCCCGGTTACGCTGCGGGTAGTCAGGTATGCCGGACAGCCTCTTCCCCACTTCTGGGTCCGCGTATTTCATGTCGGGCATGTAGATGTCCACGACGCCTTCCAGCAGACGCAAGGCGGGGACGGCGTCATACCCGCCCGTATTATACACCAGCGGGACGGAAAGACCACGGGTTGCTGCAATTTCCAAAGCGGAGAGGATCTGTGGGATCACGTGGGTGGGACTGACCAGGTTGATATTGTGGCATCCCCAGTGTTCCAGGGTAAGCATCATCTGGGCCAGTTCCAGCGGACTCGCCTCCCGTCCTTCCCCCTCCTGGCTGATCTGGTAGTTCTGGCAGTACAGGCAGCGCAGATTGCAGTGGCCGAAAAAGATGGTCCCCGAGCCCCGCCAGCCCGTGAGGGGCGGTTCTTCACCGAAGTGGGGCCCGTAGCTGGACACAACCGCCTGCTCGCCCGTCCGGCACACCCCCACCTGTCCTGCCCGGCGCCGCACGCCGCATTCCCGGGGGCACAGCCGGCACGGATCGGCCAGTTCCCAGGCGGCCTCCGCCCGGGCTCTGATCGCCCCGGGGTCGAGGTTCAGGTAGGCAGCACCCAATGCACGCACCTCCACGCCATAGGGTGCCGGTTAATGGCCCCGCAGGCCCAGTACGAAGCCGAGTATGAGCCCGAGGAGGAAAACGCCCGCAGTGACGGCGAGGAAGAGCCCCGGCCGGGCAAACGGGTTCCACCCGGGGACGGCCACCCCGCCCCGGCGCACCGCCCCGCGCCCGGGGGAACGTGCCCGTGCGGCAGCCTTGCGCCGGGCCGGGGAAGTGGTGCGGCCGCCGGTGGGACGCCGGAAAACGCGGGTAGGTTCCTCCCTGCCCCTGTCTCTCACAGGATCTTCTGCAGCCGGGTGGCGGGGGTGATCCCCGGGATGCGACCCCGCTTGGCCACAGGTTGCCCGGCCACCTCCTTGAGGTCCATGGTCATGTCTATGGGCCGGCTCCCGGAGATGTAGCTGCCCACCCCGAAGGCATCGGCGCCGGCCTGCGACAGCAGAGCAATGCGGGCGGGGTCAAGCCCACCGGACACGAAGATCTTCACGTCACGGAAACCGGCCTGATCCAGGCGCTGCCTCACTTCCTGCACCAGTTCGGGTGTCACGCCCCCCCGCTCCGCAGGGGTGTCCAGCCGCACTCCGTCGAGGGCCGGTCCCAGTGCCCGTGCCACCCGCAGCGACTCTTCTGCTTCGTCCTTGAAGGTATCGACGAGTATTATGCGGGGCGCGTCGGGCGGCATGTAGCGGTCGTAAGCCCGCGCCACCTCCACGGTGTCCCCCACGATGAGGATGGCGGCGTGAGGGATGGTGCCGGACGGGAGCCGTCCCGCCAGGCGCGCGGCCATGATGCAACTGGCTCCACTGGCCCCTCCCACCAGCGCGGCCCTTTCCATGACGGGGGCGACCGCCGGGTGCACGTGCCGCGCCCCGAAGCAGATCACGGGCTTGTCGCCCGCCGCCCGGCGACACTCCCGCGCCGCGGTCGCCCAGGCACAGTTGGAGGCCAGGATGCCCAGGAGGGGGGTTTCCAGCAGGCCAAAAGCCCCGTAGGGACCAGATATGCGCATCACCACTTCTTTTTGAGTGAATTCCTCGCCCTCCGGCAGGGCCCATACCTCCACCCCGCGTCCGGTGAGGAGTTGCCGGCATTCCGTCACCCCGGCCATCACCCCCGCCCGGCTGGTGAAGATCTCGGCCACCACCGGCGTGTCCAGTTTCCCGAGACGCCGCAGGATCTCGTAGGTGCGCAGAAAGTAGATGTCCGTGGTAGCTCCCCTGGCCACTTCCTCAGGGGTGGCGGAATGGAGCAAACGGGGCCCGGGGTCGAAGTCAGGTACTTCCGAGAGGTTCAGGAACTCCTGCAACGTCATCCCTCCGCTCGCGCTGGATGGGGCTACTGCACCCGTACCCCCAGCACCTTTTCCATCTGTTCGAGGGCCCACTCGTGGGCACCGGGATCGAACGAGGCCACTTTATCGCGGGGCACCTCGACCTCGTATCCCCTCATGCGGGCATCGGCGGCCGTATAGAGGACGCAGATGTTGGTGCACACACCCACCAGGCGCAGCCTGCCCACGCCCAGTTCGCGCAGGGTGAGGTCCAGGTCGGTGCCGAAGAACCCGCTGAATCTCCGCTTGGGGATCACCCGGTCACCGGGACGGGGGGCCAGTGCGGGCACCACCTGGGCTCCCGGGGAACCCGCCACGCAGTGGGGTGGGAACATGTTGAACTCGGGGTCATCGGGAAGGTGGCGGTCGCACACGTATACCACGGGTGCCCCGGCCTCGCGGGCGGCCTCGATCTCCCGCGCCACCCGGTCCACCAGGGCGGAGGCGGCCGGGCCGCAATACAGGCTGCCCTCCTCGGCCACGAAGTCGCGCAGCATGTCAATCACGACCAGGGCCCATTTCTCCATGCCGTTCCCCCCTGGGCCTTGATATTCGCGCCTTTGCAGGGGTTTCCTGCCGCACCATACCCGCCGGGCGTGCCAGGTCCACCGCCTGGCGCAGCGCCGCCAGTTCCCGCGCGGTGAGGTGGCGGAACCGGCCGGGCGGGAGGCGGCCCAGGCGGAGGGGACCCATCCTCACCCGGGTGAGGCGCAGCACCGGGTGACCCACCGCCTCCCCCATCAGCTTGACCTGGTGGTACCTGCCCTCGTGCACCGTGATCTCCAGCCAGGTGGCATTTCCCTCCCGGCCCAGCACCTTTACCCGGGCGGGGGCGGTGGGCTTCCCCCCCACTTCCACCCCCCGGCGCAGACGGGCCAGGGCACGCGGCGAGGGACATCCCCGCACCAGGGCCCGGTAGGTGCGGGGCACGCCGAAGCGGGGATGGGTGAGGCGAAAGGCCATCTCCCCGTCGTTGGTGAGCAGGAGCAGGCCGGTGGCATCCCAGTCCAGTCTCCCCACCGGGAAGAGGCGGGCGTCGGACCTCACCAGGTCGAGCACCGTGGGCCGACCCCGGGGATCTCGCACCGTGCTGACGTACCCCGCGGGTTTATGTAAAACGATGTAAACATGCTCCTCGGGCCGCACCAACTTGCCATCCACGGTCACCCGCTGGCCGGGGTCCACTGTCACGCCCGGGTGCACTGCCACTTCCCCGTCAACCCGTACCCGGCCCGCCCGGATCAGTTCCTCGCATTTGCGCCGGGAACCCAGCCCGCACCGTGCCAGGTAGCGGTTCAGCCGGTCCACGCGCCCGCGGTCCTCGAGCAAGCAATCTCTCCTCCACCACCCGCCAAAGGCGGTCCGGCCCGTCCCGGAGCACGTCCACCACCGGTACCCCTGCCCCCAGGTGCTCCTCGAGGGATGTCCGCAGCGCTCCTGCGTCCACCGCGCCGGCCCGGAAGCGGCCCCCGCCCAGGGGCACGGGATAGTAGGGGTTGGCCGTCACCGCCAGTATAGCAGGCCCGCTGCCCACCGCCAAACGGACTCCCCGGGAGATAATCCGGCAAACGACGTCACTGACCTGCTCGGGTTTGCCCGCCAGCAGCAGTTGCACCGGGTCGGTGAATACCAGGCGGCCCCACCCCTGCGCCTCGGGCGCGCCGGGCCCCCCCGCCACCCCACCTGACGTCCGGGTCTCGGGCACGCCGGGGGGCGGGCGCAGGGCGTGCGCCACGCGGGCCAGTCCCGCCGGGGTGACCATCCCCGCGACCAGCACATCCCGGCCCGTGGCCAGCAGGCGGGCTGCCTCCTCGCCCTCTTCCGCCCCCAGGTGGCGGAACAGGCGGGGGCGCCGTCCGGGGAGCCCCCGGAGCCTTTCCCGCGGCAGGGAGAGCAGTCCGGCAATGGCCCGTGCCTCCCTGCCCAGGGCATCGAGGTCACGGGAACGGGCCGCCCCCGTGGAAAGTACCATACCGTGGGCCCTGGCCAGGGGCGAAAGCCGGCCGAAAGACCCGTCCACCAACACGAGGTCGGCTTCCCGCCGGGCGGCCAGCAACCGGCACAGTGTCGCCAGCCCCCGTCGATGCGCGGGGCCGGCCAGGATCACCCGGCCGGGGGAGGTCACCCGGGCCAGAACCAGGGGACCCAGGGCGGTGGCCACCCCGCAATCGGCCACCACGTCCCACCCTGCAGGTGCGCGCTCCAGGCACGGGAGGGCACTGGCCACCAGGTCGCCAGGCTCCACGTCCACCCGCGGCTTGGGAAGCCCGGTCAGGTTGTCCAGCTCTTCGCCATCGTACCCGATGCTGGTGAGGGCCGGCCGGTACCCGTGCCGGCGCGCCTCCCCCAGGATGGCGGTGAGAGCCGTGGTCTTGCCGGTGTTCTTGGCCGTGCCCACGCAACCCAGGACCGCAGGGTTCATCTTCTATTGGGGAGCGGAGCGGGTCACCGTACCTCTGCCCGCCCGCCCCGGGTTACCCCCTTCTTCACGGGTGCCGAACACCCCCGCGTAAAGAGCCTGGCAGAAGGAAGGCTGCCGCAGGGCGTCGCGCAGCGTGCCGGCCACCCCCTCAAGTAGCTGTTCGGCCAGCTTTTCCGCACGGGTGGTGGGGGAAACCCGGGCCTCACCCAGGAAGCGGAACACCTCCCCCACGGCACGCAGGGAGTCCACCCGCGCCGCCGCCGTGATGGGGCCGCGGGAGTATGCCTCGTCCGTGGAGGCTATGGTGATGGCGTCCACCCCCAGGGAGGCGGCCAGCCCCGCGTGCAGCGAGGTGGTCACCGCCGATTGCACCCTCTCTTCCGTGTGGGTCAGGAACCCGATGGGCGCCCCCGGCCAGATGGGAGCGTCGATGATGCGCCGCAGGGCGATCACCTTGGCAGCGTTCCAGTCCACGTAGTCCTGCTCCATGTACCCCTCGAGCATGGCCTCAGGGGAATAGCAGAACAGTGGTTGCAGGATGGGGCGGGCCCCCAGTTCCAGGGCCGTGGCCACCACCGCCAGCATTCCCGCTATGGCTTTGTGGGCGGGGACGCCGCCCAGTTCCTCGTTGGTCACCACGTCGAAGGGCAGGCCGTAGCGTGCGGCCAGGCGCATGGCCGCCACCGCATCCACCAGCAGCCGCTCGGGGTCGGTACCTCCGCCCAGGGAACCGTACACCGGGTTGATCTTGGTGAGGTCCGCCCCGGCGGCCGCTGCCCACACCACCGTCTCCGGCGTGTTGAGGCCCCGGTGGGCCCTCACCTGCCATAGCAGGTCGTTCCCGGTGGCCTCCCGGAAGAACTGCAGGTTCTCCGGCGTGTAAAAAGTACCGTCCGCGCTCCAGGCCACCAGCCCGCGCGGCAACCCCTCCTGGCGGGCGCTCCAGGCCGGGTCGAAGTGTACGGTTCCCTGCGCCCCCCAGCGGGCCGCCACCACCGCGTGCAGGGCGTCCATGACGGGGCAGCCGGTACCGTACTGCACGAAAACCACTGGAAGGCGCTGGTAGCCGGTAACGGTGAGGGGCTGCCACCCCCTGCCCCGGGCGAACAGGCCCAGCGCACGCCTTTTTTCTTCTTCTCCGATCAGGCGGCCATGAGGGGGCGGCTGCCCGCGCCTCATGGCCACCACCTCATCTCCGCACAGGTGGAGGTACTCCTCTTCCAGCCGCAGGCGCTCGCCTTCATCCGCTACCAGCATGGCCTGGGCCACCGCCGCCCGCTCGCTGCCGGGGGTGCGCGCCCCCTCGGCCCAGGCCACGATCCCCCGGGCCAGTTCGCGGGCGGCGTCACCGATGACCGTGTCCTTCCAGTGGTAGCTGTAAAGCGCGCACAGGTCAGGCTTCTGCAGGCTGAGGGCTTCTTCGTCATGGCGGGGCGGGGCTTCCTCCACGAAAGCCACCGCCGCCTCGGGGGGCGTGCCCGGTCCGAAACCGGCGTCGAACCCCATTTCGGCGGCCAGTTCCGGCCGCACCGCCATGCCGCCCACCGCGACGCGCATCCGGGGCCTGAGCCCGGCCCCGTCCAGCAGATCGGCCAGCCGGGCCAGGATTTCCGCCGACTCGTAACCCACCGTGCGGCTGACCAGCAGGCAGTCATAGCGGCCTGCGAGGGCCGCCCGGGTTACCTCTTCGGGGGTGAGGTCGGGAGGCAGCAGCGTCACCTGGTGCCCCCGTGCCTCCAACTGCTTCTTGATCAGTTTCAGCCCCACGTCATGGACGGGGTCGAGGGGGGCCAGCAAGACCCGTCGGGTGCGCGGCGCTGTGGCCGGGCTAGCCGCCACTGGCGTTCCCTTCTTTCAACCAGCCGTATTCGCCCCCGGGCCGGTACAGGTAAGCCCGCACCCGCACCCGTGCCCCCAGCCCCCGGAACTGAAGCGAAATGACGTCGTGGTCCGGCAGCCCCAGTTCCTCCATGAGCCTGCGGGCCAGCCGCAGGCACTCCTCCTCGCTATCCCCCACCAGGAACGTTTCCACATCGAGGGCATCTGCCACGCGATCCAGTGCCCCACCCATCGCCGGTCCTCCTGCTCATCTTTGATGATCAGCTGCACCCGGACGAGAGCGCGGTTGTCAACCGGGTGCTCTCACCCCGGCTAACCGGACGTATTCTCACCCTGGCCCTCCGGGTTCTGCTCCCAGAACCTGACCACGTCGGCGATGACGTTATCGATGTGGCGCGCCATGCTCCGGGCCGCTCCCTCGGGATCGCGCGCTCTCACCCGTTCCAGGATGGCGCGGTGGTCGGCCACCATGACGCTGCCCACCCGGCCGCGGATATACTCCAGCAGGGGGGACAACTGGCCTTCCTCGCGCACCAATTCGCTGGCCGCGAGCAGCAGCCGGTTACCGGCCGCACGTGCCAGCAGGCGGTGGAAGGAGACGTCCTCCTGCCATCCGGTACGATGCCCGGACACCTGAGCCTGGTGGCGGTCAACCACCCGCCCCATTTCCTCCAGCAGGTCCGGACCCGCGCGCAAGGCCGCCAGGCGGGCCACCTCACTTTCGATGGCGCGCCGCGCCTCCAGGATCTCGAGCAACTGCTCGCGGTTGCGGGCCCGCAGGGCATCCAGGAAGGCCTTTCTGTTCCTGGAGGTATGGTGCTCGCGGGCCAGGGTCTCCAGGCGCTCCCGCCCCTGGGGGGTGAGCACCCGGCCCCGGAAACCCCGCCGCTCGGTGAAACCGCGCTTGTCCATCTCGCGCAGGATGCGCCCGGCCGTGGCCTCCGAAAGCGAGATGCCCAGCCGTGCCAGTTCGTCCCGCAACCCCCAGGAACCAACGGGTTGGGAAGACTCGCCGATCGCCTTCAGTGTCAGGTATTCCAGTTCCCGCTCCACTCCAGGCTACCGCACCTTTCCCCTGCCCGGGGCCGCACTCAAGGGGCCGCCTCAGGACAGGCCTGCCCAGCGGGCCAGGATGTCCAGGACGCGCACCAGCCCCCGCACCGCCAGGCGCATACGGTCAGGGATGAGGTTGCCCTCCGGGTCGCTGGTGCCCATGCCGGGCGAGATGAAGATGTTGGCGTCGTAGCAGATGGTAGGGATGATCCCCATCTGGGAGAGACCGGTCTGGATGAGGTGGCTGCCCGCGTACATGTCCTCGATGGAGAAGACGGGCAAACCGATGCCGTCCTGCCAGGTGCGCTCGTAGTTGATCTCCACCGTGCCAGAGTTGTAGGACTTGCTGACCACCAGGCCGGCGCGCACCTTCGCGGGCAGCGCGGCCAGTTCCTCGCGCACGATGGCCTCCAGATCATCGACCGGGCGGGTGAGCACCTCGGGCCGGTCGCGCAGCACCTTGAGGGCCTGGATCTGGGTGAGGAGCGCCTCTTTCCCCGGGTCCTGGGTGACATAGGCCGCCTTGCCGTAGGAGGCAATGGTGCCGTAGCGATCTCCGTGCATGCCCAGCGCCCGGCGGATGGGGACCATGACGTCTTCCCGCCCGATGATGAGCCCGCTGGTGGCCGCCCCGGAGGCCTTATCCATGCTGTAGACCATCACATCCGCGCCGATGGCACGGGGGTCGGTTCCCACGAAGGGCAGGCCCCACGCATTGTCCACCACATAGGGCACGTTGTAGCGGCGGGCCAGTTCCCCGATGTGCTTGAGCAGCACAGGGGTGCCTTTTTCGTCCTTCACCCCGTACCCGTAGCCCGGGGTGTCGTAGCCCAGGGAAGTGAACCCGGTGAGGAGGTCGCGGTGGCGATCGGCCGCCTCGGCCAGGGCCGCACGGCTGGCTTCGGGGTCCACGTCCAGCATGAAGGGCACCGGGTAGTACTTGATGCCGTGATTGGGGTAACGGGCCCCCGGCAGGGGTACGATGACCGTATCCAGGTTGTTGAGGCGCTTACCGTAGAAGCCCAGTTCTCCGGCCGTGCAGCCGCGGTCGGCCAGTATGTCCTTGTACCGCGGCGGGAAGGGCCGGCCGTACGCCCCCTGGTGGTGCAGGTGCTTCTCATAGGGGGCGATATAGCGGGCCCGGTAGTTGTCCCCCCGGCCCAGGTTGGGCGGCGTGCACAGGCAGTCGAAAGAAACCCAGAGGCCCGCCTCACAGGTGTTCACGGGGCAGACGTCCCATTCATCCCCGTAGACATCCTTGACGATCTCCCTGATCTCGTCCACCAGGCGGGCGAGGGGGATGACCTCGCCGGCCCCCTTCTCGCTCGCCTCCAGGATGTCCCGGCGCAGGGGGGCGGGAGCGCCTGAAATCGCGCCCGTGAGCCCGAACTTACCGCGCAACTCGGGCGGAATCCCTATCTCGTCGGCGGCCTTCCGCATCTCCTCGTAGATGCGGCCGGCATTCTGCTGCAGGTAACGGTAAAGTTGAAACCGGTAAGAGAAACCCATCTTCACCCCTCCCGATGTACGTCGCCTTTTACCATCACCCGTGGGCTGGCGCCCCTACGCCAACCCTGCCCGGGCGCAACCGGCCCTATCGGTCCTTCAGACCCCAGGGCCACCGGCCCCAGCGGTCGTTCAAGCTGCAGGGCCACCGGCCCCACCGCCACTCAGGCCGCAGGGCCGCCGATCACCACCGGGTCGCCCAGCCCGAAGCGCCAGGCCAGCCCGTCCAGGGCCACCTTCCCCCGCACGACCACGTTGAGGTGATTGGGCAGGTGGGTGGCGTCGAAGCCCGCTATCTCCCCGATCACCGACCCCCGTACGCGCAGGTCGTCCCCCACCACCACCACCCCTCCCTGTTTTACTTCGAAGAAACCCAGGTAGGAGATGGCGTCCACGCGGGAACCCGGCGCGGCTTCCTCAGTCGTGAGGATGAGTTCGTGCACCTCACCCCGGCACAGCACCCGCGAGGGCTGGGGAATCAGTTCCAGCCCCCGGTCGGGCAGGGAACCCGCCAGCACCGCCACCACCACGCCGGTGACCGGGCGGTGTCGCACGAACCGCGCCGGGGGCTGCTGCCCCCTCAGGTAGGGATCACGCTTCTCTCCCGACACCCTGCACCTCCCTCCGGTCCCGGCTGGCCGCTGCCTCCGCCCGCGCCAGCCCGGAGAACACGCCCTCCAGCCCCGCCTGCCGTACCCGCTGCCGGATCTGCCCCCGGTCGGTGGTGTACAGCCCCAGGGCTTTCATGCGGGCGAAGTACACAGAGCCCGAGAAGGTGTACTTCTCGGTAAGGCCTTCCTCCGGCCCGCGCATCCGTTCGGTGACCTGGACGATGGCGTCCCCGACCGCCAGGCTGGTGGGCAGCACCAGCGGGGGCAGCCCCTGCGCATGGCGGGCGGCGTTGAACCCGGCCAGGGTCCCCGTGCAGATGGCCTCCGTGTGGCCCACCAGCGGGCCCGCCTTCTCCCCGCCGCAGAAGAGGTTGGCCACCCCTTCCACCTTGAGTGCCTCATCGTGCGGACTCATGGCCAGATAGCGGATGGAGTTGCCCACCCCGGCAGCGTAGGGGTCCTCGTAGCGGGCGTTCTCCAGGCCGGGTACGGAGCGCAGCGCCTCCAGCGGGAAGTAGCTGGTCATGAGCTTGGCGTGCCCGGTATCGAGCAGGATCAGGTTCTCCGCGAAGTCGGGCAGGGCGTACTGCTGGCAGGCCTTCTTGGAGAGGTCGGCCTTGCGCAGTTCCGCGGGCAGCGGCAACACCAGCACCCCGTCACGGTCGAGCACCCGCTGCAGGTCCGGAGCCAGGGAATCCTTGAGGATCTTGCAGGAGCCGCTCATGGAGCCCACCTGGCCCGTGGGCGTGCGCCCCATCTTCTCCCTGACCCCCGCCTTATCGGCCACGCTCACCCGCGGCCCGAAGGAGGGACAGCGCAGGATGCACATGCAGCAGCCGTGCCCGTAGCGGGTGCAGTTCCCCTGGGGGCCGGCGCTGCCGGTGGCGTCCACGAAGGCATCGCCCTCCCAGACCGTCTTCTCCCCGGCGGCACCCGCCTCCACCGCCGCCAGCCGGTCGCCCTCCACGCGGACGCCGGTGACCCGGTGCTGCAGGTGTACCTCCACTCCGGCTTCCATCAGCAGCGCGCGGACGCGGGGCTCGATGCGGGCCACGTCGTAGAGCGTGGCATGCTTGTGCCCCGGGAACTCGATGCCGCGGTGTCTGGCCACCGCGTCGCAGGCCAGAAACAGTTCACCCGCCCCCAGGGCGATCATCTCCTCGGCGGCGGTGTAGCGGCCGTTGTTGCGCATGATGCCGCCCACCAGCCCCGTACCGAGCAGTTGGTCGGTGCGCTCCAGCAACACCACTTCCGCCCCCACCTTGCGCGCGGCCAGAGCGGCGGCGCAGCCGGCCCACCCTCCGCCGACCACCACCACGCGTGCCACGCCGTTCACCCCTTTCGTCGCATGGGAGGGGGAGGGGCAAGCTCCCCCTCCCCAGTTTGGCCCTAAGCCAGGAACATGGTCAAGATGGTAGCCGCCGCCAGAGCAGCTACCGTGGGCAGGAAGTTGCGCCGGGTGAGGTCCATGGGTGAGACGCCCGTGATACCGGACACCGGCAGTACCGCCCACGGGATGAGGGTGCCGCCGCCCACCCAGATTCCGCCCAGCTGGCCCATGGCGGTAAGGGTGGCCAGGCTGCGACCGGTGGCGGTGGCGAACACCTTGGCCGTGGAACCGGCCAGGTTCAGCCCCGAGAAACCAGAGCCATCCAGCCCGGTGATGGAACCCACCACGGTCTGGCCGATGGCGGCTGCCACCACGTTCAGGGGTATGGCTGCCGCCAGTGCCGCTCCGAAGTCACCGAAAATGCCCAGGCTGCCCTGGGGCAGGAAATCGCCCACAATGGCCTTAAATGGTGATACCTCTCCCATCACGAAGAAGCCGTAGATGGGCAGCACAGGACCGAACACCCTCATGCCGAAGATGAACCCCTCCACCAGGTGCTGGGTGAACCTCTCCAGAGCCTTGTCCCCCAGCGCCCAGAAGGAGAAGAGGGCCATCATAACGAAAGCGGTGCCGCCCACCAGGGCGGTGGCATCGCCGCCCCGCAGGTCGAACACAAACATGCCCACCACGTCGAGCAGGAAGGCTATGGGTACCACGATGGCCGCCGTGCGCGATGCCTTTTCGCTGCCGGGCACGACCTCCTGTTTCTCCACTTCCAGGCGGCCGGTCAGGTTCACACCGGTGATCTTCCCCGCCGCCATGTCGCGGCGCAGCAGGATGTACCCCACGATGAGGGCCGTCACGCCCGACACCAGCACCAGCGGCCAGGAAGCCACGATGACGTCGTTGACGGGAATACCCGCCGAAGAGCTGGTGATGCGGGGCGCGCCCTGGATGACGAAGTCACCGGACAGGGCGGCGCCGTGACCGGCCAGGTTGATGGCCGAGGCGAAGCCGATGGCCGGCAACCCCGCGGCTACGGCGGCAGGCATGAGTACTGCCCCCACGAGGGCCGTGGCCGGCGAGGGCCAGAAGAACAGGGAGAACACGAACATGATCACCGCACTGCCGAAGTAGGCCAGGGCGGGCGTGCGCATGAAGCCGCGGAAGGGCGCTATCATGCGCTCCATGGCGCCGATCTCGTTGAGCACGCGCGACATGGCCACGATCACCGAGATGACCGCTATGGTACTGAAGAGGTCCTGCCCGGCGAACACCACGCCGTCGAAAGTGCTGCGGATAGCCCTTACCAGGCTGCCCGAGGCAACCCAGCTCACCGCCAGGATACCCAGCAGGCACACCACCACGGGGTCGCGTCGCTTGATCATGAAGATGAGCACTACGAGGACGAAGGCCAGGTAGACCCAGTGGTAGGGAGTCAACGTGGGTACCATTCCGATCCCTCACCTCCTGTCCTGAAATGGTGCGACCTCCCTCGAACCCCGTTTGCCCCGCCCGTTCCCACCCCCCGCTCCTCATCAATGATTAGTAGCTCCTCTGCTTGTCCTATTCGTCATCGGGGCGAGGAATCCTGCCGGCCTGCAATGGCGGGGGGCACCATCACCGGAGCAGTAAGTTCCACAGCACCACACCGGCTGCGAAGGCAACGGCGTCACCGAAGAGGCACACGCCCAGGGCGTAGCGCGGGTTGCGCACGCCCACCGAACCCAGATACAGACTGAGCACATAGAACGTAGTGTCGGTGGATCCTTGCAGGACGGAGGCGAGCAGGCCGGCCGGGCTGTCGGGCCCGTACCGCCTGAGGAGATCGGTGGTCACCGCCAGTGCCCCGCTGCCGGACAGGGGGCGGATGAGCACCAGCGGCAGTATGTCGGCGGGGATCCCCCAACCTCCCAGGAAGGGGCCCAGCAGGGCCTGGAGCACCTCCAGCAGGCCCGACGTGCGGAGAGCGGCCAGGGCCACCATGATGGCCACCAGGTAGGGCAGGATGCGCACGGACACCTTCAGCCCCTCTGCCGCTCCCTCCACGAAAGCGTCGTACACGGGTACCCGCCTGACCAGCCCGTACAGGGGGATTGACACGAGGAGGATGGGCACCATCCAGCGACTGGCCTGGGCCAGAGCTTCGCCCATCAACCTTCCCTCCTCCGCCAGCGCACGAAGGCGTCAAGCAAGATGCAGCTGGCCCACGAGGTAGCCGTTACCATGGCGATGACGGGTACCACCGCGGCCGGCTGCGGGGAACCGCAGGCGGAGCGCACTGCCAGCAGTGCCGAGGGGACCAGGAGCAGAACCGACGAGTTGAGGGCAAGGAACGTACACATGGCGCGCGACGCTTCCAGGGGCCGGGGGTTCAGTTCCTGCAGTCGCTTCATGGCGGCCAGCCCGAAGGGAGTGGCGGCACTGCCCACCCCCAGGATGTTGGCACTCAGGTTCATGGCCATGGTACCCAGCACGGGGTCACCCCGGGGCACATCCGGGAAGAGGGGTCCCAGCAGGCGCGCCACCCCTCGCGCCAGCAGTTCCAGCAGGCCCGCCCTCTCCGCTATGCGCAGCACGCCCATCCAGAGGCAGAGGGCACCCGCCATCTCCACGGTGTACTCCACCGCCTGCTCGGCCGAGGCGAATACCTGGGAGGTAAGCAGGTCCACCCTGCCCCGGGCCGCCGCCGTGACGGTACCCGTTACGATCAAGAAAAGCCAAATGGCGTTCAACAAAGCCATCACCCGGCAAACCTTATGTGTGGCCTCTCAGCGCTAGACTGGCGCGTGCTGGCATGACAAACACGCGCACCCGTCGCGTGCTGCGCTGGCCGGGAGACACCACCGGAGGGGGATTTCCTGTCCCTACTACGGTTAAAGCACCGGGACCGGGGCACAATAGCTAACGAGGTCCGCGGTAGCCGGGCGAAGGCTGCTGCACGTTCCCCAAGGGGACGTGTGGTGGCCGGGCAAAGGTCACTGCCGTCCTGGGTGCACGAGAATTCCTCGCTGACGATGGGCGGCAGTGGCCGGAGCGCAGATCATCATGGGCCCTTTAGGGTACTGCCACGTGCCCAAGGGCGCGTGGTGGGCCCGAGGAACGGTCCATGGTGGTCGAGCTAAGCCTGACCTGGGGCCGGGCGAGATCGGTCGCGTGCCGAGAGGTGCGGACCGGTCCGTGCCGACGGGACTCCAGGCAGGCGAGCCAAGGTTACCACGTGTTCCGTAAGGATCCATCCGGGCCGAAAGGTCCGGGTGGGTTCTGCAGGGATGCGTGGTGGCCGGTGCGAAGGTTGCCGCGGGCCTCCCGCGTTCAGGCGGGAGGCGGGGCCCCGCTCAGGCGGGCGGCGATCTCCGACAGGCGGTGGCCGGGCCCCAGGAGCCCCGCGGCCAGGTCGCCCCGGCGCGCGAGCAAGTCGGGCATGGTACGCAGCGTGAACTCCTTCGGGTCAATGGTTTCCAGCTCCCCCCAGGAGAAGGGGGCGGATACGGGTGCCCCGGGCAAAGGCCGCGGGCTGTACGGGGCGACCATGGTTTTGCCGCGTGCGTTCTGGAGGTAATCCACGTAGACTTTCCCGGTGCGTTCCTTCACCGCCCTCTCCAGGGTGATCAGGTCGGGTCGGGCGGCGTGCAGCAGGCGGGCCAGCGTCTCCGCTACGCGGGTCACCTCCTCCGGGCCCGCCTCGGGCACCAGGGGGATGAAGACGTGGATTCCGGTGGCCCCGGAGGTCTTGGGGAAACCCCTGATCCCCAACTGTTCGAGCAGGGTGCGCACCATGACGGCCACCCGCCGGGCATGGTCGAAGGTGGCGGGTGGTGCCGGGTCGAGGTCGATCACCAGCCGGTCGGGCCGGTCCACATGGGGCAGGCGCCAGGGAGCGGGATGTATCTCCAGGCAGGCCAGGTTCCCCGCCCAGGCCAGGGTGGCCCGGTCAGCAGCGAGTACGAAGCGGATGAGGTGCTCCTCACCCTGGTACGGGAACACCCGTATCCACGCGGGAGCATGCTGCGGCAAATCTTTCTGGTAAAACGACTCCCCTTCGATCCCGTCGGGATATCGGGTGAAGGTGAGGGGACGGCCCTCGAGGTGACGCAGGAGAACGCCCGCCACGTTGAGGTAATACTCGATGAGGTCCGCCTTGCGGATGCCGTCCGCCGGCCAGAGCAGTTTGTCCAGGTTGGTGAAGCGTAACTCGCGGCCGTCCACCAGCACCCGCCGGCCCGTGGTGCCTGCCATGCCTTCTCACCCCCCGCCGCGCACGGGTTCCCGGCCCGCGCCGTCCCCGCCCCGCAGTCCGTCCTCGCCCGGCGGTCCATTTTCGTCCGGCGATCCGCCCTCGCCCGCCCCCCGCCCGACCCGGCTGTGACCCGCCCCCTGCGGCGCGGGCGGCGCCTGGGGCAGAAAACGCTCTAGCCCGGCGGCTTCGGGCTCCAGGTCGGGCCGCAGGCCCAGGAAGCTGGTGTGCCGCAACATACCATCGCGGGTAACCTCCAGGTAGGCCACGCTGCACACTACCCGGGGTTCCACCCAGGTTACCCCCCTCCGGAACTCGGGGGGCAGGCGGGCGGGAGCGGGACCTGGTGGTAGCAGGCGTAGCAGGGAGAGCACGCGGGCCCCGGTGGCACGGTCCCAGCCCGTCCCCACGTGCCCCACGATCTGCCATCCCCCACCCTCCTGCCCGGGGACGGCCAGTACCAGGGAGCCCAGTTCACCCCCGGGGGCCAGCCGGTAGCCCACGATGACGCAGTCGGCCGTCCGCCTCACCTTGACCTTGAGCCAGTGGCGGGAACGCTGGCCGGGCAGGTAGGGGCTCCCCCGCTCCTTCCCCACCACCCCCTCCAGGCCCAGACTGGCGGCCTGGTGAAAGAGGTGGCACCCCCTCTCGGGGACCGCGGGGGAGAGGACCAGGTCCCTCTCTCCCTGGCCGGGGAGTGCACCGGCCAGCACGCGCTCGAGGGCAGCACGTCGCTCCTCCAGGGGGTGCTCCATCAAGGGACTCCCTTCCAGTTCGAGCAGGTCGAAGGCGACAAACACCACCCGGCCCGTGCGCGCCTGCAGGGCCGAGAAGGAGGGCCGGCCTCCCTCCCAGGCGGTGATCTCCCCGTCCACCACCGCCTGGCCTGCATCCATCAGCCGGTGTAACCCCTGAAGGGAGGGAAAATCCGCCGTGATGTCACGCAGGTTGCGGCTCTGCAGGCGGATCTCCCCTCCCTCCACGAACACCAGGCAGCGGTAACCGTCCCATTTGGGTTCGAAGAGGTGACGGGGGGAATCGAAGGGCCGGGGAACGGCGTAGGCCAGCATGGGGCGCACCTGGCCCGGACGCAGCGGCATGAGATCTCCTACTTCCGGGCCCCGGCGGCAGCGCCGGCTTCCGCCATGCGCACGCTTTCCCGCAGGGCCTCCAGCAGGCTCTCTACGCCCACCGGTTCCTGCGGGCGCGGCAACTCCCATCTCTGCCCCTGCGCCTTGCGGGCGACCAGTTCCAGCAGGGCCTCCCGGTAACGGTCGCGGTACTTCCCGGGGTCGAAGCGTACCGTGAGCCGCTCGATAAGGGTGTGAGCCAGCTCCAGTTCGCGCGGATCGATCTCCGCCTCTTCCTGTATGCCGTGCAGGGGAGAGGGATCGCGCACCTCGTCGGGATAGTGCATGGTTTCCAGTACCAGCACACGTTCCCCATACAGGCGCACGGAGGCCAGGTGTTCCTTCTGGCGGAAGGCCACCTGGGCCACGGCCACCCGCCCCGCCTCCCGCATGGCACGGCGCAGGAGGGTGTAGGATCGCTCCGCACCCTCCATGGGTTCCAGGTAATACGAACGGTCGAAATAGAGGGGGTCGATTTCGGACAGGTCCACAAAGTCCAGGATGCGGATGGTGCGCTGGGCGGCAGGCGGCAGGCGCTCGAGCTCATCATCCTCGACGGGCACGTAGACGTCGCGCTGCCACTCGTAGGCGCGCACCACCTGGTCCGGGGGTACAGTCTCCCCGCAGGTGGGGCAAAAGCGCTGGTAACGGATGGGGGTCCGGCACTCCCGGTGCAGGAGGTGGAAGTGCACATCGCGGTCCTCGGTGGCAGCATAAAGGCGTACCGGGATGTTCACCAGGCCAAAGGAGATGCTACCCTTCCAGAGGCTGCGCATGGCCCGGCCACCCGCTAGGCGGGACGGTAGCGCCCCGACTCGTTGCCGCCCCGCTCACCCCGCTCACCCTCCTGGCGTGCGCGGCCACGCAGGCGTCCGGCGCCACCCTGGGCCAGCGACCACACCTGGTCGATCACCTGGGGCGCCATGTCGATGAGGCGGTCGTATACGGCGCTGCGGTCGACGGGCAGCAGACGCACATTCCCCTGCCCCACCACCAGGAACCCGACGGGCTGCACGGTGACCCCGCCTCCGCTCCCGCCCGCAAAGGGCAGGGGCCCCTCCTCGCCCCCGCCACCACCCCCTGCTCCCCCCCGTGAGTTACCGCCCCCGATCTCGTACTCGCCGCCTCCGGCCGCGAAGCCGAAACTGACCCGCGAAACGGGCACGATGACGGAACCGTCGGGTGTCTCCACGGCATCGCCCACCACCGTGCCCACGTTCACCATCTGGCGGATGTTCTCCATGGCCGTCTTCATCAGGGTAGCGATGGGATGCTCGGGCACGACCTCCAACCCCTTCCCGGGCGGATGGCACAACAGGGGACCGCCCGCTCTTAGCATGGGCGTCCCGTTGGCCGGCTATGCGATGTGGCACGCCGCAGGGCCAGTACCAGCCGCACCCCGGCCAGTAGAACCCGGAGCGGGGACACCCTGAAAACGCAATCCAGCCAGCTATCCACACCGAACCAGCGGTAGTCGGGAAACACGCGAATTTCCAGGGGAGAGGCGGGGTGAGCGCCCGAGGCGCCCAGGGCGGCGGCACTCTGCCCCAACTGGAGCGCGGTGGCAGCCAGCGCGCACAGTTCGGCCTCCTCCAGGCCCACCCGGGTCTGCCACCTCAGCCGCAGCACCCGCACGTGGCGCCGGAGATACCGCGCCGCCGGCACCAGGGCCCGGGCCAGGGCCGCCACCCCGGCACCGTCCTTATGCGGCGCCAGCAGGCGGCGCACGCGCCCCCCCAGCAGACCGCGCACGCGCGCCCCCAACGGGTGGCGTCTGCCGTCCCGCCCGCGTGGGGCGGGAAGGCGCCCCCTCAACACCGGGCGACCCCACACCGCGGCCTCGGCCCGCAGGTAGAGGGGCTCACCTTCTCCCCATCCGGCCCGCAACTCGATCCGCAGCGGCCAGGGTACCAGCAGAGCCAGGCCGAGCAGCACCAGGACAACTCCCACTATCATCCAGACGAGGATCGGTGTCCGTCCCCCGGATAGCTTGCCCAGAAAAGGATGGGTATCCGCCGGCCCCGGATGGCTTGCCCAGAATCAGGTTTCGTCCCCCGGATGGCTTGCCCAGGTATCGAGGGGAGGCAACTGCCCGAGATCTTCCAGCCCCAGCAGGCGGAGGAACTCGGGCGTGGTGCCGTAGAGCACCGGCCGCCCCACGGCGTCCTTGCGGCCCACCTCACGCACCAGTCGGCGTTCCACCAGGGTGCGCAGCACCCCGTCGCAGTCGACGCCCCGCACCGCCTCCACTTCCGCCCTGGTAACCGGCTGCAGGTACGCCACCACGGCCAGGGTCTCCAGGGCCGCCTGAGAGAGGGGCTGGGGGCGCGGTCGCAACAGCTTCTCTATGTACGGGGCAAAGCGGGGGTGCGTGGTGATCTGGTAGCCCCCGGCCGCCTTCTGCACCTGCAGGGCGCTCCCCGAAGCACGGAAACGGCTTTCCAGGGCGTCCATGGCCCGTGCCACCTCACCCTCGGGCGCGGCCGTGAGCGCGGCCACCTGGGCGGCGGTGAGGGGAGCCGGGGAAGCCCACAACAGCGCCTCGCACACCGCCACCAGATCGTCGGGGGGCGCCGGGCACGGCGCCTCCTCGTGGGACGGACGCGGCACCTGCTTGTCAGCGGGCGACGGCGACGGCGCCTGCCCTTCGGGCGGGCAGGGTGGCTGCCCGTCAGGCGGTGGCGGGGACGGTACCTGATCCGCGTCCCTGGGCACCCGGTGTCTCCCTCCCTGCGGGGAAGATGAATATCTCGCCGAACAATTGCTCCTGGCGCACCGTCACCCGCCGCTGGCGCAGGAGTTCCAACAGGGCCAGGAAGGTGACCACCACTTCTTCCCTCACCACCACCCGCCCCAGCAGGCTGGCAAAGCGCACGCCGGCCGGATTCCGCCGCACATGCCACATGATCTGCCGCATCTTCTGGCGCACGCTGAGCCGGCGTCGGGCCATCTCCAGCACGGGTGGCTTGCGCTTGAGCAGGCCGCACAGGGTCTCCACCAGGCGGGAGAGGTCCAGATCGCCGGGCACGGGCTCCCCGGGGGGCACCCTGCCCCCGCGGGGGAAACAGCGAGCCTGGCGTTCCATCAGTTCTGCCAGGTGGGCCGCCGCCCGCTTGAACTGCCGGTACACCACCAGCCTCTCGACCAGTTCCCGGCGGGGGTCAGGCTCCTCCGCTTCCGGGGACAGGGGAGGGCGCGGCAGCAACAGGCGGGCCTTGATCTCCAGCAGGGTGGCTGCCATGAGCACAAACTCGGCCGCCGCGTCCAGGTCGATGGCGGACAGGGCGGCCAGGTACTGCAGGTACTGATCGGCGATTTCGGCCACCGGGATGTCGTAGACGTCCACCCGATTGGCCTCCACCAGGTAGAGCAGGAGATCCAGGGGACCTTCGAACACGGGCAGGCGTACCGCGTAGCTCATGCGTGGAACATACCCACGGCCCGGCGCGCTTCCTCCATGGTGAGCCTGGCCACCTCCCGGGCGCGATCGGCTCCCTCGCGCAGCATCTCCCCCACCTCGCCGGGGCGCGCCTCGAAGTAGCGGCGCCGCTCCTGCAGGGGGGCCAGCCACTCCACCAGGGCGTCGCCCAGCAGCCGCTTGCACTCCACACACCCGCGCGCGGCTTGGCGGCAGGCCTCGGCCCGCTCGTCCTGCACCTCGGGGGCGAACACCCGGTAGAACATGTGCACCGAGCACTCCTCCGGGTGCCCGGGGTCCCGGCGGTAGATGCGGGTGGGGTCGGTGACCATCTGGGCCACCTTGCGACGGATTTCCTCGGGCGGGTCGGCGATGTTAATCTGGTTCCCGTACGACTTGGACATCTTCCTGCCGTCGATGCCGGGCAGCACCTTCACCACGTTGAGCAGGGCCTGGGGTTCCGGGAAGACGGGCCCGTAGAAATGGTTGAAGCGGCGGGCGATCTCCCGGGTCAACTCCACGTGGGGCACCTGGTCCTCCCCCACCGGCACGCCTTCGGCCTTGTAGATGAGGATGTCAGCTGCCTGCAGTACGGGGTAGCCGAGAAAACCGTGGGTGGAGAGGTCCCGGTCGGGCATCTCCTGCATCTGCTGCTTGTAGGTGGGAACCCGCTCCAGCCAGCCGATGGGCGTGATCATGGAGAAGAGCAGGCTCAGTTCGGCGTGCTCCGCCACGTGGGACTGCACGAAGATCACCGAGCGGGCCGGATCGAGTCCTGCGGCCAGGTAGTCGAGCACCACTTCCCGCACGTTGGCCGCCAGGGCGGAGGTGTCGGCGTAGCCGGTGGTGAGGGCGTGCCAGTCCGCCACCAGAAAGAAGCACTGGTGTTCTTCCTGCAGGCGCAGCCAGTTTTGCAATGCCCCCACCAGGTTCCCCAGGTGGAGTTTCCCCGTAGGACGCATCCCGCTCAGTATGCGCACGCGCTTCACCTCCCCGGCGGGCCGGCACGGCCCGCCCCTATCCCAGGAAAAAGGTCAGGGTGTCCAGCAGGCGGTAGACGACGCCAACCAGGGGACCCATGAGGTGGCCGATGGCCCCGCTGGCCAGCAGCACCAGCAGCAATACCCAGCCGTACCTCTCTGCCGTCTCCACCCACTCCCCGCGGGCGAACCTCTCCAGCACCCGCCACCCGTCCAGGGGCGGCACGGGGATGAGGTTGAACACGGCCAGGCCCACGTTGTATACGACAAATGTGCGCAGGAGCAACGCCCCCATCCCGAGGGACAGGCCCAGCGCCTTGGTGGCGGCGACACCCAGCCAGGCCATCACCAGGTTGGCCGCCGGCCCCGCCAGGGCCACCAGGAGCAGTCCCGTGCTGCGGTTCCCCCGGAAGAAGTAGGGGTTGACCTGTACCGGCCGGGCCCAGCCGAAGCGCAGGAGCCAGAGACACAGGATCCCCACCGGGTCGAGGTGGGCCAGGGGATTGAGCGTCAGCCGGCCCATGCGGCGCGGCGTGGGGTCTCCCAGGCTGTCGGCCACCAGGGCGTGCGCGTACTCGTGCCCGGATATGGCCAGGAGCAGGGCGGGCAAGCCCACGATGAGAGAGATATCGAACAACTTAACCCTCCCCGCCGCCCTCGAGGGCGCGCCGCAGGTCGGACTCGCTCACGTAGGTGGCAGTGGGCGGCTTCCCTGCCTGCCCCGGTCCCACGGGTTCCTCGAAGCGGCGCACCTTGGCGGCCCGGCAGATCTGCAAGAGTTGCTTGCGGCGGAGACCGAAGCGGGCGCACGCGATGTCCAGCAACAGGAACTTCTCGTCCCCCACCATCTTTTCCTGATCCAACCCGTCCACTCCCCCCCGCTCACTGGGTCCCATAGTATCACACAAACCCGCCCCGAAAAAGACCCCGTCGCAGGCGCGACGGGGTATGAGGAGGGGTGTATGGGAAAGACGTTCAGGTGCTGGCGGCCGCAACCTCCATGCGACCGGGCAGGCGGTCGCGTGCCACCAAGTCACCGTAAGTTTCCCGGGCCACCACCAGTTCGGCCCGTCCCCCGTGGGCGAACACCACGGCCGGGCGGGGCAGGCGATTGTAATTGGAGGCCATGGCAAACTGGTAGGCTCCCGCGGTGAACACGGCCAGCACCTCACCGGCCCGCGGCAGGGGCAGGGGGACATCACGGGCGAGCACGTCGCCCGACTCGCAGTTCTTGCCCACCACCCAGAAGGCGCCCTCCGGGCGGGCGTGGGGGCGTTCCGCCAGGCACGCCCGGTAGCGGGCCCCGTACAGGGCCGGCCGCGGGTTGTCATGGAGGCCGCCGTCCACCACCACGTAAGACCTTCCGGGAACGTGCTTTACTGCCAGCACCGTGTAAAGGGCCACCGCTGCCTCCGCCACGATGGACCGTCCGGGCTCCACCACCAGCCGGGGCAGGGGTAAACCCCGGTGGCGGCAGGCTTCCCGGAGGTGGGCGGCCACCTCCTCCAGCAACCGCGAGGGGGCCACCGGGTTGTCATCCTCGGTGTAGCGTGCACCCAGCCCGCCCCCCAGGTCCAGTTCCCAACCATCCGCCCAGGGGAAGGCACCCGCCACCTCGGCCGCCACCTGCGCCGCCGCCCGGGCCGCCTCACAGAAAGGTGCCGGGTCTGGGATCTGCGACCCCACGTGGCAGGCCAAACCCACCAGTTCCAGGCCGGACGACTCCCGGGTGGTGTGCACCGCCCGCTCCAGGTCGGGGCCGGGCAGGAAACCGAACTTGGAGTACACGGTGCCCGTGCTCAGGTGGTCGTGGGCACCCGCCTCCACCCCGGGTGCAAAGCGCAGCAGCACGCGTGCCCGGCGCTGCAGGCGGGTGCAGAGGAGACCCAGCCGGGCCAGTTCCTCGTGGTTGTCCACCACCACCCGCCCCACTCCGCTCTCCACGGCCAGCTGCAACTCCTCGGGCGACTTGCCGTTGCCCTGGAAATACACCCGGGAGGCCGGAAACCCCGCTGCCAGGGCGGTCCACAGTTCCCCACCCGAGCAGACGTCCAGCCCCAGGCCCTCCTGCCGGACTAGGGCGGCCATGGCCATGGTGAGGAAAGCCTTGCCCGCGTAAACGACCTCCCCGCCGGGCCAGAAACGCTGCATGGCACCCTGCCAGCTACGGCACCGCCCGCGTATCTCCCCCTCATCGTAAACGTACAGGGGCGTGCCGTAACGGCCTGCCAGCTCCGGTGCCTCACAGCCGCCTATCTCCAGGCAGCCGCGAGAGTTTACCTGCGTAACCTCTCCCAAATGCAAAGCACCTTCCCCCTTCACGGCAAGGGAGGAAGGCACCCAAAGGTGACCCTGCTCCCCTGGCGTGAGATAGCGCTCCACCGGTGATCAGGGGACGTCAACCGGTGACAGTGCTGCACCTGTTCGGTGCAACCCCAGCCGCAGGAAGCGGCCTTCCCGCGACTTCGGCGGCGGCCCCTTTCCCCCGGATCACAGCCTGCCGGGCTCCCCGGCGGTACTCATGGCCCACCGCGCCTCTACCTCACCTCCAGAGGAGATGAGGCCCTATTGGAACATATAGTAGCACACGCAGGACGCCCCGTCAACCCCAGTATTTTCCATGCCAGTTGCCACGCCGCCCTGATGCAGACACCGGGCGGGCCCCCAACTCCACCGCCGCGGCAGGCGTCTCACCCGCGCCGGCGGGACGTCTTTTTCTCTTTGGGCTTCAGGATGGACGGCCTCACGTGGCGAGCGGGCGTGGGCAGGCGCAGGGTGACCGCCTTGAAGGCGCCCCAATCCGGCGGGATGAGCGGCCACAGGTAGGGGACGCCGAAGGAGCGAGTGAACCCGAGGAAGACAAACTGGAGGAAGAACAGCACCGCCACCCCCCAAATGCGGAAGAAGGCGGTCGCCACGAGCAGGAGGAGGCGCATCAGGCGCACGGCCATGGCGAACTCCATGCTGGGGGTGGCAAAGCCGCCCAGGGCGGCCAGGGCCACGTATAGCACGGTCTCGCTGGCCAGCAGGCCCACCTCGGCGGCGATCTGGCCGAGCAGGACGGTACCGATGAAGCCCAGGGCGGTGGACACAGGCTCGGGGGTATGGATGAGGGCCAGGCGCACCAGGTCGAGTACCATTTCCCCGATGAAGAACTGCAGGGGGAGCGGCACCGTACCCGGTTTCTTGGGTCCCAGGAACTGCCAGGCGGGTGGAAGGAGATCCTTGCTGAGAACCAGAGCCACCCACAGGGGCGGTCCCACCCACGCGAGCATGATTCCCAGGAAGCGGATCAGGCGCAGGTAGGTGCCCACGGAGACGTCTTCCCGGTACTCCTCCGCGTGCTGGATGTGGTGGAAAAAGGTCACGGGCAGGATCATGGCGGACGGAGAAGTGTCCACCAGGATCACCAGGTGTCCCTCGAAGAGGTGCACGGCAGCCACGTCGGGGCGCTCCGTGTACCGCACCAGGGGAAAGGGATTCCACCACTGTGCGGGCCGGGACTGCAGGTACTCCTCCACGCTCTTTTCCGCCATGGGGATGGCGTCCACCTGGATCTCCTTCAACTGGTCGCGTACCTGGGCTACCAGTTTGGGATTGGCCACGTCCTGAAGGTAGACCAGTACCACGTCCGTCTTTGAGCGACGCCCCACCTGGAAGCGCTCCACCCGCAGGCGGGGGTCGCGGATGCGCCGCCGGATGAGGGCGGTGTTGAAGACCAGGGTTTCCACGAATCCGTCCCGCGAACCCCTGAGCACCCGCTCCAGCTGCGGCTCCTGGGGGCTGCGGGCCGGGTAGGTACGCACGTCAATGGCGAAAGCGGTGTCCAGGCCGTCCACCAGCAGTACCACCGGGCCACTCAGTACCTGGTCGATCACCGCACCGTAGGTGGTGACGGCGTTTACCTCGATGTGGGGAATTCCTTCCTGGAAGAGGGAACGCATGGCGTCGGGGGTGAGGTCCTCCCGCTTGAGGCGCAGCATGGTGCGCAGGATGTTGGTGAGGACGGCGTCGTTGACCAGGCCGTCCACGCCCAGCAGGGCGGCATCCCGGCCCGCGATGTTGAGCCGCCGGGCCAGGATGTCGAAGCTCACCCCGACCCCCAGTTCCCCCTCCAGGACCTTGAGGTTATCTTCCAGCTTGCGCGCCAGCCTTTGCTCCCTGTCCATCCCCTAACCCCGGGGGTTGAACAGCACGCTCATCAGCCAGGCGAAGAATACCGCAGCGCTGAGGGCCAGAGAGGCAGCCCGGAACCCGCCCGTGAACAGGCCGATGGCGCCCCTGGTGGCTACGTCCTCGGCGATACCCTGTACCAGCACGTGGCCGAACCCTGCCAGCGGGATGCTGGCGCCCGCGCCTGCCACCCGTACCAGGGAACCGTACAGCCCTAACCCGCTGGCCACGGCGCCCAGGGTGACGAAGAGCACCATGACGTGGGCGGGCTGGAGTTTGGCGATGTCCAGCACCAGTTGGGCGAGGGCGCACAGGCAGCCCCCGACCAGGAAGGCCACCAGTACCTGCACGTGCCGTCTTCCCTCCGCGCGCTATTCTCCGCGCCCTTCCCCTTCCCTATGCGTGACCGCCCTGCCGTGCAGAAGGAAACAGGGAGGGAACGGGAGAATCATACGGGCAGTGCATATACAGTGTTGCATAAAGTCTAGGGAGGGAGAAAGCGTGCCACCGACCAGGGTCATCATCATGGGGGCAGCGGGTCGCGACTTCCACGATTTCAACACCGTCTTCCGCCGCGACCCCCGCTATCGCGTGGTGGCGTTCACCGCCACCCAGATTCCCGACATCGCCAACCGTACTTATCCGCCCGAACTGGCGGGGGAACTGTACCCCGAGGGCATCCCCATCTATCCCGAGGACGAACTCCCCCGTCTCATCAGGGAACTGGCGGCCGACGCTGTGGTGTTCTCGTACAGCGACGTCAGTCACCAGTACGTGATGCACCGGGCCTCGCTGGTACTGGCCTGCGGGGCCGACTTCTGGCTGCTGGGGCCGGACCGCACCATGCTGCGCAGCCGGCGTCCCGTGCTGGCGGTGGTGGCTGCCCGCACGGGCTCCGGCAAGAGTCAGACCTCCCGCCGCCTCGTCGGCCTGCTGCGGGAGGCCGGCTACCGGGTGGTGGTGGTCCGTCACCCCATGCCCTATGGTGACCTGCGCCGGCAGGTGTGCCAGCGTTTCGCTTCCTACCGCGACCTGGACGAGCAGGGTTGCACCATCGAGGAGAGGGAAGAGTACGAGCCTCACCTGGACCGGGGCGCCATCGTATACGCTGGTGCCGACTACGGGCGCATCCTGCAGGCGGCCGAGGAAGAAGCCGACGTTGTCCTCTGGGACGGGGGCAACAACGACCTCCCCTTCTTCTACCCGGACTACCTGGTGTGTGTGGTGGATCCCCACCGCGCCGGCCACGAGATCTCCTACCATCCGGGGGAGACCAACGTGCGCCGGGCGCACGCGGTGGTGATCAACAAGGTTGATACCGCCCGCCCCGAGGACGTGCTGGCGGTGCGGGACAACGTGGCCAGCCTCAACCCCGACGCCCTCATCATCGAGGCCGCCTCCCCCATCTTTGCCGAGGATTCCGCCCGGGTGCGCGGTCGCCGCGTGCTGGTGGTCGAGGACGGGCCCACGGTGACCCACGGCGAGATGCCCTACGGGGCGGGCACGCTGGCCGCGCGGCGGTGGGGGGCGGCAGAACTGGTCGACCCGCGGCCCTATGCGGAAGGCAGCATCCGCGAGGTGTACCGCCGGTATCCGCACCTGGAGCGGGTGTTGCCCGCCATGGGCTACAGCCCTCAGCAGGTGCACGAACTGGAGGCGACCATCAACGCTACCCCGGCCGACCTGGTGGTGGTGGCCACCCCCATCGACCTGGGGCGGCTGGTGACCATCGACAAGCCCTCCCTGCGGGTACGGTACGAACTACAGGAGATAGGCAGGCCGGACCTGGGGGACGTGGTGCGGGCCTTCGTGGAGGCGCACCTCGCCGGCACCCCCCTGGGCGCCAAA
Organism: Bacillota bacterium; assembly: GCA_014360055.1. GTDB lineage: Bacteria > Bacillota > Sulfobacillia > JACIYH01 > JACIYH01 > JACIYH01. The sequence continues at coordinate 95,281 of JACIYH010000002.1, read as the reverse complement.
AGGTAGGGGGTGCGACAGGCGGACCCCCTACCGTGGGGACATCAGGCGCTGGGGAAGTAGCGGTCCAGAAGCCCCTTCAGGGCCCGCGCGTGACGGCCCTCGTCCCGAGAGGTCTCGTCGAAGAAGTCGTGGGCGGGATCCACGCCCGCTTCCTTCGCCTTCACCGCCGCCTCCCGCTTGCCGCGATTGGCGGCCTGCTCGCCGGCCAGCATCTTCTTGACGTTCTCGGCGGTGGACTCCGAAATCATGCCCGCCAGTTCCGCGTAGCCGGCTGCGTGCCAGGCCTCCTCCCGGGCAATGCGCACCAGCACTTCCCCCACTTCCGGATAGCCCTCCCGGTAGGCCTGGCGGGCCATGGCCAGGTAGAGCCCCACCTCCGTGGTCTCTCCCCGGAAGTTGTGCCGCACTGCCTCCTCCACCGCCGTACCCCGGGCTACCCCCAGCTTCACCTCGTTGATCAGGTCCACGGGTCAAACCTCCTCTCGTGGTTTGGGGGGTTTACCCTCGCTGCGGCAGCCGGGGCAGTAACCGTAGAAACAGGAGTCCTGGGCCCGGATATCCCAGGCGCAACGGGCAGCCACCTCCCGGCCCAGGTGTTCCAGGAGGGGTTCCAGGTCGCCGTTGCAGTCGTCCACCCGCCCGCATCCACGGCACACCAGGTGCACGTGGGGTGCCACGTTGGCGTCGAAGCGGTAGACGTTCTCCTCCATGCTGATGCGCCGGAGTACCCCCGCCTTCTCCAGGGCGTGCAGGGTCTGGTACACCGTGTTGAGACTGAGCCCCGGGTAAGCGGGTTTCAGTTCCCGGTACACCATCTCCGGGCTGGGGTGGGCTCGGGTGCCCCGCAGCAGCTTCAGGATGGCCACCCGCTGCGGGGTCACCCGCAGGCCCGCCGACCGCAGGATCTCGTGTTCCGCCCCTGCCGCACGCTTCATGAGGTTAACCCCCTCGGAACCAATACTACATAGGAACTGCTACGATGTCAAGTAGTCCAGGGCGCCTCAATATGAGGGAGGTCGCCCGTTCCCATAACAGCGTGTTTGACACCGAGGGCCCGGAACCCTGGTGGTCAGGCGGGAGTTTCCACCACCACGGCGTGGGCAACGGCAGGTATGTCCTGTCCCTGCTTCCACGAGGTGGGACTGAACAGCGCCCCGGTGGGAACCAGCAGCAGCCTCCTGATTTCCCCCGCTATCAGGCGGGGCACCAGGTAAGAGGCGAACACCACCGCGGAGCATCCGCACCCGGACCCACCCGCGTCCACGTTTTGCCGGTTGCGGTCGTATATGAGCAACCCACAATCGGTGAAGTTCTCCCCCAGTGCCAGCCCCCGGTCGGCCAGCAGGCGGCGGCAGATGGGGTGACCCACCGCCCCCAGGTCCCCGGTGGCGATGAGGTCGTAGTCGGTGGGCAGGCGACCGGTGTCCTGCAGGTGCTGCCAGATGGTTTCCGCCGCTGCGGGCGCCATGGCCGACCCCAGGTCGGCGGGATCCTTCAGCCCCATGGATATGACCTTACCCACCGTGGCATGGGTCAGGACGGGGCCCGGGCCGGATAACCCCATGAGCACGGCACCCGCACCCGTCACCGTCCACTGGGCGGTGGGAGGCCGTTGCACGCCCAGTTCGGTGGGGTAGCGGTACTGCCTCTCCGCCGTGTCGTGGTGACTGGCGCAGGCGGTCAGCACGGTGCTGGCAAAACCGCCGTCGAGCAGCATCCCGCCCAGGGCAAGTCCTTCCGCCAGGGTGGAACACGCCCCGAACAGTCCCAGGAAGGGAACACCCAGGGTGCGGGCGGAGAAATTGGCGGTGATAATCTGGTTGAGCAGGTCGCCGGCCAGGAAGAAGTCCACCTGCTGGGGGGTGAGCCCCACCTTCTTGATGGCCAGGTCGCAGGCCTCTTCGCATAGCATCTCCTCGGCCAGTTCCCAGGACTTCTGTCCGAGCAGGCGGTCCTGCTTCACCACGTCGAAGTACTGGCCCAGGGGGCCTTTGCCCTCTTCGGGGCCCACCACGCTGGCCGTGCTCAAGAGGACGGGAGGCCGCGAAAAGGCCACCGTCTGCTGTCCCAGCCGCTTGGGCAATGGACCATCCTCCTCACTGAAGCTCCCATGCCTGCCTCAGGGGCGTCCGGTAAGCAACCACCGGGCCAGTACCACCAGCACGGCCGATACCAGGCCGTACACGATGACGGGACCGGCCACCGTAAACAGCTTGGCGCCCACTCCCAGGACGTACCCCTCCCGCTTGTACTCTATGGCCGGCGAGACCATGGAGTTGGCAAATCCGGTGATGGGGAGGGCCGCACCCATCCCGCCCACCCGGCCGATGTTATCATACACCCCCAGCCCGGTAAGGAAAGCACCCCAGAAAACCATGAAGCCCGAGGTGACCGCCAGCGCCTCCTTCTGGGGTACACCGCGCCCCAGGAGGTAGGACAGGAAGAGCTGGGCCAGGGCGCAGATAAGACCTCCCACCAGGAAGGCGAGTACCGTGTTCTTGAGGATGGGACGGCGCGGTTGCATGGCCCGCGCCGTCTGCTGGTAAGCCTCCTGAGGAGTCCGGGCCGGCGCCATATCTCAGGCCCCCGGCCGCGTCTTCCGCTTTTGGTTGTCGACCACGAATGCCACCTTCACGTTGGCGCGGAACTCGCTCAACTGCTGTCCCTGCACCTCCGCGGTCCAGTTGACCACCTCGACCCCGGTGATGTTGTCCACCGTGCGGGCAGCTTCCGTCACCGCGTTCTGCACCGCCTCCTGGAAGCTGTTAGGGGAACTTCCCACCAGCTCGAGCACCTTCACCACCGGCATGTTTCTCGCCCTCCTTTGCGGCTACTAGTTTGTCTCGCAGCCGCCCAGGAGTATGCCCTCCCAAAAGCTCGCGCAGGCGATCGAGGGCTTTCTGCTCGAGCCGCGAAACCTGTGACTGGGAAATACCGAGGCGCGCAGCCACCTCCTGCTGGGTGAGGTCCTCGAAGTAACGCCCCCGGATGATGGCGCGCTCGCGGGGCTCCAGTTGCCCCAGGGCCAGGCCGAGTTCGAGGCCCTCCTCCGAGGCCGGGTCCCGCGTGGCCGCGGCCACCGCGGTGAAAGGCTCCGCCTCCAGGGATCGGGGGGGCAGGCAGGCTTCCTCAGCCGCCACCAGGTCGGCCACCCCTACGCCCAGGGCCGCGGCCACTTCGGCCAGGGTGGGTTCGGCACCCCTTTCCTGGGCCAGGCGGATACGTACCTCCCGCGCCCGCAGGGCCAGGTCGCGGGCCGGGCGCGGCACCTTCACCCCCCGCGACCGGTGCAGCTGGCGGCGCAACTCCCCCAGGATGACCGGTACCGCGTAGGTAGAAAAGGCGGTACCCAGTTGGGGGTCGTACCGCTTCCACGCCTTCACCAGGCCCAGGCAACCGGCCGCGAAAAACTCCTCACGGTCAGGTCCACTGATCCCCAGGCGGTTCACCAGCGACCACACCAGGGGAAAGTGCCTCTCGAGGCCGGCAGCGTCTTCGCCCGGCACGGCCGCGCCTCACTCCCGGGATGTGCTGGGGCGCTTGACGAGAGTGACCCTCGTCCCCCGCCCGGGCTCGGACCATACCTCCACATGGTCCGTAAAGGATTCCATGAAGGTGAAACCCAGGCCCATGCGCTCGGGGTCGGTGGTGAAGCTGGTCTCGCGGGCACGCTCCACGTCAGCGATCCCCACCCCCTCGTCCTCCACCTCGACCACCAGGGCTCCCCCGTCCAGGCGTACCCGTACCCGCACCCGACCGGGGTCGCGGGGATAGGCGTGGACCACGGCATTGGTGACCGCCTCGGAGACCGCCACCTTCAGTTCCTCCAGTTCCGCCCACGTGAAGCCCAGCTGGGCGGCGAAGGAGGCCACCGCCACCCGTACCACCCCCACGTTGGGCGGCAGGGAGGGGAACTCCAGGTGCAGGTAGTTGCCCTCCATTTACCCCACCTCCCGTCCCGCTTGCCCGCCCAGGGCCGCCACCGCCTTGCGCTCGGAATCGAACACGGGGATGAGTCGAGACACCCCGGACACTTCCAGCACGGTGCGCACGCGGCCGGTGGCTCCCGCCAGCGCCATGCGCCCTCCCCGTTCCTGCAGCCAGCGGAAGCGGCCCAGGATCACCCCCAGGCCGGTGCTGTCGAGGAAAGCCAGGTGACGGCAGGCCAGCACCACTGCACGCGCCCCGCTGCTGCGCAGGGCCGCATCGGCCTTCTCGCGCAGGGTCGCTGCGGTGTAAACGTCCAGCTCACCGGACAATCTCAGGATCAGGACCTCCCCCACCAGTTCCTGCTCGACCTGCAAGCCCGTTACGGACAAAAGAAAAATCCCCCCGAACGGGGGATGTTCTCTTTCCGGAAGGTTTTTCCTGCTAGGGGACTTTGTCCGGCGCAGGGGGCGAGATGGGTTCGGGCCGGGTGCGGGGAAAGGGGGAGCGGGCGAGCAGCACGATATCCACCCGGCGGTTGCGGGCCCGGTTGGCCTCCGAGTCGTTGGGAAACATGGGTTGATACTCCCCGTAACCCACCGCCAGAAAGCGCCTGGGTTCCAGGCCGTGGCGTTCCACGAAGTAACGCACCACGGTGGTGGCCCGTCGCACTGACAGTTCCCAGTTGGTGGGGAAGAGCAGGGAATTGATGGGCAGGTCGTCGGTCGACCCCTCCACGCTCACGTAGTTGGGCACGCGCGCCAGCGCCTCCGCCACCCGATCGAGGACGGGGAGGGCGTCCGGCCGGATGTCGGCCTTGCCCAGGTCGAAGAGCACCGCCCCGTACAGGCTGATCACCACCCCGCGCTCGGTGCGGAACACGGCGCCCTGCCCCTCGAGGCCCATCTCCGCCAGTGCGCCTGCCACCTCCCGGCCCACCGTCTCCAGGGAATAGGGTTCGGCGGCGGTTCCCTGCAGGGGCAACTCCACGAAGGAGTTACCGGCCAGGGCCCCCCGCAGGGAATGGGCCAGGGAGCGGTACTTGCCCACGTCCACGCTGGACATGGCATACATGACGATGAAGAAGGCCATGAGCAGGGTGATCAGGTCGGCATAGGTCAGCAGCCACCGCATCATCCCGGTGGCATCGTGTCCCCCACCCTCCCCCTCCCCTGCCGGGCGCCGGGGTCGCCTCAAGCTGCTTCCTCCCCCTGCACGGCACGGGTGCGTGCCTCCCGGGCCACCTTGCGCCAGAACACCTCCAGCTTCTCCCTCACCATGCGCGGATTCTCGCCCGCCTGGATGGAGAGGATGCCCTCCAGCATGAGTTCCTTCTGGGCCACCATCTTCCGCGCCCTAAGCTTGAGCTTGGCGGCGATGGGCAACCAGATCAGGTTCGCGGAGGCGATGCCGTAGAAGGTGGCCAGGAACGCCACCGCGATGGCCGGGCCCAGGCGGGAGGTGTCCTGCAGGTTCCCCAGCACGTGCACCAGGCCCATGACCGTGCCGATGATGCCCATGGTGGGGGCGTACCCCCCCGCCGTTTCGAAGATGCCGGCCTCGGTCTGGTACTCCTTCTCCTTGACGGCTAAGTCAGTCTCAAGGATGCTGCGCACCGCCTCGGGGTCGGCGCCATCGATCACCAGGTTCAGCCCCCGCACCAGGAAGGGGTCGTCGCCCTCGTGCACGTACTCCTGCAGGACCAGAAGGCCCTCGCGCCTGGCCTTCTCGGCATATCCCACCAGGGTATCGATCACCTCCGCCATGGGAGGGTCGCGTCCGAAGAAGGCGGCCGCCAGAAGGGAGGGCACGCGGGCCAGTTCCCCGGGGGAATACGACATGACCGTGGCTCCCAGGGTACCACCCAGGATGATGACCAGCGCCGACGGGTTGAAGAGAGAACTCAGGTGACCTCCTTCCATGAAGACCGAGACGATCAGCGCAGCAACGGCCACCACCATGCCCAACCCTGTGGTCACATCCAAAGTGCCTGCCTCCCCCCGGGCGGCAGACGAAAAAAGGCCCGGGCCGGACCCGGGCCAGGGAAACCGCCCCTCTCTGGGGTGTTATCGGAGCGAGAAGAAACGGGCGATAGTCTGCCCCATCAGCCCCAGCAGGGTACTCTTCTGCACGTCGCGCGCGGCCACCAGCGGGATACGCGCCAGTTCTTGACCTTCCAGGTGCAGGGCCATGCTGCCCAGTTCGTCCCCGGCCTTCACCGGGGCATTCACCCGGGGCTGGAGCTGCACCACCCTTTCCACCCGGTCGGCCTTATCCTTTTCCACCGAGAGGGCCAGGTCGGCGCCCGCCAGGGCGGGAACCCAGCGCTCGCGCCCCCGGGTCACCTTCACCTTCCCCACCTCCTCCCCCTGACGGGCCGCCACCACGGGGGTGAAGGTGGCGAAGGCGTAGTTGAGCAGTTGCGTGGCTTCCCGAAAACGCGTGGCGGGGTCGGGGGCCCCCAGGATGACGGCCAGGAACTCCCGGTCATCCTTCCTGGCGGACCCCACCAGGCAGTAGCCGGCCTTGGAGGTATGGCCGGTCTTGAGCCCGGTGGCACCCGGGTAGGTGACGAGCAGCCGGTTCCGGCTCACCAGCCAGCTCTTCTTGTCGGTGTTTTGCCTGATCCAGGCCTCCCGCAGGGAGGAAAGCCGGACCACCTCGGGAAACCGGAGGGCATACCGGGATATCAGGGCCAGGTCATAGGCCGTGGTGAGGTGGCCCTCCTCGTCCAGGCCGTGGCTGTTCGCAAAATGGGTATTCTGGCAGCCCAGGGCCCTCGCCTTCTCGTTCATCCACTCGACGAACTTCGCCTCTGACCCCGCCAGGTACTCCGCCACCGCCACGGCGGCATCGTTAGCAGAGCCCACCGCCACCGCCAGCAGGAGGTCGGAGAGGGGCATCTCTTCGCCCGGCTCCAGCCAGATCTCCGAGCCCCCCATCTCCCAGGCGTTTTCGCTGGCCACCACAATGTCCTCAGGCTTGACCTTGCCCTGCTCGAGAGCCTCACACGCCAGCGCCAGGGTCAGGATCTTGGTGAGGCTGGCCGGAGGCCACTTCTTGTGCGGTTCTTTGGCGTAAAGCACCTGTCCGGTGACCGCGTCCATGAGCACGGCTGCTTCGGATTTGAGGGGGAAGTCCACCCTGGTGGTAGCCTCGGCCAGTTCCTCGCTGGTGGCCGCCTGGCTGTCTTCGTCACCCGGCGGACCATCGGCCCGCAGCACGCCGGGGGGCCAACACAGCCAGCACGGGAGCGTCAGCACCAGCAGGACCACCATCACACCAAAGCGCGGTCGCGCGCGCAATGGCACCACCTCCGCGGGCTCTTTTGCCTTAGCTTGCCCGCGGCAAAGGCCCGGTACACCCGCGCGGCCGGGCTGTTCCCGCACGGCTGCGGACACTCCCGCACGGCTGGGTGGTCAGAACGGCCGTGCTCCCGCAGGGGGCGACCAGGACAACCCGAAACGGGAGGCAAGCGTGGCTGCCACGTCGGCCAGGGTGTGTCTGACCCCCAGACATCCCCGTTCCTTCCAGCCCGGTCCGGCCACCAGCACCGGTACCAGTTCCCGGGAATGGTCGGTGCTCGGGGTGGTGGGATCGCAGCCGTGGTCGGCGGTAATCACCATCATGTCGCCGTCCCCCAGGCGGGGCAGGAAGCCACCCAGCCAGGCATCCAGCGTCGCCAGCGCGGCCGCGTACCCGCGGACGTCGTTGCGATGCCCGTAAAGCATGTCGAAATCCACCAGGTTGGCCACGATCAGGCCCCGCTCCAGCTGCGAAAAGGAACCCTCCAGGGCAGCCAGGATCTGGGGGTTGCCGCCCGCGGGCACCCGGGTGGTGATACCGCGCCCGGCGTAGATGTCGGGCACTTTGCCGATCCCGATCACGGCACAGCCCGCCGCCGCCAGGGCATCGAGCACGGTGGGGCCGGGCGGGGGAAGGGCCCAATCGTGTCGCCCGGGTGTCCGCCGGAAGGAGCCGTGCTGCCCGGTGAAGGGACGGGCGATCACCCGCCCCACCCGCAGGGGGGAAGAGTCCAGCAGCTCTCTGATGCGGGCACACCAGTCATACAACTGGTCGGGAGGTACTACCTCCTCGTGGGCGGCCACCTGCAGTACGCTGTCGGCGGAAGTGTACAGGATGGGACGGCCGCTACGCAGGTGTTCCTCGCCCAGCCGTGCGATGATCTCCGTGCCCGAGGCGGGGACGTTGCCCAGCACGGGGCGGCCCAGGATACCCTCCACCTCCCGGACCAGCCAAGCCGGGAAACCGTGCGGGAAGGTATCCAGGGGGCGGTCGATGACCACCCCCGCCAGTTCCCAGTGTCCGATCATGGTCTCCTTACCGGGAGAAAGGGGAGCCATGATCCCCCAGGCACCCGCCAGTTCCCGGGCGGGCACGAGGGGACTGTTCACCACCACCGTACAGTGGGTGAGCCCCAGGGCCCCGAGTTGCGGGATATCCAGCCCTCCGGCCGCTCGTGCCAGGTTGCCCAGGGTGTTGGAGCCCAGGTCGCCGTACATGTCGGCGTCGGGGAGAGCCCCGACGCCCAGCCCGTCGACCACCAGCAACACGGCCCGCCGTATCACGCCCGTGGGTGACTGCGTGCGTATACCTCCTTCAGCCGTCCCTTGGTCACCTGGGTGTAGATCTGGGTGGTGGAGATGTCCACATGTCCCAGCATTTCCTGCACGGAGCGCAGGTCGGCGCCGTTCTCAAGGAGGTGGGTGGCGAAGGAATGGCGGAGGGTGTGGGGTGTGATGTTCTTGTCTATGCCCGCCTGCTGTGCGTACTTCTTGACGATCTTCCAGAAGCCCTGCCGGGTCAGACGGGCACCCTGGTGATTCAGGAACAGGATGCGTTCGCCCGGGCTGGAAAGCAGCCGCGGCCGCGCGTGGTTCACGTATTCCTTCACGGCCCGGCGCGCCATCCGGCCCAGGGGGATGATCCTCTCCCGTCCCCCTTTACCGAAACAGCGCACGTAACCCAGCTCCAGGTTGACATCTTCCAGGCGCAGGTTGACCAGTTCCGATACCCGGATGCCGGTGGCGTAAAGGAGTTCCAGCATGGCCCGGTCGCGCAGCCCGGCCGGCGTGCTGGGGTCGGGCTGCGCCAGCAGCCTCTCCACTTCCTTCACGGTAAGCACGCGCGGTAGCTTGCGCTCCAGGTGGGGCGACTCCAGGTTGTCGGTGGGATCGCTGTCCATGTAGCGCTCCCGTACCATGAACTGGTAGAACGCCCGCAGGGCCGCCAGCCGCCGCGCCACCGTGGCCGCGGCCCGGCCCTGCTTCTGCAGCCATACCAGGTAGGAAACCACGCTAGCCCGGCCAGCGGTGTCCAGGCTCTGGCCCGACTGGCGCAGGAACTCCTGGTACTGGTCCAGGTCACAGCCGTAGGAAGCCAGCGTGTTCTGGGAAAGCCCCTTCTCGCTGCGCAGGTAGTCCACGAAGTGAGCGATCAGGTCGGGCGCCGCCATGGCCTTACCACCTCTGCAGGCCAGCCCGGCCCCCCTGGGAGCCGCCTCCTGGGTATTCGGCGCGGGCAAGGGGATTCCTTTCTGCTTTGCCAAAAGCACCCGCCCCCCATACTTATGGTTCCCAGGCATAGTTATGTATTTCCCCGGCCGCTGAGAACGGCCGGGAGCATGCTGCCCTAACTCCGCCCCCCGCCGGCTAGAGCAGTTCGGCCAGGGGCTTGCACGCCAGCCCGTGGGCCTCGGCCACCGCGGGGTAGGTTACGTGACCCAGGCACACGTTCACCCCGCGCGCCAGGCAGGGATCTTCCTGCGCGGCCCGCCGCCACCCCATGTCCGCCAGGCGGAGGGCGTAGGGCATGGTGACGTTGGTGAGGGCCAGGGTGGAGGTGCGGGGCACCGCCCCGGGGATGTTGGCCACCGCGTAGTGCACGACGCCGTGCTTCACGAACGTGGGGTGGGAATGGGTGGTCACCCGGTCCATGGTGGCCACGATGCCCCCCTGGTCGATGGCCACGTCCACGATCACCGAGCCCGGCTTCATGGTCCTCACCATGTCTTCGCTCACCAGTTGGGGGGCCCGTGCGCCCGGGATGAGCACAGCCCCCACCAGCAGGTCCGCCCGGCTGACCGCCTGCGCGATGTTGTAGCTGTTGGACATGAGGGTGGTGACCTGGCCGGCGAAAAGGTCGTCCAGGTAGCGCAGCCGCTCGGCGCTGATGTCCAGCACGGTTACGCGGGCGCCCATGCCCAGGGCGATCTTGGCGGCATTGGTCCCCACCGTGCCTCCACCGATGATGACCACGTCGGCCGGGGGAACCCCGGGCACGCCCCCCAGCAGCACCCCGCGCCCTCCCTGGCGCTTCTCCAGGAAGTGGGCCCCGATCTGCACCGCCATACGGCCGGCCACCTCACTCATCGGCGTGAGCAGGGGCAAAGAGCCATCGGGAAGCTGCACGGTCTCGTATGCGATGGCCACCACCTCCCTGTTGAGCAGGGCGAGGGTGAGTTCGCGTTCGGGCGCCAGGTGCAGGTAGGTGAAGAGCACCTGGCCCGGGCGGAAGAAGCCGTACTCCTCGGCCAGGGGTTCCTTTACCTTGAGTACCAGGTCCGCGCCCCACGCTTCCTCCCGACTGACCATGACCGCACCCGCAGCACGGAAATCCTCGTCCGTAAATCCACTTCCCTCTCCTGCCCCCGACTGCACCAGCACCCGGTGCCCGTGCCCGGCCAGAGCCATCACCCCGGCGGGTGTGATCGCCACCCTGTTCTCGTCGGCCTTGATTTCCCTGGGTACTCCGATTACCACGCCTGCATCCCCTCCTCGTTGCGCCCGGCCGGCGTTGCACATGGTGAACCTCCCAGGAAGGATACTGCCCCACCGGCGTCATTTCCTGCTGCCGGTGGGGCAGCACTGTCCCCAAAGACGAATCCTCACGCCCGGGGGGAGTTCTTCGTACTGGCTGGGCTTTGCGCCAGGTTAAGCGGGCGCCAGCATGCGGGTGCAGGGGGCCGGGAAGACCACCCGGCGGCGAGCGGTTCAGCCCCTCACCAGACCCCCCAGCAACCTGATGAGGGCGGGCGTGACGTAGGCTTCCACCAGGCTGGCCAGGCCCAGCAGGGAAGCGATCACGATACCGGTGCCCACGTAAGCCACAACGTCGCCCGCGAAAGCCCCCGCCCACCTGCGCCTGCGGGCCGTCCACGCCTTGCCGGCGAAGGAGAGGGCGGCCACCGCCGCCGCCCACAGGGCGGGTACCGCCACCAGGTTGTGGGGAAGCACAGCCCCCAGGCTGAAGAGGACCCCCCTCCAGCCGGCCTCGCTGGCCAGGAAGCCGGTGGTGAAGCCGATGACGAACCCGCGCACCATGACCAGGAAGGGGGCCACGGGGACGCCGATGACCAGCAGTCCCCCCACCCAGATGGCCGCCAGGGTGCGCAGGTTCTGGGAGACCGCGACCCGCAGGAGTTCGGGACCCGCGGCCGCACCCGAGCGGGCGTCCATCACCCGTTCCAGTTCCCACAGGTATGTAAGCAACTCGGTGCGCTGGGTGACGTCCAGGGCGCCCACGGCCCAGGCCCCCATCCCCACTCCCAGCGCAAAGATGACGAGGACCAGCACCGCCAGACGCAGGTGAGCGACGAAGAAAGAGGCCACCGCGCGCGTGGCCGCTCACCCCTTCCCCCCGTTATCCAGTAGAGGTTATGCCCCCCCTTCCGCCGGTATGTCCGCGTCCAGGTGGGGGAAGGCCAGGAGCAGCCCCAGTATGGTCTTGGCATCCTGCAGCCGGCCACTCCGGATCCACGCCGGGATCTCGCCCCAGGGGACCCGGCAGACCTGCAGGTCTTCGTCTTCCTCCGGGGAAGCCTCCCCCTCCCGGAGGTCACGCGCAAGGTACATCACCATCTTCTCGGTACAGAATCCCGGCGTCGTATACACCTCGGCGAGCTTGAGCCACCGTTCGGCGCGGTAACCCGTCTCCTCCTCCAGTTCCCGCCGGGCGGCCGCCAGGGGTTTCTCCCCCGGACCCAGCGTACCGGCGGGTATCTCCCAGAGGCGGGCCCGGACGGGGTGGCGGTACTGGCGCACCAGGATTGCCTCGCGCTCCGGCGTGACCGCCACCACCGCCACCGCCCCGGGATGGTGCACCACTTCTCTCTCCACCGTGCGTCCGCCCAGGCGTACGCGGTCCACCTGTACCTGCAAGAGCTTACCCCGGAATACGGTCCGGGAGGCCCGCGGTATGGGGGTCAGCACCGGCCGCGGACTGGGACCCACCACCCGCACCGGCTGACCGGGTTCGGGGCGGCGTACCCGCACCTCCGTTCCATACGGCTCTACCAGGGGGATCTGTGGCTTGGGGATGCGGATGCGGCTCCCCCCCTTCCGGATGGGGGAACGCGGCCCGTCCCCGGACGGGTGCCCTTCCCGGGACGGGTGCCCTGCCTGGGACGGGTACCCTCCCCCGGAGGGGCGTCCTCCGCCGGTGGGCTCGCGTTCCTCGTCGCCGTCAGCCATCACCGACTTCGCTCCTTTCCTCCACCTCGGCCCACAGGCGGCGCGACCGCTGGGCACAGGCTTTCCCCAGACGGCGGTTGACGGCGGCCAGGGCGGCCTTCACGAAGGCTTCCACCCGTTCTCCCCGCACCACCGCTGCCCCCGCCAGGCTCTCCTCGTCGCCCCGGGGGGTGATCACGCCCACCGATACCACCGCCACCTGCTCCCCGCCCACCTCCACACAGCTTACCCCCTGACACGCGAATTCCCAGCCGGGATCGGTCAGTTCGTTCAGGGCATTCATGGTGGCAGTGGCGGCCGCGAACCAGATGGCCTGGGGCATCTCCCCGCCCTCCCCCGTCCCCTCACAGGTGAAAACCGCCTCGCCACTGGCGGGGTCAAGCAGGCCCAGCCGCACCCACACCTGGCAAAGGTGCCGGATGTTGTCGTTCAGTATCTGGACGTCCATCAGACGGACGCGAAGGGACAAGGGAGGCGGCTCCCGGGGGACGAGTTGGGCTACGCTTATGCACTTGTGATCTATCAGCAGACCCCAGCGGGCCATCAGGGAGGACTCCACGTCGCGCACGATTTGCTTGGCGGGACGTTCGTTGCCCGCCAGGACGTGGATTTCTTCGATGGCCCCCCAGTCGGACACCACCACCCGCACGGCCTGCACCGCCGGCAGGCGCCGGATGAGGTCCTCCACCTCTTCCACCGTGATGATGCGGCGCGGCTGCTCTTCCACGGGCTCCTCCCCGCCCCGGCCCCTCTAATGTTTTCGAGCAGCAGGGGCGGGGTCCTTCTCAACCGGCGCGGGCGAGTTGCGCGCCCCGTTCGAGGGCTGCCTCGTTGAGGGGGATGAGGTCGTGGCGGTGCACGGGCAGGGCCTTGCGCAGGGACTGGGACACCGACGAGGCCGATACCGCCCCCGTGAGGGCCAGGAACGTCCCCAGGCATACCATGTTGGCCACCCGCGCGGAACCCAGTTCCTCCGCTATCCGGTTGGCGGGCACGGCCACCACCCGTACGTCGGTGCGGGTGGGCGCCCGGTCGATGAGGGATGAGTTATAGATGAGGATGCCTCCCGGGCGCACGCTGTTCTCGAAGCGGTCCAGGGAGGGACGGTTCAGTACTATGGCCGCGGTGGGCTCGGTCACCAGGGGACAGGCCACCGGCTCGTCGGAGATGACCACGTGGCAGTTGGCCGTACCCCCCCGCATCTCCGGGCCGTAGGAGGGGAGCCAGGAGACGTGGCGGCCCTCCAGCATCGCTGCATAGGCCAGCAGGGAACCCATGGCCATCACGCCCTGGCCGCCGAACCCGGCCATGAGCACCTCGTGCAGCACGGTTCAGGCCTCCCCCTGCCCGGGTACCTTGAACTCGCCCAGGCGGTAGTAGGGCAGCATGTTCTGCTCCACCCAGCGCAGGGCCTCCACCGGGGTCATGCCCCAGTTGGTGGGGCAGGCGGATACCACTTCCACCAGGGAGAAGCCCCGGTTCTCCAGTTGTACCTCGAAGGCCCGGCGCAGGGCCCGCTTGGCCCGGTTGACGTGGCCGGGAGCGTGCACGGAAACCCGGGCCACATACGCGGCCCCGTCCAGCAGGGCCAGCATCTCCGAAACCCGCACCGGGTGCCCGTGGTAGGAGGCGTCCCGGCCCCGGGGGGTGGTGGTGGTCTCCTGTCCCACCAGGGTGGTCGGCGCCATCTGGCCGCCCGTCATGCCGTAGATGGCGTTGTTGATGAACACCACCGTGATCCGTTCCCCGCGCGTGGCCGCGTGCACGATTTCCGCGGTGCCGATGGCGGCCAGGTCGCCGTCCCCCTGGTAGGTGAACACCACCGCATCGGGCTGCACCCGCTTTACACCGGTGGCCACCGCCGGGGCGCGCCCGTGGGCGGCCTGGATCATGTCGCAGTTGAAGTAGTTGTAGGCGAACACGGCGCAGCCCACGGGGGCGATCCCCACCGCCCGCTCGCACACCCCAAGTTCGTCAAGGCACTCGGCCACCAGCCGGTGCACGATGCCGTGGGGGCACCCGGGGCAGTAGTGGAAGGGGATACCGGTCAGCGCCGCCGGTCGACCGAAGATGCGTTGCATCAGGACTCACCCCCCCGGCCTTCCACGACGAGCTTCAGGCGGGCCAGCACTTCCTGGGGTGTGGGTACCACACCCCCCGTGCGCCCGTAGAAGTGCACCGGACGCCGCCCCTCCACCGCCAGCCGCACATCCTCCACCATCTGGCCGGCGGACATCTCCACGGTGAGGAAGGCCCGCGCCCGCTCCACCACCCGGTCGAAGGCGGCGCGGGGGAAGGGCCACAGGGTGATGGGCCGTATCATTCCCACCCGCAGGCCATCGCGGGAGGCCCGGCCCACCACCGCCCGGCAGATGCGGGAACTGGTCCCGTAGGCGACCAGGAAGTACTCCGCCTCCGGATTGACCAGTTCGTAGCGCGGCTCGTTTTCCTCCATGCGCCGGTATTTTTCCTGCAGGCGCTGGTTGTGGCGCTCGCAGCGTTCCGCTTCGATGTAGAGAGAGTTGATGATGTTGGGGCTGCCCCGCCCGCGGGTACCCGTGGTGGCCCAGGGCTTGGCGGGCGGCTGCGGCGGCGGGCCGTCCGGGAACTGAACCGGTTCCATCATCTGCCCCATCATGCCGTCTCCCAGGATCACCACCGGGTTGCGGTAGCGGTCGGCCAGCTCGAAGGCGAGCATGGTCAACTCCACCGCCTCCTGTATGCTGCCCGGCCCCAGCACGATGGTGCGGTAGTCCCCGTGCCCTCCTCCGCGGGTGGCCTGGAAGTAATCCGATTGGGCGGGCTGGATGCTGCCCAGGCCTGGCCCGCCTCGCACCATGTTGACGATCACCCCCGGGACCTCGGAGCCGCAGAGGTAGGAAATCCCCTCCTGCTTGAGGCTGATCCCCGGCGACGAAGACGAGGTCATGGCGCGCGCCCCCGCCGCACCCGCCCCGTACACCATGTTGATGGCGGCCACCTCCGACTCCGACTGGATGAAGGTACCGCCCACCTCCGGCATGCGCCTGGCCATGTACTCGCAGAGCTCGTTCTGCGGGGTGATGGGATAGCCTGCGTAGAAGCGGCAGCCGGCGCGGATGGCGGCCTCCGCGATGGCCTCGTTACCCTTCATCAGCGATAGCTCCGCCACCATCCCACCCCCTCACCGGTAAACCTCGATGACCACGTCGGGACACATGAGCGCGCATATGCGACAACTGGTACACCGTTCCTGCTCAACCACCTCGGCCGGATGATACCCGGACGGGTTCATGCGGTCGGGAGCCAGCCGGATGATCTTCTGCGGGCAGAAATGCACGCACAGCTCACAGGCCTTGCACCTCTCCTCCGCGAAGACGACCTTCTTTTCCGTAGTTACCGCCTCCCCCGGACCTCATTCCCACGGTAGCGTGAGGTACCGCTGCAGAGGGAATACTTCCCGGCCCACCATTTTCTCCACCGCGGGCGCGATGTCCTGTAACGCCGTAAGCAGCACCACGGGCAGTCCCAGCCTTGCCGCCGCCTGCTCCACCACCGCGTGTCCCCGCGCCACCACCGCGACGGTGGTGGCGGGACCCAGGTGCGGGTTTGACACCACGCCGGCAGGCCCGAGCCGGCTGCTCGCCGAGATGCGGCGGGCCGTGTCCACCAGCCCCGCGGGGGAGTTGCAGCCGGGCCGGTAGGGGTTGAACACCAGCCACAAGCGGCAGTCCCCCGCAAGCGTATGGAGGGTACCCAGCACCCGTGCCCCCGTGTCTCCCCCTCCCACATCTATGACGCCCGGCCCGTCGCCGCGCAGGAGCCCGCTCAGACCGGGGGGCAGCACGGGGAGGTCCCCCTCTCCCGGGGGTCCTTCCGGGGCCACCACCCTCACCCCCTGCCGGCCCACCCGATCGCGGAGGTCACGCACCCGGAAGTAGGGGGTGACCAGATCCAGGTCGGCCAGCCATACCCCCGCCGCCCGGCCGGCCAGCCAAACGGCGTAGTTCACCGCGACCTCGGTCTTGCCGCTGCCGTACGGGCCGTAGAGTACCGTGACCCGCTCGCCCGCCATCCCTCACCGCCCCGGAAGGTAGATGCGGTGCAGCCGGCGGATGGTAGCGATGCGCTCCTCGGCCACGCGGTCGGCGGCAAGGAAGGTGGGGATCTTCTCCTCCCGCGCCACCGTAAAGATGCGCCACAGCTTGTCGTAGATGGTGGCGATGCGCGCAAAGGCCCGGTCCCGGTTGTACCCGCCCTCCTCGAATTCGTCGGCCACGTTGGTAACCCCACCGCCGTTGATGACGAAATCGGGTGCGTACAGGATGCCCAGTTCCTCGAGGGCGTGACCGTGGCGGGGTTCGGCCAGCTGGTTGTTGGCCGCCCCGGCGATCACCTTGCAGCGGAACCTCTTCAGGGTATCATCGTTCACCACCGCCCCCAGGGCACAGGGGGAGAAAATGTCGCAGGGGACGTCGTAGATGGCCTCTGGTTCCACCACCTCCGCCCCCAGTTCGCGGCCCACCCCCTGCGCGCGCTCGGAGTCAACGTCGGTGATCACCAGGTGAGCACCCTCATCCCTCAGGTGGCGGGCCAGCGCCGACCCCACCTTGCCCACCCCCTGCACGGCCACCGTACGGCCGCGCAGGGATTCGGACCCCCACACCCAGCGGGCGCACGCCTTGATCCCCCTCCACACCCCGAAGGCGGTGGCGGGGGAGGGGTCGCCGGACTTCTCGAGCAGCCCGGCCACGTAGGGGGTTTCATAGCGCACCACGGCCATGTCCTGCACGGTGGTGCCCACGTCCTCGGCGGTGATGTAGCGCCCTCCCAGGGTGTGTACGAAACGACCGAAGGCCCTGAGCAGGATCTCGCTCTTATCCCGGCGCGGGTCCCCCAGGATGACCGCCTTGCCGCCCCCCAGGTTCAGTCCCATGGCGGCGTTCTTATAAGTCATCCCCCGGGAGAGGCGCAGCACGTCCCAGAGGGCCTCCTCTTCGCTGCGGTAGGGCCACATCCGGCAACCACCCAGGGCGGGGCCCAGGGAAGTGTCGTGGATGGCAATGATGCTCTTCAGGCCTGACGCCTCATCGTAGCAGAACACCACCTGCTCGTGGTCGTACTGGTCCATGGAACTGAATACTTCCACGGCGGCACCTCCTCAGTCTGATGCGCCCCGGGGCACCAGGATGCGCCCCAGGGCCCCCAGGGAACGCAGCCTCCGTTCCACGTAAACGTACGCGGCCCGCGCCGGGGAGATATCCTGCTCGGCGGCGATGCGGAACACCTCCAGCAGCTGGTCGTAGATCCCCGCGGCCTTGCGCAGGGCCCGGTCCCGGTTGTAGCCCTCCAGTTCGTCCGCCGCCTGGATCACACCTCCGGCGTTGATGATGAAGTCGGGGGCATAGAGGATGCCCCGCTCCTTGAGCATGTCGCCGTGGCGCAGTTCCTCCAACTGGTTGTTGGCCGCCCCCGCCACCACCCGGCAGCGCAGGCGCGGCACCGTGAGGTCGTTCAGCACTCCGCCGAGGGCGTTGGGAGAGAAGATGTCACACTCGACGTCGAAAATCTCCTCCGGGTCCACTTTGCGCAGGGGGATGCGGGCGGCCACCTCCTCCAGCCGGTCGGGATTGGCATCGCACGCCACCAGGGAGGCCCCTTCTTCGTGGAGGTGCTGCGCCAGGTGTGCCCCCACCTTGCCCACCCCCTGGAGGGCCACCGTCCTCCCGCGCAGGGAATCGTCGCCGAAGGCGACGCGGGCGCACGCCTTCATCCCCTTCCACACCGCAAATGCCGTCGTCACCGAGGTATCGCCACTGCCACCGTATTCCTCGGGCAGGGCCACCACGTAGAGGGTCTCCGTGGAGGCCCACACGAAGTCGGAAGAGACGGTGCCCACATCGGTGCCGGTGATGAAGCGACCGCGGAAACCCTCCACGAAGCGCCCCAGGGCGCGGAAGAGCGCCTCGCTCTTATCCCGAGCGGGATCACCCCAGATGACACACTTTCCCCCGCCGTAGTTGAGCCCGGCGGCGGTGTTCTTCTCCGTCATGCCGCGCGACAGCCGGAGGGCGTCGCGGATGGCCTCTTCTTCGCGCGCGTACTTCCACATGCGGCAGCCGCCCAGGGCAGGACCGAGCGTGCTGTTGTGGATGGCAATCACCGCCCGCAGCCCGGAGACGGGCTCGCGGCAAAAGCACAGCTGCTCGTGGCCGTCCCGGGCCATGGCTGCAAAAACCTCCATATCACCACCTCCGCCCAAAATTAAAGCCGTCCCCTTGGGGAACGGCGCCTGTGGTATATGCTGACCCCGGCGCAACCGCGGCGACCAGGGGCAACAGCATCAGGAGCAAACCCCATCCGCTCCTCTTCCTGCCGTCTGGACGACTATGATATTCTCCGCCCCCCCGCCCTTTCCCTGCTTGGCCGGGCCTAGCTCGCCCGCAGGCTCACGCGCATGCGGTCGGCAACCATGGCGATGAACTCGGCGTTGGTGGGTTTACCCTTGTCGCGGTTGACCGTGTACCCGAACATCTGCTCAATTGCCTCCAGGTTGCCCCGGTTCCACGCCACCTCGATGGCGTGCCGGATGGCGCGCTCAACCCGTGAGGGGGTGGTGCGGTACTTCTGGGCGATGCTGGGGTACAGGCTCTTGGTCACCGCGTTGATGAGGTCCATGTCTTCGATCACCATGAGGATGGCATCCCGCAGGTAACTGTAGCCCCGGATGTGGGCCGGGATGCCCACCTCGCGGATCACCGAGGTCACTTCGGCGTCCAGGTTGCGCGTACGCACGGGAGGTGCGGCGGCGCGGGCGGGAGCACCCCGGGCCACCTCGCGGATGCGGCAGGCAAGCACGTCCAGGTCGAAGGGCTTGAGCACACAGTACTCGGCCCCCAGTTCGGCCGCCCGCCGCGTCACGTGCTCGTGGCCGAAGGCGGTGAGCACCACCACCTTGGGCCGGCGCGGCAACTCCGCCATCCTCTCCAGGACGCCGATCCCGTCCAGGTGGGGCATGATGATGTCGAGCAGGACCACATCGGGCCTGGCCTCCTCGAGGGCCTCCATTACCTGGGCGCCGTTGTGCACGGTGCGCACCACCTGCAGGTCCTCTTGCTGGTCTATGTACTCCCGCAACAGGTCACATAATTCCCGGTTGTCGTCGGCGATGAGCACCTTGACCTTTTCCACAGATGATGCCCCCCTCCCTCTTGCTCATACGACCTCTTAAATTCGCCGCCGGACGGGGGGATTCCTACTAATTCCAGGAAAAACCTTTCGCCATCAAACGACAGCGATCGAAAGGGGGCTATCCCACCGCAGGGGGCCTGCCCACCGCCCGGCAGGCGTGCACGCGGGGGGCCACCCGGCCGGCGTACCCCGGGGACGCCGCGGCGGGCATGCCAACCCGCCCCCCTCAGGGGACTGTTCCTCCCGCCCGCACCGTGGCTGCATCCACCATTTCCTCCCACATCCACCGTGCCAGCACGCCATAACCCCGGCTGGGATCGTTGACGAAAACGTGGGTGACCGCTCCCACCAGGCGACCGTCCTGGATGAGAGGACTGCCGCTCATCCCCTGTACGATGCCCCCCGTGCGCTGCTTGAGGCGGGGGTCCGTGATTCTCACCACCAGGCCCTTTCCCTCATAACGCCGGTCGGCCCATACCTTCTGGATGAAGACGCTGAACGATTCTATGGTCTGGCCGTCCACCACCGTGAGCAACTCGGCCGGCCCTTCATGCACGGTGGCCGCTGCCGCCAGGGGTATGGCTTCGCGGTAGAGCGGGTGGGAAAGGGGGCGCTCAAGCCGGCCCACGATACCGCAGGAGGTGTTTTTTTCGATCCTTCCCAGCACGTCCTGCTCGGGCAGGAACACGCCCACCTTCTCCCCCGGCCGCCCCTTGCGGCCCTGGTGCACGGCCAGGATACCCGCCGCCACGATACGCCCCTCGTCCAGCTGCACCGGCCGCCCGGTGTCGGCGTCGGTGACCATGTGTCCCAGGGCGGAAAAACGCATGGTGGTGGGATCCCACATGGTGAGGGTACCCACGCCGGCCGTGCTGTCGCGCACTGCCAGCCCGATGCGAAAGCTGCCGTCGGGAAGGGCCACCGGTGCCACTCTCACCGTGAAGGTACGCTGGTCCCTTTCCACCTCGAGCAGCAGGGGCTGGCCCTGCCTGCCCGCCTCCTCCACCCGGCGGGCCAGGTCCTCTTCGTCCCTCACGGGAACGCCACCGGCGCTCACGATGAGGTCACCCGGCAGGATGCCCGCCTCCTGGGCGGGGGAACGCAGCCCTGCCGCGGTACGCACCGGTCTGATGTCGGTCACCAGCACGCCCCGGCTGGACACCACCACCCCGATGGAGTGTCCCCCGACCATGATCCTGGTGTCGGGTAGCACGCTCACCATTACCGAGCCCACGGGAAGGACGCCCAGCAACCGGAACTCGAGCCGGGCCTTGCCCTGCCCCTGGGGGCTGAGCGTGAACCGTGCCCCTCCGGCCAGCCATTCCGTCAGCCGATCCGGGTAGCTGGTGCGAGACTGCACCTGCGCGGGGCGGTCAAGGTGCCCCTGGATGCCGGGGGGCAGGCGCAGGTCGTGGGGCTGGCCGGCCATCAACTCGAGTTCTGCCGGAAGTTCGGCCAGGGGGCGAACCGCCCAGCTGGCCAGCGTGCACAGGAAGATGCATAGCAGCACGGCCCTTCGCGCCAGGGCGAACCGGCTAAAAGAAAACAACGCGCGTCTCGACACGGCGGCAACCTCCCCGTCTGGCAGATTCCGCTTCGCCGCGGGTCCGGTCCGGCTTAAGGTTGCCGCGGTCGTGAGCCGCTATGAAAACAGCTTATGCCTGCGGGGCCGCTTCCTGGCGCAGGCGCCGGGCGTGCTCCAGGGCTTCCCTGGTAATCTCTGCTCCACCCAGCATGCGCGCCAGTTCGTGCAGCCGTTCTTCTTCGGCGTCGAGCGATCGCACGTCCACATCGGTGCGCGCTCCGCTCACACTTTTTTCCACCACCAGGTGGCGGGCGGCGAAGGCCGCCACCGGCGCCAGGTGGGTCACCACCACCACCTGGTGGTGCTGCGAGACGCGCGCGAGCTTGGCACCCAGCACGTGCGCCACGTGGCCGCCGATGCCGGCGTCCACTTCATCGAACACGAGGGTGGGTATGCCGTCCAGGTCAGCCAGGACGGTCTTGAGGGCCAGCATGACCCGCGACAGTTCGCCCCCGGAGGCCACTCTCTCCAGCGCGCGCGCCGGCTCGCCCGGATTGGCAGAAAAGACGAATTCGACACGATCCACCCCGTGGGATGCCACGGCCAGCCTGCGCCCGCCGCAGGCCAGACCGCCCTCATCTTCCTCCTGCTGCACGTCCACCAGGAAACGTGCGGAGCCCATTGCCAGTTCGCGCAGGTGCCCGGTCACGCGTTCGGCCAGCTGTGAGGCGGCGGCGAGCCGGCGGGTGGAAAGCTCGTGGGCCAGTGCCGCCAGGCTCACTTCCACTTCCTGGAGTTCACGTTCCAGTTCGCGGCCCGATTCCTCACTTCCGGCCAGCCGTTCGCGCTCCCGTGCCGCCTCCTCCCGGAAGGCAAGTATGCCGGCCACGGTGTCGGCGTACTTGCGCTTCAGGGCGTCGATGGCGGCCAGGCGCGCCTCTACCTGCGCCAGCCGGGCGGGGTCCGCCTCCAGGCCGTCGGCGTAGGCCCCCAGTTCCCGGGCCACCTCGTCCACCGCCGCGAGCAGGTCCGCCACCTGCGCCGCCAGGCCGTTCAGGCCCTCGTCCACCCGGGCCGCCTCTGCCAGCAGGGCGGCGGCGCGGGCCAGGCGGTCGTGGACACTGTCCTCTGCCCCTCCGTAGAGGAGTTCGTAGGCCTGGCGGGCGCTGCCCGCCAGCTTCTCCGCGGCGGCCAGGACCTGCCGTTCCCTGCGCAACTCGTCGTCTTCGCCCGCGCGCAGGCGCGCAGCGTCGATTTCCCTGATCTGGAACTCCAGGAGGTCCAGGCGGCGAGCCCTCTCCCGGGCCGACGAACGCAACTCCTCCAGTTCCTTCCTTATACGCTGCCAGCGCCGGTAGGCCTCCGTTACGCGCTGGCGGAGGTCCCCCAGGCCGCCGAAGAGGTCGAGCAAGTCCAGATGACTGGAGCGGTCGAGCAACACCTGGTGCTCGTGCTGGCCGTGCAGTTCTACCAGCCCGCGGCTGACCGCGCGCGCCATGGCCACGGTGGCGGGGCGGCCGTTGATGCGGCAGAGGGAACGCCCTGTGCGCTGTACCTCGCGGCTCACCACCAGTTCCTCCGGTGTCAGCCCCATCTCTTCCAGGACGGCCGCCGCCCGTGGATAGCGGGCGGCATCCACCTGGAAGAGAGCTTCCACCACCAGGCGGTCCTCACCGGCCCGGATGAGGTCGGGGGAGGCTCGGCCGCCCAGGGCCAGCTCCAGGGCATCGATGACCATCGATTTACCGGCACCCGTTTCTCCGGTGAGCACATTGAGGCCGGCGTCCAGGCTGAGCCGGACCCGGCCTATGATAGCCAGGTTCTCTATGTAGACCTCTCTGAGCACCCGGGGTCCTCCTACTCGATCAGCTGCCGCATCCGCTCCAGGACGCTCTGGGACCGTTCCCGCCCCCGCACCACCACGAGCACGGTGTTGTCGCCCGCCACCGTACCCGCGATCTCCTGCCAGCGCAGGTTGTCCAGGGCCTCGCCCACGGCGGGCGCGGTACCGCTTAGGCACTTGACCACGATGAGGTTTTCTGAGGCCTCCAGGCTCAGCACGCTGTCGCGCAGGACCCTGCGCAGCCTGTCCGCGAACCCGGCCATCACCTGCTCCTGCGGCGGAGCATAACGCTGGCGGCCATCCCCGGTTGGCACCTTGACCAGGTTGAGATCCTTGATGTCACGGGAGACGGTGGCCTGGGTCACGGGCATGCCCAGCTTGCGCAGTTCCTGGGCCAGTTCCTCCTGAGTCTCCACGGGGCGTTCCCGGATGATCTCGAGGATCTTCATCTGGCGCCGTGCTTTCATGGCCTACCCCCACTTCACCCGGTCGGACTATTACTTCTTCTCTTTTTCGCCATTTCCTGCTGCCATCCCGCCCCCCTTCGGTCCTTCCTTCAGCTTGCGGCGCAACACTTCGTAGAAACTCCACCCTTTCTGGCGGATCAGCCGGGCGGTCTCGCTGGCCTTGCTCACCTCCAGTTCATCCCCCGGCTCCAGGCGGTGGCCCCGCTGCCCGTCGATGGTGAGGGCGAGTTCCCGGTGGGTGGCCCACACGCGCACGCGCACCTGCTCCCGCTGGGAGATCACCAGGGAGCGGGAATAGAGGGTGTGGGGGCAGATGGGGGTGATGATGAGCACCTCCAGCTGGGGGCTCACGATGGGACCCCCCGCGGACAGGGAGTAGGCGGTCGATCCCGTGGGCGTGGCGATAATGAGACCGTCGGACCAGTACTCTTCCACGGGTCGCCCCCCGATGAACAGTTCCAGCTGGATCAGGCGGGCGAACACCCCCTTGGATACGACCACCTCGTTGAGGGCCAGGAACCGCGCCGCTTCGCGCGCCGCCCGCAGCACCCGGGTCTGGAGCATCATGCGCTCCTCGACTTCGTACTCCCCCGCCAGGATGCGGGGGAGAACCTCCCACAGTTGGGGAACCTCCACCTCGGTGAGGAAACCCAGGTGCCCCAGGTTGACCCCCAGGATAGGCGTCTCCGCCTGGGCGACCGCCCGTGCGGCCTGCAGCAGAGTGCCGTCGCCGCCCAGAACTATAAGGAACTCCGCGTCCCGCGCCCAGGCCGGCACATCCCCGCCCAGTTCCGCCCTCCCCAGCAAGAGGGCCACTTCCCGGGGGAGCAGCACTCCCACCCCCCGGTCCTCCAGCCAGGGCACCAGGCGAGCGGTCACCTGGAGCGCCCCGGCCTTCTCCAAATTGGGGTAAATCCCTACCTTCCGCAACTCAGGTCTCCCCGCCCGCCGCCGCCTGCCGGTGCGAAACGAGGCTGCGAGCGGCTTCCGCAACTCCGGCCGGCGTGAGCCGGTAATGGTCCAGCCACTCCCGGCGGGACCCATGGGCCACGTGTTCGTCCGGGACCCCCAGCACCTGCACCGGCACCCGCAGGCCGGCCGCCGCCATTGCCTCCAGCACGGCGCTTCCGAAGCCCCCCTGGCACACGTGTTCTTCCACCGTGACCACGTGACCGGTACGGGCGGCCCAGGCCAGCACCAGGGCTTCATCCAGGGGCTTGACGAAGCGGGCGTCGATCACTGCAGCCCGGATACCCTCTTTCTCCAGCAGTCCGGCCGCCCCGAGGGCTACCTCCACCATGGTGCCCACGGCCAGGAGGAGGACGTCACTCCCGGCGCGCAGCAACTCACCCCGGCCACGGGTGATGGGCCCGCGCCCCTCGCCACTTAGCGCCGGTGGCGTCACCGCCCGCGGGTAGCGTACCGCCAGGGGGCCGTCCATGCGCAGCCCCAGCTCGAGGAGGGCCCTCAGGTCAGGCACGTCCCGGGGGCAGGCCACGGTCATGCCCGGGATGTGGCGCAGGTAGGCCAGGTCGTACAGGCCCTGGTGGGAGGAACCGTCTTCCCCCACCACTCCCGCCCGGTCCAGGCAAAACACCACCGGTAGACCCTGGCGCGCCACATCGTGCACCACCTGGTCGTACGCCCGCTGCAGGAGCGTGGAATAGATGGCCACCAGGGGCCGCATCCCGGCGGCGGCCAGGCCGGCGGCGAAAGTGACGGCATGGCCCTCGGCGATGCCCACGTCAAAGAAGCGGTCGGGGAAGCGACGCGCGAACTCAGAAAGCCCCGTGCCGTCCCGCATGGCCGCCGTAATGGCCACCACCCGGGGGTCGGCGGCAGCCAGGTCGCAGGCGATGGCGCCGAAGGCCTGGCTCCAGGTGGTGCCGTCGCCCCTGTGGAGGCGCCCGGTCCGGGGGTCGAACGGCCCCGGCCCGTGGAAGAGGCCGGGCTCGGCCTCCGCCGGCTCGTACCCGCGCCCCTTGCGGGTGACCGCATGCACCAGCACGGGGCCGTCCAGATCGCGGGCCTGCCGCAGCACTTCCTGCAGGGCGGTGATGTCGTGGCCGTCCACCGGGCCCAGGTAGGTGAACCCCAGCGCCTCGAAGAACACGCCCGGGAGAAGGAGGTACTTGATGCTGCCCTTGATGCGCTCGATGGCACCCACCAGGTCCACCGGGCTCACGCGTTCCAGGATTCTCTTGATGCGTGCCTTGGCGCCCCGGTAGCTGGCTGCCGAGCGCACCCTGGCCAGATAGCGGGCCAGGGCACCGACGTTGGGGGAAATGGACATGGAATTGTCGTTGAGGATGACGATGAGGTGGGTGCGGTCCTGGCCGGCGTGGTTCATGGCCTCGTAGACCAACCCACCCGTCAGCGCCCCGTCCCCCAGGATGGCCACCACCTGCCGGGTCTCCCGGCGCAGATCCCGGGCCTTGGCGAACCCCATGGCGGCCGACACGGAGGTGGAGGCATGGCCGGTACCGAAGTGGTCGTGCTCCGACTCGCTGCGCTCGGGATACCCGGAAATGCCGCCCCGCTGGCGCAGGGTATCGAAGCTGGCGCGCCTGCCCGTAAGGATCTTGTGGGCGTACGCCTGATGCCCCACGTCCCATATGATGACATCCTGCGGGCTCGAAAAAACTGAATGGACGGCCAGGGCCAGTTCCACCGCCCCCAGGCTGGGGCCCACGTGCCCACCCGTGCGCGAGGTGACCTCGACGATGAGGTTCCTGAGTTCCTCCGCCAGCTTCTCCAGTTCGGCGACGCTCAGCCTTTTCAGATCATGGGGACCCCTGATCTCTTCCAGTCCCACGGCCCTGCCCTCGGGGGGATAATACATGGTGGGCAGGTGGCAACCGGGCGGGTAAAGGTTGTGGCTTAGGTCCAGCAGGCTTTCCCTACGGGACACCCGGGCGTCGCCGCCCGGGCGGTTTCCCTTTACGTCCCGCCCCGTGGCGTCACCCACCACGGCGCTGGATCACCACTGAGCACACACTGCAATCCCCGCCCGGCCTCCCCGGTGGAAACAGCCTAGGAGTTTTCCTCGACAGCACCCGTCATCTCCTAGCCTCTTTTGCAGACGGGGTTTCGGGCAGCACCGCTTCCGCCGGCGGGCCCACCGGCAAGAAGCTGAACCTGCCATCTCCCCGCCCACTCAAGGCGGGCTACACTGCACCCAGCTTGCCGGCCGAATGCAGGTCGTCCCCGGGCCGCAGAGTTCACCTGCGTACCCGGGCCTCCGCGGGGATAGGGTCTACGCCTACATGCCGTTGTAGATCGCCCCTTCCCCATTCCCCCAGCCCCGGCCCACGACTGGGCGTCACAAGCCAGAACCAGGGGCTTCATCGATGTGCCCGCGACGGATTTTTAGGCCCGTCTTCAGAGATGGGGGCACCGACTAGGATACTGCGCCACCTGCCGCAAAAGTTGTGCACCATCAATATAACACGGCTGCACCCGCCAATCAAATAGGCTGCGGGTCGGAGCCGACCGCCAGTTCGGCGATATGCTGCAGCATGGAGTTTCTCACGCCCAACGAGCGCACGGCATCGGCCAACGCGCGCGCTTCTTCACGCGCGCGGGCGCGCGCACCCTCTTCGCCCCATACCGCCAGCGCGTTCATGCCCACCGGACCCTCCCCAGCCGGCCGATCCGCCAGGTCATCCCTGATCTGAAATGCCATCCCCAGGTGGAGGCCGCAGCGATCCAGCACGGCCATGGTGGCGGGGTCAAGCCCGGCCACCAGCCCGCCCATGCGCAGGGAGGCCCGGAAGAGGGCGGCCGTCTTGGCCCCAATGACGAACAGGTAGTTCTCCTCGTTGACCTCCCAGAGGAGATCTCCCACCTGCCCTCCCGCCAGCCCCTGGGGACCGCAGGCCCGGGACAACTCGCGCACCAGCTGGCAGCCGAGATCTCCCGGATAGGAGGCGAGCACCTCGAAGGCGAGGGAGAGGAGGGCATTTCCGGCCAGGAGGGCCACCACCTGACCGAAGACGCGGTGACAGGACGGGCGCCCCCGGCGCAGGTCGTCGTCGTCCATGCAGGGCAGGTCGTCGTGCACGAGGGAATAGGAGTGCACCAGTTCCACCGCGCAGGCGGCGTCCACCGCCTCGGGCGCCCTTTCCCCCAGGTGGGCAGCGGCCATCACCAGCAGGGGTCGCAGCCGCTTTCCTCCCGGAAAGACGGCATAGCGCATGGCGGCGTGCAGTTCCCGGGGCTGCCCGCCTTCACCGGGCAGGACCTCCCCCAGGCGCTGCTCCACCCGGGCCAGCCAATCCCGCATCATCCGGGCTGCTTCCATGTCCTTCCGCCCAGGGTTCCTCGCGCACATCCCCTCCTTCCCCCCTTATCAGTTTGGCCACCCGGCCCTCGGCTTCGTCCAGGCGACGGTGGCAGAGGCCGAGGAGCCTGGTGCCTTCCTCGAACAGCCGGAGCGATTCCTCCAGGCCGGTGTTGCCCTGCTCCAGGGTGCGCACGATGCTCTCCAGCTGGGCGAGGGCTTCTTCGAAACTGGGTTCGGGAGGCTCCTTCACCGTTCATCCCCCCGCGTGCCTTCCACGGTGCACGCCAGTTCTCCGTCCCGGAGCCGCACTGCCACCCGGTCGCGCACCGCCACCTGATCTACGCTCCCCACCACCCGGCGCCCGGGCAGCCGGTAGCAGATGGCGTAACCCCTGGCCAGGACCGCCCGGGGATCCAGGGCACCCATCCGCCCGCCCAGACCCTGCAGCACGAGGCGGTACGCCCGCAGCCGGTTCTCCGCGGCCAGGGCCAGCCTGTCCTCCAGCCCGTCCAGGACCTGTCGCCGCTGCCAAACCATCTCGGCGGGCCGATCCAGGCAGGGACGCCGGGCCAGATCCTCCACCCGCCTCCGCCACCGCTCCAGGCGCCCGCGCAGGGCGAGGGCCAGACGCTCCTCCAGGGAGGTGAGCACACCCTCTTCGTACCTGCGGTCGGGTACCACCAGTTCCGCCGCATGGGAGGGAGTAGCCGCCCGCACGTCCGCCACCAGGTCGGCGATGGTGAAGTCTGACTCGTGCCCCACCGCCGAGACCACGGGGATGGCCGAGCGGAATATGGCGCGAGCCACCTCTTCAGTGTTGAAGGTCCACAGTTCCTCCATGGAGCCCCCACCCCGCGCGACGATGATCACCTCGGCCAGGCGATGCCGGTTCACCAGGTCGAGGGCGGCAGCGATCTCGGCGGGCGCGTCGATACCCTGCACCTGCACCGGCACCAGCAGCAGGTTGAAGCCGGGGAAACGCCGTCCTGCCACCCGCACGATGTCGCGGATTACCGCCCCGGTGGGCGAGGTGATCACCGCCACCCGGCGCGGGACGCGGGGCAGGCGGCGCTTGCGTTCAACCGCAAAAAGGCCCTCCCGCTCGAGGCGGCGCCTGAGTTCCTCCAGGGCCTGCCAGAGAGAGCCCACCCCATCGGGCTGGATCTCCTCCACGTAAAGCTGGTACACACCGTCCCGCTCGAACACCCCGATGGATCCCCGGCAGATGACCGCCATGCCATTGGCGGGGGCGAAGGGCAGCAGGGCGGCTCGCGAGGCGAACATCACGCAGGCCAGCCGCGCCTCGCTGTCCCGCAGGGAGAAATAGAGGTGGCCGCGGGAGTGGCGTTTGAAATTTGCCACCTCCCCGCGCACCCAGGTATCCCGCAGGGGAGCCTCGCTTTCCAGCACCTGCCTGATGTGGCGGGTGATCTCGCTCACCCGCCACACCCTGCTCTCCGCCCTGGTGGGCGCAACCCTCCAGGCCATCACTTCACTCCCGCATCTGCGTCGCGGGGGCCTGACCCCGCGAGTACCCGGCTCACTCCAGGCCGGCCTGCCTCCGGGCCGCCTCCACGGTGTTCTGCAGCAGCATGGCGATGGTCATGGGACCCACGCCCCCGGGTACCGGGGTGATGGCGGAAGCCACCTCCACCGCCGACTCGAAGTCCACGTCACCCACCAGCTTGCCGTCTTCGGGGTTCACCCCCACGTCGATGACCACCGCCCCCGGCTTGATCATGTCACCCCGGACCGCCCGCGCCTTACCGATGGCCACCACCAGCACGTCGGCGGCGCGCGTTTCCGCAGCCAGGTCCTGCGTGCGGGAGTGGCAGATGGTGACGGTGGCGTGGCGGGAGAGGAGCAGCAGGGCCACCGGCTTGCCCACGATGTTGGACCGCCCCACCACCACTGCTCGCTTACCCTTCAGTTCCACCCCGGTGTGGTCGAGCAGGTGCAGGATCCCCCGGGGCGTGCAGGGGACGAAGCACCTCTCGCCGATGAGCAACCGCCCCTGGTTCACGGGGTGGAAGCCGTCGACGTCCTTTTCCGGGCTGATGGCGTCGAAGCAGCGGCGCTCGTCAATGTGCCCCGGCACCGGGTGCTGGAGCAGGATGCCCGAGATCTCCGGCCGGGCGTTGAGTTCGCCGATCAGGCGCAGCACCTCGTGCTCCGGCGTGTCGGCGGGCAGGCGGTATACCTCCGAATGGATGCCGGCGTCCTTGCTGGCCCGCTCCTTATTGCGCACGTAAGTCTTGGAGGCGGGATCGTCCCCCACCAGGATGACCGCCAGCCCGGGCAAGATGCCCTGCTGCTTGAGGCGGGCCACTTCCTCCCGGACTCCGGCGCGCACTTCCTCGGCTACGGCCTTGCCATCGATGATGCGTGCACTCATCCCTCTTTCCCCCCTTCGGAAAGATAGCGATCGATGCCTGCAGCGGCGCGGCGCCCCGCGCCCATGGCCAGGATCACCGTGGCCGCCCCCGTCACGCTGTCCCCCCCGGCGAACACCCCCGGCCGGGTGGTCATGCCCGTCTCCTCGTCGATGATCAACCCGCCCCACCTGGTGGTCTGGAGCCCGGGGGTGGAACGTGCCACCAGCGGATTGGGCGTGGTGCCGATGGCCACGATGACCGTGTCCACGTCCAGCTGGTACTCGCTCCCCGGAATGGGTACCGGCCGCCGGCGCCCGGAGGCATCGGGCTCACCCAGCTCCATGCGCTGGCAGACCATGCCCCTCACCCAGCCCTGTTCGTCCCCCAGGATTTCGATGGGGGCGGTGAGCAGGTGGAACTCGATGCCCTCTTCTTTGGCGTGGTGGATCTCCTCCCGGCGGGCGGGCATCTCGTCCCAGGTGCGCCGGTAAACGATGTAGACTTTGTCCGGGCCCAGCCGCAGGGCACAGCGGGCGGCGTCCATGGCCACGTTCCCGGCCCCGACCACCGCCACCCGGCGGCCGCACTTCACCGGCGTGTCGTACTCGGGGAACAGGTACCCCTTCATGAGGTTGATGCGGGTGAGGAACTCGTTGGCCGAGTACACCCCGCACAGGTTCTCGCCCGGGATGCCCAGGAAGTTGGGCAGGCCCGCCCCCGTGCCCAAGAACACGGCCCGGTAACCGTCGGCGAAAAGGTCATCCACGGTGAGCGTCTTGCCCACCACCACGTCCGTCCTGATCTCCACGCCCAGGCGCCGCAGCCCGTCTATCTCCGCCTGTACCACCGCCTTGGGCAGGCGGAACTCGGGAATGCCGTACATGAGCACGCCACCGGGAACGTGCAGGGCCTCGAATATCGTTACGTCATAGCCCTTCTGGGCCAGGTCACTGGCGCAGGTGAGTCCGGCCGGTCCCGAACCCACCACCGCCACCTTCTTGCCGTTGGGCGGTGCCTTCTCGGCCAGGGTCAACCCCTGCTCCCGGGCCCAGTCGCCCAGGTAGCGCTCGAGGCGCCCGATGGCCACCGGCTCATTCTTCTTGCCCATCAGGCAGTACTTCTCGCACTGCTCTTCCTGCGGGCACACCCGTCCGCAGATAGAAGGCAGGATGTTGGTCGACCAGATGCTGCGGTAAGCGCCTTCCAGGTCGCCCCCGCGGAGCTTACCGATGAACTCCTTGATGCGTACGTTGACCGGACACCCTTGCTCGCACGCGGGATTTTTGCACTGCAGGCAGCGTTCCGCCTCCTCCTGCGCCAGCTCGGGGGTAAGGCCCAGTGCCACCTCGCGAAAATTACGGATGCGTTCCTCGGGAGGTTGCTCGGGCATGGGTACCTTGGTCTTGCGCAGCGCCATCAGGCCTCACCTCCACCGTGGCAGCGGCATTTCTCGTAGTGTTCCAGGGCCACCTTCTGCTCGGAATCGTACATGTGTCCCCGGCGCACGGCCAGATCGAAATCGACCTGGTGGGCGTCGAAGATGGGTCCGTCCACACAGGCAAAGCGCGTCTCGCCACCCACGCTCACCCGGCACACCCCGCACATCCCCGTGCCGTCCACCATGATGGGGTCCAGGCTCACCAGGGTGCGGATGCCGTGGGGCCTGGTCACCTCCGCCACCGCCCGCATCATCACCATGGGACCGATGGCGATCACCTCGTCCAGGTGCTCCCCCTGGTCGATGAGTTGCCTGAGCACGTCCGTGACCATCCCCTGCACGCCCTTTGAACCGTCATTGGTTGATACCAGGTAGCGATCGCTCACCGCCCGGAGTTCGTCCTCCAGGATGAGGAGTTCGGCGGTGCGCGCCCCGTTGATGGCGATCACGTGCACGCCCCGGTCGTGCAGGGCGCGCGCGATGGGGATGATGGGGGCCACACCGAACCCCCCTCCCACCACCGCCACGGTGCCGCTGTCACGCAGGGGGCAGGGCTGACCCAGGGGACCCACCACGTCGGCGAGGGCGTCACCCTCGCCCAGGCCGATGAGTTCCCGGGTGCTCTTGCCCACCGCCTGGATGACGATGCTCAGCACCCCGTCCCGTGCTTCCATGATGGTGAGCGGGATGCGCTCGGATTTCTCCCCCAGCCTGACGATCACGAACTGCCCCGGTTGGGCGTGACGGCAGACCAGGGGGGCCTCCACCTCGAACAGTACGGTGACCGGCGTCAGCACGCGCTTCTTCCGAATACGGAACACCAAACCACCCCTCCCGCTGTGTCAGTTACACCCTTCACAAGGTAACGCAAAAAAGCCGGGGTTGGCCACCCCCAATCCCCACCGCTATTCGACGCCGTCCCCATCAAGTCCTTTCCGCACCGGGCTCCCCGCTGCCCACCGGCCCACGCCCACTGCGTTGTCCGTGCACAGTTCGGGGGGCGGGAAGTGCAGGCGCACCCCCACGGCCGGGTGGCCCAGGCGGTGGTGCAGGCGGTCGCGCACCAGGGCCGATGCGGCCACCCCACCCACTACCAGGACCACGGGTGGTTCGCCCGCTTCCAGGGCGGCCAGAACCATTTTCTCCAGGGCCCTGGCCACGCACAGGAGCGCCGCCCGCGCCACCAGGGCGGGCGCCGTCCCCTGGGCGATGAGGCGCAGGGCGGCCGCCTCCGGTCCGGCGAAGCTGGGCCGGTAACCCCGCACCGCGACCGGGATCGCTACCTCGGGGACGCCGCCCGGCTGCCCGCCCGGTGAGGTGGGACCCCCGCTGGCGCCCGGGGCCGGCGACGGGGATGCTTCCCGGTCGCCGGATGCCGCCGTGGCCAGGCGGTCCAGGTGAGCCCCGGCCGGGAAGGGCAACCCCATGGCCACTCCCACCCGGTCCAGGAACTGACCGGCGTGAAGGTCCAGGCTGGTGCCCAGGGACACGGCTTCCCGGGCCGCTCCACCCTGCAGGCGCAGCAACTCGGTGGTCCCGCCCGACACGTGCAGGGCCAGCACGGTGTCGGGCAGGCCGGGGTTCCACACGGCACCCAGGTGGCCCTCCTGGTGGGACAGTTCCACAAAGGGCACGCCCAGTGCGGCCGCCACTGCGCGGCCGAACCCCTCACCCACCCGGAACACGGGCAGGTAGGAATCCCGGGGCGGCCGCGGCCGGGTGCTGGCCGCCACCGCCGTCACGCGCACGTTCTCCCGCCGGGCAACCCCCATAACCTCTTCCACCAGACGCGGCAACTGCACCAGGTGGTGGAACACCGCTTCCGCCTGGCGCAGCCCCCGGCCGCCCGGTGGCACCGGCAGGGGCAGGCGCAGGTCCGCCCGCGCCCGCCCCGAGACCTCAACCAGGGCGCAGGAGGTCGTGTAGCAGGAAGTATCCAGCGCCAGAATACCCTGTATCATCCCGCCGGCGCCGCCACCCTGCCCAGGCGGCGGGCCAGTTCTCCCAGCACGCCGTTCACGAAGCGAGGCGACTCTTCCGTCCCGTAGGTCTTGGCCAGTTCCACCGCCTCGTTGATGGTGGCGCTGGCGGGGATGTCCTGCCGGTAGAGCAGTTCGTACGCCGCCAGCCGCAGGATGTTGCGGTCCACCCCCGCCATGCGGCTCACCTTCCACCCCTCGGAGCATTCCGAGAGGAGGCGGTCGATCTCTGCCTGGTGGGAAGCTGCCCCTGCAGCCAGTTCCCGTGCAAACGACGCCGAAGCCTCGGGCAGAACCTCCCCCTCCACCGCCAGGGGCCAGGCACCCTCCAGGGTGTGCCTGCCCAGATCTATCTGGAAGAGGACCTTGAGCGCTACCTCGCGTGCCTTGCGCCGCGCCATGTAACGGTGTTCACGTCCTTCCCGGGGGCAGGTATTTCTCCAGGATCTCCAGCCAGCGCTCCTTGTCCTCGTCGATACGCTTCCCCACGAAGTACCCCGCCCCCGTGCAGATGGCGATGAATACGGCCCAGAGGAAGCCGTAGTGGTGCACCAGCAGGGCGAAGGTGAGGCCGCACCCGGCCCCGATCAGCCTTCCCTTGTGGGGCTGGATTATGTGCCAGGCCTGCCGCAGCCACTCGGGAGCCATTTCCGCCACCTCACACCCGCCCTATTCCACGCGCCGGCGCGGCTCGGTGCCGATGTTTTCCACCATCACCCGCACCTCGGCGACTCCCACGCCCACCACGTCGCGCACGTACTCCGCCACCGCCTTCTGTACTTCCTCACTGGCCTTCGGGATGTTGACGTCCGGGCTGACGATGAGCCGGAGGCGGACGGAGAGGCCGGCTGCCCCGTAGCGCACCCACCCGCGCACGTCGCGCACCCCCGTGCACTGGCGGGCGACCCGCCGCACAAGATTCTCGATGGCACCCAGGGACACGCTCACGTCCCCCATGGCGGTCTCGTGCACCACGCTCCTGGCCCCCCGCTGGTTGCGCACCCCCAGGGTGAGGAAACGCACGGAAAAGGCAAAGAACAGTACCCCCAGGATGCCCAGGATCCACCGCCCCTGAGGGTCGGCCAGCCCGGCCTGCAGTCCCGACAGGGGGCCTTCCCAGCCCGAGGCCATGGCCACCACCAACAGCGAGAGCACCGCCAGGCAAAGGCTGTAAAACGTGAGGAACACCCGGTCGGCCAGACTCATGGCGAACCCTCCCGCTCGGGTTTTTGCACCGGAGGGAAGACTACTCCCTGGACGTGGATGTTGACCTCCACCACCTTCAGGTCGGTCATCTCTTCGACCGCCTTCTTCACAGCCTGTTGAACCCGGTGGGCCACCTCGGGTATACGCACCCCGTACCTGACCACCAGGTAGAGGTCAACGGCGGCCTCCCGCTCACCCACCTCCACCCTGACGCCGCGGGGTCCGCCCCGCCGTCCCAGGGCCGAACTGAGGTCGCCCACCAGGCCGGCCGAGAGCCCCGCTACCCCTTCCACCCCGGTGGCGGCCACGGCAGCCACGGTGGCCACCGCCTCATCGGCAATTCTGATGGTGGCTTCCGGCCTGTCCCCTTCGGCCACGTCATTCCCCCCGTACGCTTTCCGCCCCGCCCCATGATAGCACAGGTGCCCCGCGAGCGGCTACCGGCGGGACTGTGGCGCCGGCGCACGGCGTGCCCCACAGGCGCTGCGGCGCCGCCCGCGCACGCGGCCCCCGGAGCACATGGGAAGAGCGGGGCGGTAGGGGACGGCGGGGGTGCTAGGGGTCGGCGCTGCGGTCCAGGTACACGGTGCTGGCCTCCCCCCGACGGAAGAAGGGGTCGTCCAGCAGGCGGAGGTGCAGGGGGATGGTGGTGCGCACCCCTTCGATCACATACTCCAGCAGGGCCCGGCGGGCACGGGCCACTGCCTCCTGCCGGGTCGGCCCCCACACCGTGAGCTTGGCAAGCAGGGAGTCGTAGTGGGGCGGGATGGTCCACCCCGGGTAAACTCCGTCGTCCACCCTCACCCCCGGGCCCCCGGGAGGCCGGTAGGCGACCAGTGTACCCGGGCAGGGGAGGAAGTCCTCGTCAGGGTCCTCGGCACAGATACGCATCTCCAGGGCCCACCCCCGCGGCCGCAGTTCCCCCTGGGAGAAGCGCAGGGGCTGTCCGGCCGCGATTCGCAGTTGCTCCTGAACCAGGTCCACTCCCCACACCATCTCCGTCACCGGGTGTTCCACCTGGATGCGCGCGTTGACCTCCAGGAAGTAGTAAGCGTCGCCGGCCACCAGGAACTCCACCGTCCCGGCGCCCCGATAACGGGCGGCCCGCATGATGCGCAGGGCTGCCCGGGCCAGGGTGCGACGCATCCCCTCATCCAGGGCCGGGGAAGGGCACTCCTCCAGAACCTTCTGCCGCCGCCTCTGCAGCGAGCAGTCCCTCTCTCCCAGGTGTACCAGGTTGCCGCGGGCATCGGCCAACACCTGGATCTCTATGTGACGCGGGTGCTCGAGGTACTTCTCCAGGTACAGTTCGGGGGAGCCGAAGGCCGTGCGGGCTTCTTCCGCGGCCAGCTCCCAGCGGCGCCGCAGGCCCTCTTCGTCCCGCACCAGTCGGATACCCCGACCGCCTCCTCCTGCCAGGGCTTTGAGGAGTACCGGATACCCCACCTGGCGCGCCAGCGCGCAGGCTTCCTCCAGGGAGACCAGGGGTCGTGCACTTCCGGGCACCACGGGAACCCCCGCCCTGGCTGCCAGATCCCGGGCCGCTATCTTGTCGCCCAGTAGGCGGAGTGTTGCTGAGGAGGGGCCGACGAAGGTGATCCCCATGGCCTCGCACACCTGGGCGAAGGCCGGGTTCTCGGACAGAAAGCCGTATCCGGGATGGACGGCATCGCATCCGGTATCCACCGCCACCTGCATCAGCCTGGGTATGTTCAGGTAGGAACGCAGGGCGGGGGGCGGCCCGATGGCCACCGCTTCGTCGGCCATCCTCACATGCAGTGAGGCGGCGTCCGCCTCGGAATACACCGCCACCGTTTCCAGGTTCAGTTCCCGACAGGCGCGGATGATGCGTACCGCGATCTCGCCCCGGTTAGCAATGAGGACTCTGCGCACGGTCTGACCTCGCTCTCGGGTGGTGGATGTGCGGGTTCCTTCTCCAGGGACCCCATCCACTCCTTGTCACCAGGCGAGGCCGGCCGGTACTAGCGCGCCCCCGCGCCCGTACCCGCGCCCGTAATGCGCCCGTACTAGCGCCCGGCCACCGGCGCCACGATGGCCACCTGCTCGGGGCGGCACCCCGTCACCCGGCACACGGCGTCAGCGATACGGGTCGCGTCGGGGCCCTGCAGGGGGTCGGGTACCACCACGGTTACCGCGCCGTCCCGCACGTAGGCCAGGGCGTCGCGGTAACCCTTGGACCTCAGGATCCCCTCGATCTCGGCTTCCTTGCCCATGGCGGCGATGATGGCCAGCATCTGCTCCTGCGCCCTGGCCTTCATCTCCGGCGCGGTGTCATGGGCAGAGATCATCCTCTCGAGGAGTTCGATCTGCTGGGCACGCACCCGTTCCCTCTCCATACGGGCGTCGGCCAGAGAGTTCCCGGGTACCAACTGGGCCATGACCTCGCGGCTCTCACCCTCTTCCGGGGGGGGCGGGGCGCCACCGGGTACCTGGGTCGCTCCCAGGCGGGGGCCGTAACCATGACTGCGCAGGTACAGCGCTCCCAGGGCCAGCAGCCCCAGCACCACCAGCAGGATCAGGAACCTCACCAGTTCCCGCCTTCCCACCGTACGGAAGGTCACCGTGCGCGTGAGCATGCCTACCAACTCCCTTCCCTAGCGGGCGGGTACCACCTGCACCCGGTGGGCGGGGAGGCCTAGCAGGGTCTGTACGGCCCGGCTCAACATTTCCCGCACTGCGGGATCGCGGGCCCCGCTGGCCACCACCAGCACACCGGCGATCTCGGGGGCCTGCTCCCTGGAGACGACCGGTTCATCCTGACCCCCCGGGCGGGCCATCACCGCCTGCACGGATTCCTGTTCTTCCTCCGTAACCCGTACCGTGCCCCCCGCTTCCTTCTCCTCCGTGCGGCGGGTGGTGCGGGACACATCCTGCACCACCTCCTGACGCGGCCCCGAGCGATAGGTGATGCTCACCGTCACCTCACCCGCCCCCGCGACCAGCGAAAGCACTCCCTCCAGGTCACGCGGCGTCAGCCCGGCGCCTGCCGGGGCGGGGGCCATCACCTCCGTTTCCTGCCGGACCGGCCGGGGCGGTTCCGGCTGGCGCTGACCCAACCATGAACCGGCCAAGATGAGGATGACTCCCACCACGCCGGCCAGCAGCAACCACGGGCTGGGCCGCGGGCCCTGCCCCCACAGCTTCCAGAACGGAGAGCCATTGCCCGTCTGCAAGGTTATCCCTCCCCGACCGTCACCAACTGGCGGGATATACCCAGGTAGGAGGCCACCAGGTCCCGCAAACTCTCACGCTCGGCAGAGGCTATCCCCTGTCCTGACCGGGGCCGCACCAGCACCCGGACGCGGGCGATCCCGAGCCCGCCCTCTTCCAGGGTCACCTCCGCCCGGGCAGCCGCCACCTTCCCCGACTCCAGGACCACCGTCCTCACCGCGTCGGCCAGGCGTTCCCGGAAGGCTTCCCTGACCTGCCCCTCGACCGCGGCCTGCACCCGGCCAGCCAGCCTGCCGTCCCGGTACCCCTCCCAGGGGCGGGAGGACGGGGCCGTGCCCCCTCGGGGCAGGATCCCGCCCGGCGCGGGCACGGGAGAGCCCCCTCCGCCCAGCACGTCGGAGGTGACCCGCCCGGCGATCCCCGGAGGTGCGCTGCCCCCGAGCCAGGCGAGCACGGGTTCCATCACCACAAGTACCAGGATCATGCCGGTTACCAGCCGGAGATACTGCCGGAAGGCCGAACGGGGCAGGAGCAGTTCCACCCCCAGGATCACCAGGAGGACCAGGACGATGCTTCGCACCCAGGCCCAAACGGCCGTCACCGTCTCTCCCCTCCGCACTGAGTCAGGGTCGCACCCGCCTGCCCGCCCGGCAGCACTTCTCTCGATGCCTGCTGCGAAACGTCGCGGTAATGCGCCTTCGGGGGGCAACCAGCCGCCCGGGCTCAGGCGGGGCGCGCCGCCCCCACCAGGATGGCAATACACACCAGGAAAGAAAGGGCCACCATCCCCACTATGACACCCAGCCACCCCAGCGCCGCCGCGATACCCCGCAGGCAACCGGCCAGTTGTCCGGCATCCAGGGCGGCCACCAGGGCACCGGCCAACCGGAAACACAGCACCAGGAGCACGATCTTCACCAGGGGCAGGGTCACCACCGCCAGCACCGCCACTACCCCGCTCAGGCCCAGACCGGCCTTGACCAGCCGGGTGGAGGCGAACACCACCTCGGTGGCATCGGAGAACATCTTGCCCACCACGGGCACGAAGGTCCCCGAGAGGAATTTGGTAGTGCGCACCAGTACCCCGTCCAGGGCCCGGCCGGCCGCGTTCTGGACCACGGCCACACCCAGGAAGGCAGCCATGCCCAGCCCCACCGACCAAACGCTGGCCTGACGGAGCAGGCTGCTCACGCCTTCCAGGCGGCGCCGCTCCCCCAGCCCGTCCACCAGCTCGATGAGGGCGGAACCGAACAGCATGGGCATGGCTACCACGGCCCCCAGGATGCCCGCCCCGTTCACCACCAGCATGAGGGCGGGGTGCAGGAGACCCGCGCTGGCCGGAGTGCCGCCCGCCACGGTGAGGGCGAGGAAGGGGGGGATGAGGGCGACCATGAGGGAAACCAGCCTGTTGACCACCGCCCGCGCCACCGCGAAAGCCCCCACGAAGCTGGATACAGCCAGTGCCATGAATCCCAGGAACACCACCAGGTATGCCGCCCTCGCCACGTGCCCTCCGCCACAGGCTTCCCCCAGCTGGACGAGCAGCCCGGCCACCAGGGCGAGCAGAACCAGCCTGCCCAGCAGGGAGACGGTGGCGGGAACCTCCCCCCACAGCACCCGGGCCAGATGTTGC
Organism: Bacillota bacterium; assembly: GCA_014360055.1. Taxonomy (GTDB): domain Bacteria; phylum Bacillota; class Sulfobacillia; order JACIYH01; family JACIYH01; genus JACIYH01. Next base: position 55,749 of record JACIYH010000002.1, on the reverse strand, counting down.
CCCAGGGCGGGCAGGTCCACCATGAGACCCCCTTCCCGCAGCCGGGAGACTACGGCGGGCACATCCAGGGCCCCCGGACGCCCCATCTCCTGCTCGATCTGGCGCAGGAGGTCCTCCAGTTGCGGGGTACGGGCCGCCTCCCACTGCTCCTCCACACCCCGCAGGGGATCGCCATCCTGGGCGCGCACGGGCCCCGGGGGGCACAGCGCGAAGACGAGCACCGCCGGCAGCACAAGGGCCAGCGCCGGCCGCGGCCAGCCGCGTTTTGCCGGCGCCTTCGCCGTACCCGTGGACCCCGCCCGGTTTGCCCTGTTCACCGCCCCGCGTCCTCCCCTCACCGGGTGGCCAGGGGGATGGCGGCCAGGATGGCGTCCGCCAGCGCCCGCACGATGGGTATGGCCAGGATGAGGATGAGGAGCTTGCCCGCCATCTCCACCTTGGTGGCCATGGCCCCCTCGCCGGCGTCGCGGCACACCTGGCTCCCCAGTTCCGCCAGGTAGGCGATCGCCATCACCCTCAGCAGGATCTGAACGTAGCTGTCCCTGACGCCGGCACGGCTGGCCAGGTCCTGTAGGAGGTCGATAGCCTGCCAGATCCGCTCTACCAGGAAGAATAGGATGACGGCGGCCGCCGCCAGGGATAGCATCACCGCCATATCGGGTCGCTGGTGGCGCAATACGACCAGGATTACGGTGACCACCAGCGCGAATCCCACCACCTGGAGCACTTCCACGGCGAACCCCCACTACAGGCGGAACATGGTGCGGACGGTCTCAAAGAGGCGCACCACCAGCTGGATTACCATCATGAGGACGATCACCACACCGGCCAGGGCCACCAGTTGCCCCTGCTCCTCCTTCCCCGCCTGCTTGAGGACGGTGTAGAGGACCGAGACCAGGATGCCCACCCCGGCTATCTTGAAGATCAGCTCTACGTTCACCTTCCTGCCTCCCGTCCCTCACCAGAGCAGGAGGAGCAGGGCCATGGACACGAGGACACCGAGGTAGCGATACAGCCGGCCCTGCCGCTGCTCTTCGTCCCGCGCCACCTGCTCCCGTGCGGCCAACTGTTCCCGGGCCAGGGAGATGTGCTTCACCTGGTCGGCGCGCCCGCTCGAGCCCAGGGTGACCCCCAGCCCGCGCAGTACCTCCAGGTCCCCTGGTAGCAGGCAGAGAGGGGCCCGCCGCACGGCCTCCTCCCAGGCCTCCTGGGCCGTCCGACCGCTCCCGTCGGTGAGGAGGGCGGCGGCCTCCCCCAGCAGGCGTGCCACCGCGGGCTCGGCAACCCGGGCGGACCGTTCCAGGGCGACGGGGAGGGGGACGGCACCCACCGCCACCTCTTTCTCCAGCACCCGCAGGCAGACCCCGAGAGAGCGCAGTTGCCTCACCCTGCACGCCAGGCGACCTGCCATCTCCCAGCCCAGACCGGCCCCGGCCACCAGGACCAGCACCGCTCCCACCAGCTTAACGGGCACCTTGTCCCTCCTGGCTGCATCATATTGCCGGTGCCGGGGGGATATGCCCTGGAGGACGCCGGGCGCCCGGGGTTGCCGGTCCGGGTGGCAGCGGCCTGGAGAGGAGACTTTCCCCCCGGCCCGACCACACCGCTTCCGTGGTGCCCGGTCCCAGCCGCCGGCTGAGCAGGATGATGCGGGGGAACGCCGCCCGTGCGATCAGTTCCCCCAGGTGGGGGCGCGACCTGGCCTCCGCCAGGGACGCCGCGTGGGCGGTGGCCAGCACGGCCACGCCTGCGTACAGTGCCTCCTCGACCGCCGCGGCGTCAGTCGCACCCCCGAGTTCGTCCGTAGCGAGGACCTGGGGAGACATGGCGCGTACCGCCATCATGAGGCCGGCGGCCTTGGGCACCCCGTCCAGGACGTCGGTGCGCAGACCGACGTATCGCTGCGGTTCCCCGTTCCAGCACCCCGCCAGTTCGGAGCGTTCGTCCACCAGGCACACCCTCACCCCCGCCAGGCCCAGGCGCGGTACCCCGTCGGAGAGCTGGCGCACGGCATCGCGCAGGACCGTGGTCTTCCCCGCCAGGGGCGGCGACAGGATGAGGGCACCCAGCACCCGGCCTTCCGAGACCAGGTAGGGCATGATGGGGTCAGCCGCACCCGGCACCTCCCGACATATGCGGAAGTTCAGTGACGATATGTCAACCAGGCCCGTCACGCGGCCGTTCTCCAGCACGGCCCGGCCGCAGAACCCCACCCGGTGGCCGCCTGCCACGGTCACGTAGCCCTGGCGAAGCTGCTCCTCCACGGCATAGAGGGAACCCCGTGAAAGGAGTTGCAGGGTGGCCTCCAGGTCCGCCCGCGTCACCCGGTAGGCCTCCTGCGGCCGCAGGGTGGGCCGGCCATCCCGGGTGAGGAAGTACTCCTGCTCCCGGCCCCCCACCGCCAGGGGACGCCCCACGCGCAGCCTGATCTCCTCAAGGCCGCCAGCCGTTTCCTCCCCCAGACACCGCAGGGCGGCCCGCACCGGTTCGGCCAGAAGTGGCAACAGGTCATCGCGCCAGCCCCGCCGGGCGGACGTGTCTCCCCACACCTGGCCGGGCTCCCTCGCCAGCAATGACCCCCCCTTGTCCACTATATTCCTGCACACCCAGCCAATACCGGGCGCCCCAAGGTCGGCCGGGCCGGCGTAGCCGGGACCGGGCCGGGTAGCCGGGGCGCGGCGGGGTGGATCTCAATCTCGCCCGAAAACGGAGAGCCCCGCCGCCCGGGAGCTTCCTTGGGGGGCCCGAGAAGTTCCGGGGCTCTTGCGGGGCTCGCTGTTATACTTTCCCACCCGTGGGGGTTCTATACGCCCTCTTCTTCCTCCCCTTCCTCGTCGCGGTAGATGAGTTCCCCGCAGTTGGGGCAGCGCAGCTGCATGGAACCTTCCTCGCTGAACTCCTCTTCCGCCAAGGACACCGTCTCACCGCAGTGGGGGCACTGCACCTCCACAAACCCTTCTTCCTCTTCGGTCTCCAGCACGCGCTGCTCGAGTTCGGCCACGTCCTCGTCCAGGTCTTCCAGGTACTCTTCCTGCTCGTCGACGCGGCCGCGCAGGCTTTCCACTTCCTCGGCGAACTCCCCCAGGACGTCCAGGATGGCCTTGAGCAGCCGGCCCTCCTTGGATTCGGCTTCCAGGTTCAACCCCTCTGCCAGTCCCTTCAGGTAAGCCACCCGGGAACTCAGGTCGCCCACCTGGCCCACCTCCTTCCGCGGGCCTCAACGGGCCCGCAACCCTGTACCAGCCGGGCTCCGCCGGCACGGGAGACCGCGCAGCCCCGTCACACGCGCTCGAGGTACTGATGGGTGCGCGTGTCCACGCGGATCACGTCCCCCGCCTCGACAAAGAGGGGGACTTTCACCACCGCCCCCGTCTCCAGCCGGGCGGGCTTGGTGCCTCCGGTGGCAGTATCACCTTTGACGCCGGGCTCCGTCTCCACCACTTCCAGTTCCACGAAATTGGGCAGATCCACCCCGATGGGGGTACCCTCATGCATGAGCACGTAGACGATACAGTTCTCCTTCATGTACAGGGTGGCGTCGCCCAGCTGGCCCCTGTCCAGCTGGATCTGATCGTAGGTCCCCGTGTCCATGAAGAAATACTGATCACCCAGACTGTACAGGTACTGCATCTCCCGCCGCTCCACGTGGGCCTGGGGGAAACGCTCACCGGCGGGAAAGGTGCGATCGAGCACCGCACCGGTCTTTACGTTCTTGAGCCGGGTCCTCACGAAGGCCGATCCCTTGCCCGGTTTGACGTGCTGGGCCTCCACCACCATCCAGATTTCCCCGTCCACCTCTACCGTGATCCCGGGCCTGAAGTCGTTGGTCGAAATCACCCTCCATTACCCCCCGCTACCCGGCCGTCACAGCTCTATGAGCCGCTTATCCGCCCGGGAAAGGATCTCGCAACCGTCTTCCCGCACCACCACCAGGTCTTCGATCCGGACTCCCCCCCAGTCAGGTATGTATACCCCCGGCTCCACGGTGACGACCATGCCCGGTTCCAGGACGGGCTCGTCCGGTCCCGCGGCCTGGGGCGAAAGGCGGGGCGCCTCGTGCACCTCCAGGCCCACCCCGTGACCCAGGCCGTGGCCGAAGTGGTCGGCGTGGCCCGCCTCTGCGATCACCTGCCGGGCCTCCGCGTCCACCTCCGACCCCCGCCGGCCCGCGCGCAGGGCGGCCAGGCCGGCCTCCTGGGCCCGGGCCACCAGGTCGTAGACCTTCCTCTGCTCATCATTTGCGCTGCCCACCACCACGGTGCGGGTGAGGTCGGAGCAATACCCGTCTACCACGCAGCCCAGGTCCATGGTAACGAAGTCACCGGGCTCGATGCGCCGGGGAGAAGCCCGGCCGTGGGGGAGGGCGGAACGGGGACCGGAGGCGACGATGATGTCGAAGGCTGCCGCGCTGGCGCCTGCCCTCCGCATATGATACTCCAGTTCCAGGGCCACCTCCTCCTCCCGCACCCCCGGCCGGATCACGGTTAGGATGTGGGCGAAGGCCTCGTCGGCCAGGGCGGCCGCGCGCCTGATGGCGCCGAGCTCCCCCTCGTCCTTGGTCATGCGGAGCTTCTCCACCAGCCCGCTGTATCCCACCAGTTCCGGGCCCAGTTGGGCTAAGGTCTCGTACTGGGCGTACGTCATGTGGTCCTTTTCGAACCCCAGCCGGCAGATCCCCTGCTCGCGGAACAGTTCGCCCAGCGCCTCGCTCAGCTTCCCCTTCTGGGGATATAGTTCCCAGTCCGGGGCCTGCTGGCGGGCCTGCTCGTAGTAGCGGAAGTCAGTAACCAGCCAGCAACGCGCGGGGGAAATGAGCAGCACTCCCGAGGACCCCGTGAAACCGGAGAGGTAGCGGCGGTTGGCCGCCCCCGTGACCAGGAAGTACTCCACCCCTTCCCCGGCCATGCTCCGCCTCAGCGCCTCAAGACGCGTCAAGGCTCCCTCCTCCCAGCTTTCTCCGCTGAGGTGACCCGGCCCCGTGCGGGGGCCGGCAGCGGTACCTTACGGTGCCTCCGCCTGGGCCAGCCGGCGCCCGGTGGGGGGTTCCCCCCATAGGGGGTCAGCGCAGCCTGACCAGGTGGATGGACTGCCCGGCCGCCCCCTCGGCAGCTTCCATCACGGTCTCCGCCAGGGTGGGGTGGGCGTGGGCGATTTCCGCCACCTCTCGGGCCGTGGCCCCCATCTTGATGGCCACCGCGCCTTCATGGACGAGCAGGTCCGCACCGTACCCCAGGATGTGCAGGCCCAGCACTTTCCCGGTGTCCTCTTCGACCACCATCTTCACCAGTCCCTCGGTTTCGCCCAGGGCCTGGGCGCGCCCGTTGGCCGAATAGGGGAAGCGCGCCACCTTCACGCGATGTCCCGCCTCGCGGGCCGCCTTTTCCGTGAGACCCACCCCCGCGATCTCGGGCAGGGAGAAGACGCAGTAGGGGGCGCTGCGGTAGTCCATCTCGCGTCTTTCGCCCAGGATGCTGTCCACCGCCACCAGGCCTTCCGCCGAGGCCACCGAGGCCAGGAAGGTGCGTCCCACCACGTCTCCGATGGCCCAGACGCCCGGCACGCCCGTGGCCATGTCCGCGCCCACCTTGATGCCCTTGCGGTCGTACTTCACCCCCAGGGCATCCAGGTCCAGGCCGCCGAAGTCGGGCACCCTGCCCATGGCCACCAGGACGCACTCGGCGTCGAAGTGCACCTCCCGCCCTTCCTTGTCTTTGGCCATCAGCCGGCGCCCGCCGTCGTGCTCCAGGATCCGCTGCACGTAAATACCCGTGTGTACGGTGATCCCCTGCCGGCGCAGGATGGCCATCATGCGGCGGGACAGTTCCTCGTCCACGGGCGGTAGGATGAGGGGCGAGCGCTTCACCATGTCCACCTTGCATCCCAGAGCCCGGTAGAGGCAGGCGAACTCCACCCCCAGCACCCCGCCGCCGATGATCACCATGCTTTCGGGGACGTGGTCGGGGTCGAGGGCATCGTCGGAAGACATGCAGAGGCGGAGGTCCTCCGGCGGCACGGGCGGCTGTTCCGGCGCCGAACCGGTGGCGATGATCACCTGCCGGCCCGACAGGACCTCCGTACCGCCCCCCGGCAGGTCCACCTCCACCACCCCGGGGCTGCTCAGGCGGGCCGTCCCCCTGATAAGGGTCACCCCCCAGGAGGAGAAGAGCCGCTCCACGCCGTCCACCAGTTGCTTGACCACCTGGGAACGGCGTTCCTTGACGCGGCCAAGGTCGATCTCGGGAGCGGAGACCTTCACCCCGAACTCGGCAGCCCGCCGCACCAGCTGGAGCACCTCGGCTGACCTCACCAGGGCCTTGGTGGGGATGCAGCCGCGGTTGAGGCAGGTGCCCCCCACCTCGCGCCGCTCCACCACGGCCACGCGGGCGCCCTTCTGTGCCGCCCGGATGGCGGCCACGTAGCCACCCGGACCGCTACCGATCACCACTATGTCGTACACGGACAGCATCCTCCCTTTGCAGTTTGCCCAGCACGTTCCATTCCCAGGTCGCGTATTTCTCCTCCCGCAGCCTGGAGGCCTCTTCCTGCTCGTCGGCAGTGAGACCGCGTTCTTCGAGTTCCAGGCCCAGGGCCCGCCGGAATCCCTCCGCCAGGGCGTCGGACACCCCGGCGAAGGTGACGGGAGGCCCCAGGGCGCACAGGCCGGCGGCGTGGGCGGCCAGGTCCTCCTGCAGGCGGGCCCGCCAGCCTGCGGGTAGCCGTAACAGGCCAACCAGTTGCGCGGGCGAGAACTCCAGCGGCACGGAACCGTGCTGCAGCAGCACCCCCAGCCTGCGCACCTGGGCGCTGCCCACCACCTTCTTGCCCTCCACCACCAGTTCGTACCAGGAAGGGCTGTCGAAGCAGGCCGCCGAGCGCAACCCCGCCCGGGGCGGCCCCTCCTGTACCTCGGCCTGCAACCCGAGCAGGCGCAAACCCTCCACCAGGCCGGCACTCAGCCGCCGGTAGGTTTCCACCACGCTCCCGGGGAAGAGGGCCGTGGATATCACCACGCTGTAGGTCACCTCGCGGTCGTGCAGCACCGCCCGCCCGCCCGTGGGCCGCCTCACCACGTCCACCCCGGCGCGGCGGCAGGCTTCCAGGTCCACTTCCCGCTCCGCCTTCTGGGCGTAACCCAGCGACAGGGCGGGCGGCCGCCAGCCGTAAAAGCGCAGGGTGGGGGGAACCTCTCCCCGGGCGTGGGCCAGCATGATGGCCTCGTCCACGGCCATGTTGGTGGCGCCGTCATGGTATCCGTCCCGGATCAGCCGCCAGCGCAAGTCCCGCTACCCCCCATCACGCTGCCGCTGCCCATGCGGCGGCCCGGTCCTCCGGTGCCGCCCCCGCCTACCCCCATACCCTGCACGGGAGACCCGGCACCTCCCTCGGGTGCCTCCAGGGACGACAGCAGCCGCTGCACTTCCCCCTCCGCCTGGCCGGGGTCCAGGGGATGGGGGTAGTTGTAGGGTACCGGCTGGCCGGGGCGCTCGTTGTAGTAGGGACGGTTGCAGTCCGGGCAACCCGTGGTGCGGAAGGCCTCGCCGTCCGCCAGGAGGGCACGCAGGCGCGCGGGCGGGAAGCGGGACCCGAAACCGGTGAGCCTGCCCCCCTCGAAGGTGAATTCCTCCGCCCGCGCCAGGCCCCGGCGCAGGAGATAATGGGCGGCCTGCACCCGCCGGTAGCTTTCCAGGGAGGGGGGCGGGTGATGGGCCATGCGGGTCCCCGCCACCGGGGTGAAAGCGAAGAGGCCCACCCGCACCCCTAACTGCACCAGGCGGCCGATGAGCAGCACCATCTCCTCCTCACTCTCTCCCAGTCCCGCGATGAGGTGAGTACCCACGCGCCCGGGGAAGGCCCGCGCCGCTCGCTCCAGGTGGGCAAGCGCCGCCGCCAGCGATCCCCCCTTGACGAGCTGGTACACCCCGGGCGAAGCGGCGTCCAGGGGCAGGGTAACCCCATCCGCCCCCGCCCGCAGGAGAGCCTCGGCCACCTTAAGGGAGGGCAGGAAGCAGGATACGCATACCGGCAGCCCCGAGGCGGCCAGTTCCCCCACCAGGAGGACGAGGTCCGCCATCTCCCGCGGGGACCCCGGCTCCACCACCTGCACGCACACCCTGCGCACGCCCGAGCCGCTCAGGCGGGAGATCACCTCCGCCGCGGGGAAGGCCGGCCAGGTCACGCGCGAGAGCAGGTCAGCCCGGCTGTCCGACCCCCGGGCCTGGGCACAGAAGGCGCAGTCACGGCGGCACTTCTCCCCCCACATCAGGTAGGCCGTGGTGGGGGGATGGGGTTGCCTGATCGAGCGCAGTCCCAGTACCTGGGCGGTGCCCAGCGACACCCTCAGCCTCATCCTGCCACCCGCCCCCGGCGACCCGGCTGGGCCGGCCCGTCCGACGTGCCGGTCCCCGGCGTCGGCGGCGCCACCGTCCCCAGGGCGCAGCATTCCCGCGTCTCCACCAGGGAAAGCCCGCGGGCGACCGCCTCCCGCCGGGCGGAAGGTGCCGGCATGACGATACGGTTAACCCCCGCCGCCACCGCCAGGGGATCCAGCCGCTGCCGGTAAGCACCCCTCGGCCTCATACACCCCAGGGCGATCTCCGCCCCCGGTAGCCGTGTGCGAGCGTAGGCCAGCAGCACTGCCACCGCCTCGGGGTCGGGGGGAGCGCAGTTCTCGTACCGGGTGCCGGGGGTGGGCATGAACACCAGGAACACCACCGCCGCGGGCCCCAGTTCCACCAGTGCTTCAATGGCCTCCCACTCCCCCTGGATGGACCCGCCGCGTAGTCCCACACATATGTGGGGGACGACCGGCAGGTTGCGGGCCAGCGCCCGGTAGGTGCGCAGGTAGTCCTCCGGGCCGGCCTCCAGGCCGGTCACCTCGCGCACGGTAGGAGCGTGCACCGCCCAGTCCAGGGAGGCCACCGCACCGTAGGGGGCCAGGAGCCGCGCTTCCTCCTCGGCCACCAGGCCGGTGTGGAGGTTCAGACGGGCGCCGGTGGCCCGCAGCCGCGCCAGCAAATCCAGGTTACGGTGCAGTGGCACCTTCCCGCCACCGTCGCACCCGCCGCTCACCAGGTAGCTGGGGGCCCCGGGCACGGGAACATCCCCGGGGCCCCGCATGTTTTTCAGGTAGTGGCCGCCGCAGTGGGCACAGTTCAACGCACAGGCCGTGCCCGTCACGCTCACCGGCACCGTGTCCCGGGGGCGATCCACCGCCAGGACACAGGGGAAGCCCCCCCGCACCTCCCACGCCCGCTCCAGGGCACGGGTGAGTTTCTCCGAAACGGCTGCGGGCGCGGGCATCAGGGAGCCTTCCCCCGGGCGGCACCGGTCGACCCGACGGCCAGGAAGGGCATCAGGCACCCCGCCTCCAGCGCAGCACCGGACGGCGCGCCGCCCCCGCCTCATCCAGCCGCCCCACGGGAGTGGTGTGCGGCGCCGTCTTCACCTTCTCGGGGTCCCGTTCCGCCTCTTCGGCGATCTTCCCCAGGGCCTCGACGAAGTAATCGAGGGCCTCCTGGCTCTCCGTCTCGGTGGGCTCGATCATGAGGGCCTCGTCCACGATGAGCGGGAAGTACACCGTGGGCGGGTGCACGCCGTAGTCCAGCAGCCGCTTGGCGATGTCCAGGGTTTTCACCCCGGTGCGGTCCTTGATGCGGCGCGGGTTCACCACGAACTCGTGCTTGCAGTGGCGGTCGTAGGGGAGGTCGTACCACTCGAGGAGCCTGCGCATGACGTAGTTGGCGTTGAGCACCGCGTTCTCGGACACCCGCTTGAGGCCCTCCGCCCCCAGGGCGCGGATGTAGGCATAGGCCTTCACCGCCACCCCGAAGTTGCCGTAGAAGGCCTTCATCTGCCCGATGGTGAGGGGCCGGTCGTACTCCAGGAAGTAGCGTTCGCCGTCGAACCCCACCGTGGGCACGGGCAGGAAGGGGATGAGTTTCTCCTTCACCCCCACCGGCCCCGACCCGGGGCCGCCGCCCCCGTGGGGCGTGGAGAAGGTCTTGTGGAGGTTGAAGTGCACCACGTCGAAGCCCATGTCGCCGGGCCGCGAGTAGCCCATGATGGCGTTGGCATTGGCCCCGTCGTAGTACAGGAGCCCTCCCTTGTCGTGGACCATGCGGGCGATGCGCACGATGTTCTCGTCGAACAGCCCCAGGGTGTTGGGGTTGGTGAGCATGAGGGCCGCCACCCGCTCGTCCAGCACCTTCTCCAGTTCGCCCACGTCCACCCCGCCCCGGGAGTCCGACTTGACCTCCACGATTCGGCACCCCGTCATGGCCGCCGAGGCCGGGTTGGTGCCGTGGGCGGAGTCGGGGACGATGATCTTGTCCCGGCCGAGTTCCCCCCGGTGCCGGTGATAGGCGCGGATGATGAGCAGCCCGGTGAGTTCCCCGTGGGCACCCGCCGCCGGCTGCAGGGACACCTTGTCGACCCCGCCGATCTCGGCCAGGTACTGCTGCAACTCGTACATGAGTTGCAGGGCGCCCTGGACCAGCTCCTCCGGCTGGTACGGGTGCAGCCAGGCGAACCCGGGGAGGCGCGCCGCCCACTCGTTCACCTTGGGGCTGTACTTCATGGTGCAGGACCCCAGGGGGTAAAAGCCGATGTCCACCCCGTGGTTGAGCTGGCTCAGGCGGGTGTAGTGCCGGACCACGTCCACCTCGGAGACTTCCGGCAGGTCGGGCTCACCCTCCCGCAGGAATCCCCCGGGTATGAGCGACCGGATGTCCTTCTCCGGCACGTCACTGGCGGGGAGGGAATATGCCTTCCGTCCCGGCGAACTCAACTCGAATATGAGGGGTTCCGGGCCCTTCATGCGCATCCCTCCAGTACTTTGGCCAGGGCGTCGATCTGGACCCTGCTCCGCTTCTCGGTGACCGCCACCAGCAGGCAGTCATCGAGTTCCGGATAGAAGCGGCCCAGGGCCACGCCCGGCAGCATACCCTTCGCCGTCCCCCGCTTCACCAGTTCGGCGGGCGGGCAGGGGCAGCGCACGGCGAACTCCATGAAGAAGGGCGCCCCGAAGGCCGGTGAGAAGCCCGGCAGCGCCGCGATGGCATCCCGGGCATAGTGGGCCTTCTTGAGGCACAGTTCGGCCACCTCCCGGATGCCCCGCTTCCCCAGGGTGGCCAGGTACACGGTGGCCGCCAGCGCATTGAGGGCCTCGTTGGAGCAGATGTTGGAGGTGGCCTTCTCGCGGCGGATGTGCTGCTCCCGGGTCTGCAGGGTGAGCACGAACCCCCTCTGCCCGCGGGAGTCTACGGTCTGACCCACCACCCGGCCGGGGAGCCGGCGCACCAGCTTCTCGGTGACGGCGAAGTAGCCGAAGGTGGGACCCCCGAAGGACGGCACGTTGCCCAGCGCCTGCCCCTCGCCCACCGCCATGTCCGCCCCGTAGGCCCCGGGCGGAGTCAAGAGACCCAGGCTGATGGGGGAAGCGGCCACCACGAAGAGGCCGCCCCGGCCGTGGATGAGTTGCGCCATGTCGGCCACGGGCTCCAGGCAGCCGAAGAAGTTGGGGTGCTGCACCAGCAGGCACGCAGGCTCCCCGCCCTCGGCCCCCGGTGCCAGCGCCCGCTCCAGGGCCTCCAGGTCGGTGACGCCGTCCCGGTAGGGGACCTCCGTCACCTTCAGGTCGGCACCCGCGGCGTAAGTGTGCAGCACCCGCCGGTACTCGGGGTGCACCGTGGACGACACCACCATGTGCCGCCGCCCCGTGGTGCTGCAACCGATCAACCCCGCCTCCGCCAGGGCGGTGGCCCCGTCGTAGTGCGAGGCCTGGGAAACGTCCATCCCCGTGAGCTCACAGATCATGGTCTGGTACTCGAAGATGGACTGCAGCACCGCCTGGCTGACCTCGGGCTGGTACGGCGTGTACGCCGTGTAGAACTCCGAGCGCGAGATGACGTGGTCGACCACGGCGGGGATATAGTGGTCGTAGATGCCCGCCCCCGCGAAGCACACCAGGTGCCCCAGATGGGCGTTCTTGTCGGCAAGCTCCAGCATGTGCTGCTGGAGTTCCAGCTCCGCCATGGGCTCCGGCAGCCGCAGGGGACGGTCCAGCCGGGCCTCCGGAGGGATGTCCGCGAAGAGCTCCTCCAGCGACCCCACCCCGATGGCCCGCAACATCGCCTCCCGGTTGCGGTCCGTGTTGGGGATGAAGTCCATCAGTGCGCCTCCTCCTCGCAGTGCTTCTCGTAGGCGGCCACGTCCATGAGGTTGCCGAGTTCGGCCGGATCGGACATCCGGATTACCACCATCCACCCTTCCCCGTGGGGATCCTGGTTGAGGGTCTCGGGCTTATCAGCCAGTACTCCGTTCACCTCCACCACCTCGCCGCTCACGGGGGCGTAGCAGTCCGACACCGCCTTCACCGACTCCACCACGCCGAAGGCCTCGCCCTGCTTGACCTGGCGGCCCACTTCGGGCAACTCCACGAACACGATGTCCCCCAGGTGCTCCTGGGCGTAGTTGGTGATCCCCACCCGCGCCAGGTCGCCCTCCACCTTAGCCCACTCGTGGGTCTTGGTGTAACGGAACTCCGCAGGATACATCACTTATCCCTCCTCCTGTAGAACGGGGTCTTCACCACCCGGGCACCCACGCCCCTGCCCCGGATCTCCACCTGCAAGCCGGTCCCCACTTCCGCCAGCTGCGGGGGCACGAAGGCCAGCGCCAGGTTCTTGTCCAGGGTGGGGGCGTACGACCCGGTGGTCACGTACCCCACTTTCTCCCCATCCTTCAGCACGGGGTAGCCGGTGCGGGCGATGCCCCGGCCTACCATCTCCAGGCCCACCAGCTTCTTGCGCAGGCCGGTGCGCTTCTCCTCCAGCAGGGGCTCCCGGCCCACGAAGTCGCCCTTGTCGAACTTCACGTACTTGCCCAGTCCCGCCTCCAGGGGCGTGGTGTCGTCGTCCATCTCCTGGCCGTAAAGGGGCATGGCCGCCTCGAAGCGCAGGGTGTCCCGACAGCCCAGCCCGCACGGCCACAGCCCCAACTCGTCGCCCTCCTCGAGCAGGGTGTCCCACAGGCCGGGGGCTTCCTCGGGCGAACAGAAGATCTCGAACCCGTCCTCCCCCGTGTACCCGGTGCGGGAAACCATGCACCTGACCCCGGCCACCTCCACGTCCTGGGCGCACCAGTAGTAGCGGATGGCCGAAAGGTCGGCCCTGGTCAGCCTACTCAGGATGGCCTCCGAGTTGGGTCCCTGCAGGGCCAGCTCCGCCACCTTGTCGGAGACGTTCTCCACCTTCGCCCCCGGGAAGCGGCCCGCGAGTTCCTTCACCCAGTTGTAGTCCTTCTCGATGTTGGCGGCGTTGATCACCAGGAAGTAGTGGTCCTCGCCCAGCCGGTACACCAGCAGGTCGTCCACCACACCGCCCCGATGGTTGCACATGGGCGAGTACCGTACCTGGTTGACCGCCACGGTCGACATGTCGTTGGTGAGGGCGTACTGCAACAGGTCCAGGGCCTGCGGCCCCCTTATGTCCAGCTCCCCCATGTCCGACACATCGAACAGTCCGGCCGCCTTGCGCACCTGGTGGTGCTCCTCGATGATGCTGCGGAACTGCACGGGCAGCGCCCATCCCGCGAAGTCGATGATCCGGCCGCCGTACTTGAGGTGGTTGCCATAGAGCGGCGTCTTCTTCAGTTCCTCCATCCCCATAACCGTCACCCTCCTTTCCTGCCCGGGACCGCCGTCCCGGGAATGTCCCGTCCCCGGGTAATCTCCCGTTCGCGGGAACCCATCGTCCTGCGCCGCGGTACCCTCCCGTCGCCGGGTATATCCTGCCCGAAAACAGGAACAGGAGAACCCACACAGAAGTGAGCTCCCCTGTCCTTGCACCTGAGAGTTTCCTTCTCCTCGAAGTTGCCCCTTCGGTGGCGGTACCCCGGCGAATGCCCCGGCCACGATGGAGTCAGGCTCTCCTGGTCCGTTGCCACGGGTACCCGCGCCTCTCCAGAGGTTGGTCCGGCTGCGGTGCGCCCGCCACCCCGGCCCTGCGCCCGGCCCGCCTGCGGCCCGTCCGGAGCCGGCCTCCCGCAACCCTCATCCCCGCTCTTCAGTTGTCGCGAGGGCTGGTATCGCAGCCCAGCTTTCTATTCGACCCCCACGCCATTTTTCCTCCTTCAGCTTACACCCACCCCATGACCACCGGCCCCCAGGACAAGAGATCGGCCAGGAAGTGCGCCACCATGGGGGCCTCGATGCCGTGTCTCAGGAAGAGGAACCCGAGGAGGACGCCGCCACCCGTCGCGTAAACCCAGTACCCGGGCGGGAGTCGCCCATGCATGGCCACAAGAATCAGTGCGCTGAGGAGCAACGCCCCGACCACAGAAACCCGCTCGTGCCTGCCTGCCAGGAGCTGCCGCAGCACCCAGAGCACGACACACTGCCGCCGGCCCAGGCCGTGCGAGTGCCAGCGCCGGCCGAAGGCCGCACCTGAGTGCCGCGATGGTGCCGGCCACTCCCGCCAACCCGCAGACGACCACGGCCAGCACCCAGCTAGGGCCGGGACCGGGGAAAACCCGTGCCTGAGCGAGGTGCTGGACCACTCCACCGGCTGCCCCCACGGACAGGCCAAAGACCAGCGCACGCGGGGGAAGGCTGTCCCTCCTGCCCCATTCCCAGATGACCGCCAGGCTCGCGATGATGACGACAAATGCTCCTGCCATGCTTATCCCCCCTGCCCCCGCCCGCGGCCTACTGATGCGAAGAGACGGGCTCCCGGGTATCGAGGTGGCGGCCGGCCAGCACCACCGGCACGGTCGCTGCACAGGCACTCGACCCCAGCACGATCACCAGCCCCACCGCCCGCAGCCAGGCGCGCACCCCGGTCCAGGACCCCGCTGCCATCATCCAGACACCCGCTGCCAGGGCGGCGGCGTAGCCGGCTTCCAGAAGAAGGCTCAGCAGGAACCCCCAGCCCGAGGTCCGCTGGCGCGGGTCCCGGGCGGTGAAGTTCGGGTGGAGGGCACCGGCGGCCACGTTGAGGGAAGCCAACCCCGGCGCGACCACGAGGACGAATACGGCCATCAGCGCCACGGCCCGGATGCCGCCCCCCAGGGCCAGGCCGAGCAAGGGGGTCAGCGCCAGCCCCGGAGCCATCACCAGGGGCATGACCCCCAGGGCCTTTCCCCAGAGGATCTCCTCTCCGGTCACCGGAGTGCTGCGCAAGAGGGGCCAGCTCCCACCCTCGCGACCCACGGCTCCCACGCCCAGGTAACCGGCCAAACCCCCGAGCATCAGGTAGGCGACTCCCAGGCCGGCGTACAGCCCGCCCGTACCGGCAAGGAAGCGCGTGCTCCCGCCCTTCACAAAGGGGACCACCAGGCCCACGCCCATCACCACCACCAGGTAGAGGGCCTGGGACCACTCCCGCATGTCACGCGCGATACTGCGCACTTCCTTGCCCGCGAGCGCCAGCACTGGCGACGGCGGGCGCGCGGGGTGCGCTAACTGCGCCCGGGTCGCAGCGGCGGCGGGGGCAGGACCGGGGGCGCGGCGCACACCGGTGTCGGCCATCCCGCCAGCAGTCTCGGGTGCGGCGGCCGGCGCGCAGGCCGTGCGCCGCTGGCGGGCGATCCGCCGGCGCTGCCTGCGGCGCACTTCCCCGCTGCCCGCCCACCCGCCGTAGAACGCCTCCTGCACCAGCACGAACGATACGGCGAAGAACACGAGAGAACAGGCGGCCGCCAGCCCGAACCAGCCCAGGAACGCATCCGCCGGTCCCCGGGCGGCCGTGCGGGCGGCCTCGGCCAGCCACCAGGCCGGGGAGTACCCCGCACCCGCCAGACGAAAGCGGCCCACCATGTGGGCCAGTTCCTGCGGGCTCATGCCCGCCGCATAGCGCGGCCCCAGCTGGCTCAGGGCATAGAACGCCGCACCCAGCAGCGAACCCAGGGCGGCACCCAGCTCCTTCACCCGGTAGGGCGGGATGAGGCGCATGGCAAGCAGGTTCAGGGAGGTGCCCACCGCCGCGGGCAGGAACACCGTGATGAAGGCCAGCACGAGGGCCGCCGGGTAGTACCACCAGCCGGCACCCACGCCCGCCCCGTAGCCCAGCGTGGCCGGCAAAACCAGCAGGATGACCCATAGGGACTCGGCCGCCAGTATCTCGGCGAACTTGACCGTGAATACCTGCCTGACCGTGAGAGGGGCACAGAAAAGGAGGGGCAGGTCTGAAGACGAGTACATGGTCACGAAGGCGGTCCCGAAGGCAGTGAAAAGGCAGATCGCCAGCCCCACCAGGTAGATGCCCGAAAGCAGGAGGCCCTCCATACCGGCGAACATGGCGGCGGCCTCCGGAGGCATCCTGGCGGCGGCTTCCGGGGGCATCCCCGCCAGGCCCCGCGCCGTCCAGGCGAACACGGAACGGGAGCCCAGGAAGACCACCACCATCCAAGCCAGGCCAAAGAAGGCGAGGATGAGGCTGACGGCCGCCGCCACGTGGGACCGCCGGGCCAGGGAGCGCCAGAACAGCCGGAACTTCCACACGAACAACCGGCTCACGAGGCGGCCTCCTCCCCCAGCAGGCGGATCACTTCCTCGTACTCGGTGCCCCCCGTGAGCTTGAGGAAGATGTCCTCGAGGGTGGCCGAATCCTCCCGGGCCTGTGCCCGTAGTTCCTCCATGGTCCCGCAGGCGATGAGGCGACCCCGGTCGATGATACCAACCCGCGTGCACATGCGCTCGGCGATCTCCAGCACGTGGGTGGACATGAAGACGGTTACCCCCCTGCCGGTGAGAGCCCGGAGGACGTCCTTGAGCACACGGGCGCTACGCGGGTCCAGGCCCACGGTGGGTTCATCGAGGACGAGCACGCGCGGCTCGTGCACCAGCGCCCCCGCCACCGCGATCTTCTGCCTCATGCCCCGTGAATAGGACTGGATGAGGTCGTCCCCACGTTCGGTCAGCCCGAAGAGTTCCAGCAACTCCGGGATGCGCTCGTTCCTGCGGCTGCCATCCACCCGGTACAGGTCGGCCATAAAGGTCAGGAACTCCCGCCCGGTCAGTTTCTCGTACAGCACGGGCTCGTCGGGCACGTAACCGAGCAGGGCCTTGGCCCGCACCGGCTCCCTCTGGACATCGTACCCTCCGATGAATACCCGCCCCGCCGTGGGCCGCAGAAGCCCGGTCAACATGCGGATGGTGGTGGTCTTCCCCGCCCCGTTTGGCCCCAGGAACCCGAACAGTTCCCCCGGCCCCACCTCCAGGTTGAGACCATCCACGGCCGTCAGCGTCCCGTAGCGCTTGCACAGCCCGTCCGTCTTGATCAAACCTGTTCCCCCCGAGAGTGCCGCCTGCCACCGCGTCAGCCCCGCAGGCGAACACGTCCATCATGGAGCGGCCGGGCCCGCAAGAGACCACAGGCGCCCCCCGCCTAGCCTACCACATCCGTGCCCAGCAGGCGATCTCCCACCGTGGTGGGCGATGGGCGTCGAGGAAGACCGTCGCGCGGGCCCCCTACCCCAGGGTACCGATGGCGGAGGGGAGGTCCGCCAGGCTAGCGAGACACAGTACCGGCCCCTGCGCGGGTGCGGGCGCGCCCACCCGCTCCGCCGCACCCACCAGCACGCCCCGGGCCCCCACCTCCTGAGCCCAGGCGACGCACTGCGGTTTATCGTCCACCACCACTGCCTGCACCGGCGGCACGCCTGCATCGGCGAAGACCCTTTGGTAAAACTCGGGTCCGGTCTTGAGCACCCCCACCAGATCCGGGCCGTAGAGCCGGCCGAAACAATCCCGAATGCCCAAAGCGGCCAGGTACAGTTCCAGTTGGTCGGAGAGGTCCCCGGAGGCGGTGTGCAGGTCGTACCCCATGGCGCGCAGGCGGCGGATGGCCTCCACAGCACCCGGGAAGGCCGGACGCAACTTCGGGATTACGTGGCGCCAGGCCCGTTCGGCCACCTCCAGGCACTGCTCCTCCGGCGGTACGGGAACCCCCACGTACTCGCACATCCGGCGCATCCACTCCACCTGTTCCAGCCGACGAAAAGCCCGGAAGTCTCCTCCCGCCCGGACTAACAGGTCCTCCAGGTAGGTCCCCGAATAGGTGGAAATGACGAGGTAGTTGGCCTCCCCCCACGTAGCCGCCGACCCACCCAGGACGGGCGGCAGGAACTCGCCCAGCAGCTTCTGCCACTGCGCGGCGCGCCTGCGGTTGTCGCTGATCACGTCCCCATCATCGAGGAACAGTACCACGCGCTTTATCACGAAAGGACTCTATCACAAGCGGCGCACCCTGAGAAGCACCCCCGCTGCCCCGCAGTCTGCCCGTCCTCTGCCGGCCGCCGGCCTCTCGCCGTGGTGTTAACTTAATGCATATTGTGTTAAGAGGGAGGTGGAAGCTGTGAGGGCGGTTATCATCCTGGCGCTGTTCACCATTGCCGTGCTCGCCGTACTCTTCCTCGAATAGAACTCAGCACTCGGTCCGGACTGAAACAAGCCCGCTTACTCGACCGTCACTTCTGCAGCCAGATACTCACCAGAACCGCCACGAAGCCAAGGACTGCGGTCAGCTCAAGTACGGTGAAACTCGCGCGGGTGCCCCTCACCTCCTGGCGCAACGAGGCAATCTCGTCCCCGGCCCATCCGCGCAGCGCAGCCATGTCTGCATGGACCTCGCCGCGCAGCCCGGATATCTCCCCGCTGAGCCGCTGCTCCAGGCGGTCAAACCGCTGCTCCAGGCGGTCAAACCGCTGTTCCAGCCGGTCCGCCCGCTGCTCCAGGCGGTCGGACCGCTCATCCATCCGATCCATTCGCCGGTTGAGCCGCTGGTCCATACCCTCGACTCGCTTGTCGAGGGAGTCCAGCTTCCACAGGAGTACTTCCCAAGGGCTCACGGTTGCCGCTTCCTGTTTTCCGGCCTCGTCGCCCATCCCGAGCACCCCGCTTCACCTCCATGATACCCGACCGTGTCGAGCCAGATCAACCGTCCGCCTTCGGTGTCCCGGGCCGGCGGTTGAGCACCCACTCCTGAACCCACGCCAGCATGTCCGTAGCCCCGGAACTCGTCAGGGACACCCGGCATCAACGCCGGGATGATGGCTTTTCCACCACACTGGCGTCGGCGTGGGCGGTAAGGCGAACCTCGCGCGCCCACCAGACCAGACGGACGGGGACGTTCACCTCCACCCACACGGAGACGGTCGGATCCCGGATCAACCGGCCCGTGCGGGGGTGGGTGGTGGGACCATCCACCACGTTGATCACGTAGACCTGCACGTGGCTGCTCCCCACCACCCCACCCAGGTCGCGCAGGTTGTCCGTGGTGATCCGGTCGGCCGCGAGTCTAGCCCGTCCCTCGTCCAGATACCTCTCACCGTCCGCCAGCCGTTCCAGGTCCACTTCCTGGGCACCCGCCAGCGCCCCCAGGTCGGCAGCCGCCTGCGCCCGCCGGGCCAGTACGAACAGCCGGCCCGTCTCTATCACCAGGGCCAGGGCTGCCACCAGTACGGGGATAAAGGCCACCACCAGGACCAGTACTGCTCCGGACTGGCGGGTCAGGAGGCTGGCCGCCCGCACCCGCCCGGGCACCAGCAGATCGCCATTTGCCCCCTTCAACTGCCGGATGAGCATCAGCGCACCTTCTCGCTGCGCGTGACCGCTTCCGCCTTGAGTTCTACCCCGCGACCTCCAACCCACTCCAGAGCATGGGTTAAGAAGGTGTAGGGGTAGGAAACCCGGGCGTGGACCACGGTTCCGTAACTCGCCTGGCGGGGCCAAATCTCCACCGCGGCAAGGCCGGGGTCAAGTGCCCCCAACCGGAGCGTCTCTTCCGCCCGCTGGTACGCTTTGGTGGACGCTCCACCGTCCACCGCCGCCTGCCGGGCGGCCTCCCGGGCAGCCATGCTCACCACCAGTTGGGCATCCAGCACCAGCCCCAACTCCACCATGCCCAGGAGCATGGTAACCAGGAGCCCGGCAACCACAGCGAACTCCACGGCGGCCGCCCCCCGCTCCCTACCGGCCGCTCCCCACCACCCGGCAGGACCGCCGCGGACGGGCGCACTCCGGGGTCGGCAAAGACGCTGCCAGGGCGAGTTCACCCGCACAGTGTACACCCCGACCAACCTCCTGCCCCTGCATCTCGGGCGAGGGCCCCTTGCGGATGCCTACCGGGTCAACTCCTGGATCACTTCCTGAAGCTTGCCGGCCACGGCATCGCGCAACTCACCCAGCGTCCCCATCAGGGCTATGACGATCAAAGCCAGGATGAGTGCATATTCGGCCGTGGTTGCACCCGAACAAGGGGACAGGTGAACGGCAATCCGCCGGGCAATCCGCCGGATCCTGTTGGTGAATCCCACCATCGACACCTCCATTGAAGGGTATGGTGAACCAGTATCTCCCCTCGGCGCGCTACCACCTGGTAAGGAACACGAGAAGGTGAGGTATCAGCACCAGAGCCAATATCGAGGGGAGGAAGAAGCACACCGTGCAGAGCGACAGTTTGAGGGGAGCGGTGGCCGCGGCTGCCTGCATCCGCCGGCGGCCGGCTTCTCGCAGACCCTGGGCCTGGGCGCGCAGGATATCGGCCAGGGGGATGCCGAGCAGTTCCCCCTGCCGCAGAGCTCCACCCAGTGCCTTCAAGTCCTGGGCGTCGTACTTCTCTGCCAGCTCTGACAGCAGTTGCGCGGGAGGACAGGCGTCCAGCAGAATGCGCACCTCGCTCCCCAGCCTGCCACCCACGGCGAGCGCAGCCCTCTCGAGGGAACCCCTCAGGTTCAGGCCTGCCTGCTGGCACACCTCCATGAAATCCAGGAACTGAGGTAGCGACGAGTTCAGTTCCCGGGCCCGCGCCCGGCGGGTGCGCGCCTCCCACCAGTCGGGGAGCAAGCCCCCCGCCAGCATGAAGGCGAGGATCGCCTGCGGCGCGGGGAGTGAGCCGGTTATCAGCCCGGTCGCCACGGCTGCCAGGCCCGGGGCGGCGGCCGCCAGGACCGCCCGGCCCAGCCGACGCCGGCGCATGCGGTTGGCCGAGGCAAGCCCGGCGAACCAACCCCTCGGGTCGAGCCGGGTGGTACCAAGCCGGGCCAGCAGTCCACCCAGCACTTCCCCGACCCTCTCCTCCAGGGTCCCCAGAGGCCCCAACTGATCGCGCTCCCGTACCAGTGCGACCAGGCGGCCGAGGGGTTCGCGGGCGAAAGTGCAGGTGGTAGACAGCAGGACTGTCAGTCCGGCCAGGACAGCCGCGAGCAGGGACAATATCCCACCTCCCATCCCCTCTGGGTACGGGCGGCATCACGTTTTACGGGGCGGCTATAACGTGGAATGGCCAGTAGCCAAGCAGCCGCAGGATCGGGTACGGGCATTTGAGTCATGGGCGGGGTGGCCGCAGCAGACAGAGGGTGATGGCCACCCCCAACAGCCAGGATACGGCGGCAAAAACCAGAGCCAGGTGGCCGGCCGGGGTTTCCGTCACCACCTGCCAGGCCTCGCTCTCCGACCTCGCTGTCAGTAAGGTCACCAGGGGTGGGACGGCCGCCACCACGGCAGCGGAGAGACGGGCTTCCGCCATCTGGGCCCAGGCATCCTGGCGGTCCCGCCGTCGCCGGTCAAGGGTAGAGGCGACCTGGGCCAGTGGCGCCGACATGCTGCCGCCCACCTGTCGAACCAGTTCCAGCGTTTCCACCAGCAGGTCCACGTCCCTCGAACCCGCCCTCTGCTTCCAGGAACGCAGGGCGCCCGAGAGGGAGATGCCGAGGTGGTACTCGCCGAGTACGCGCTCCACCTCCCCCCTCAGGGGACCGGACACCTGGCGGGCGGCATGTTCCAGGGCTGCGGGGATGCTCATGCCCACGCCCACCGTTTGCGCCAGGACTTCCGCCAGGCGGCCGAGTTGGGCCGCGCTGGCGCGCCGGTCCCGCCAGGAACGCAGGGCCGCCCACCCGCGGCCAGGGCGCGGCATCCTCGAGGTGGCAGCCGGGGGGCCCAGCCTGCCCGCCAGCCCGCCGGGAGCAGTGCTCAGCAGTAACTGCGCTCCCAACACGGCCAGGAATACCACTGCACTCACGCCCAGTAGCGTCACCTGCCACGCTCCTTCCCCGCAGGCCCCTGCACGGCGTGGCGCCAGGGGCCTATTCGCCCGCCACCCAGGCGGGCACCGTGAGCCCCTCCCTGATCAGTCTCTCGGCCTGGGCCGACTCCAGGGCAACCCCGGCCACCCGTTCAAATCGCTCGACTCCGCCTTCATCAATGGCGTGCCGGAACACGGGGCACAGCAGGGCTCCTTCCTTGCGTACCAAACTCACCTCGACCACCCGCCTGCGCCCGTCACGGAACCGGGCCTGATGCACAATCACGTCGAGAGCAGTGCGGATCTGTAGCCGGATCGCGCTCAGGGGAAGGTTGGCGTCGGCCATCAAGACCATGTTTTCCAACCGGGTCAGGGCCTCCGCACTGGAGTTGGCGTGCACCGTGCAGGCAGAACCCGGATGGCCGGTGTTCATGGCCTGCAGCATGTCCAGCGCTTCCCCACCCCGGCACTCGCCCACCACGATGCGGTCCGGGCGCATGCGCAGCGCGTTGCGCAGCAGTTGCCGCATAGTGACCTCGCCCTTTCCCTCCGCATTGGGGGGACGGCACTCCAGCCGCACCACGTGGGGCAGCTGGATGCGCAACTCCGCGGAGTCCTCGATGGTGATAATGCGCTCCGCGGTCGGCAGCGAACCGACCAGGGCGCCCAGGGTGGTGGTCTTGCCGGAACCGGCCCCGCCGCTGATGAGGACGTTGAGCCGCCCGCGGAAACACAGGGACAGGAACTCCGCCATCTCCTCGCTCATGGTCCCCAGGCCCACCAGGTCGTTCAGGCACAGGGGGCGCCCGGGGAACTTCCTGACCGTGAGCACCGGACCCTCCAGGCTGAGCGGCGGGATGATCACGTTGATGCGGGACCCGTCGGGGAGCCTGGCGTCAGCATAGGGGGAAGAAACGTCCACCCGTCGTCCCAGGGGCGCCACCATGCGGGCGATGAGATGCATGAGGTCATCTTCATCGCGGAAGGTGACAGTGGTGGGCTCGATTCTCCCGTGTCTCTCTACATAGACCTGCCGCGGCCCGTTGACCATCACCTCGGTGACGTCGGGGTCCGCCATGAGTGGTTCCAGGGGCCCGTAACCCACCATGGCGGAAGTCAGTTCATCCGCAAGCGCCTCCCTGCTCAATCTGGCATGGCCCACGTTGTCGCGCACGAGAACCTGCAGCACCACAGACCTCAACTTTTCACGCCGGCTGCGGTCCCGCCGGGCTTCGTTGACCAGGTGCCCGTACTCATCCAGAAGGCGGGGCTGCAGCGCCCGCAGGAGGTCATCCAGCGTGGGTGTATCTCCGGCGTGGCCTGCGGGCGCCCCCGCCGGGGGTACGGCTGCCAGACGTTTCAGAAGCCCTCCCACCGCAACCCCCCCTTGTCAAGGTCTCGTTTGGCGGCACCACCTCTGCGCAGGAACCACCCCCTTCTCTTCTCGGCGGGGCGTACTACCCCCCCGGGCATCGGGAGGATGTGCTGGGCCAGGTCGAACAGGGCGGTGGCAAGCGGACCGGTGTGACGGAGGACATAAGGGGTGCCCTGCATCACGGACCGGTCCGCACCTGGATCGTCGGGGAGTAAGGCCGCCGGGGCCATCCCCAGGAAGGACTGGATGTCCCGCACGTCGGGGGCACCCTCACGGTAGCGGTTGACCACCAGTCCCACCGTTCCCCGGTGTATACCCAGCCTGGGCACCAGGTCCAGGAAGACGCGGGCCTGGTACAGGCAGGCCGGGTCCTGCACCACCACCAGCAGGATGCGGGTGGCACCCTCCAGGGCCTGGCAGAGGGCCTCGTCACAGGGGCTGGGTGCCGTGTCAATCACCACCACCGGAAAGCCCGCCCTGGCGCTCGCCAGCAGGGCGCGCAGGTGCTCCTGCCCGATGAATTCCGCCATCTCGGGGCGGGCAGGACCCCTCAGGATGTGCAATCCGGAAGGGGGGTGCCTCACCAGATGCTCGCGCAACACCTCCGGGCTCATTTCCCGGCCGGAGTTGATGAGATCGAGAACCCCCGGTCCCACCTGCAGATTGAGGTGGATGCTCACGTCGGCCGAAGGCAGATCCCAGTCGAGCAGCAGCACTTCCTGTCCCTGCGACGCCAGCGCCGCCGCCAGGTTCACGGCCACGAAGGTCTTTCCCACTCCTCCCTTGGGGCTGCATACGGTCACCACTTGCGGCGCGGAAAGGCCCGGCCACACAGCGGGCCCCGCTGGACCCCACGCCGCCTCAACACCCGGACCGCCCCGGGGAGTGGTGACAGCCCTGCCCCACCAGGCTACCGCGGGGCGAGCGGATGCCCCCTGGGCGGGGCATTGCGCAGAGCCCGTGTTCGGGGCCCCAGGCCAGGGCGAAGAAGGTGGCGCCTCAGCAGACGGTGGGTTCGCGGTCGAACCTCCCGGCACCGCCGGGCCACCCCGGGGCAGCCAGGGATCGGGTCCTGTACCCGGAGGGGACGTCGGGGGCGACGATAACGTAGCCGCCGGTGGCGCGGATAACGCGGACGCCGGTGGGTCGGGATGGTGGCCGGTCCCGCCGCCCGCCGAGAGCATCCGCCGGACGGTCTCCGCCAGGCGGCGGTAGTCGGGTGGGGAACCGAAGACCTGCCAGCCGGGCGGCAGTTGCCCGGGGTCAGGTGCATCGGCCCCCCGTACCACCACCACGCCCAGTTGCGGGAACAGCCACGCGATATTGCTCACCATGGCACCCGGGTCGTACGTGCCGTCCAGGTCGGTGCCCAGCACCAGCACCCGCGGCTGGCAGCGGTCAAGTGTAGTGAAGAGCAACTCGGCCTGGGTGACCTCTGCCGAGGGCGGGATGCCGCTGCGCTTGAGGGCCAGCGAGAGCATCGCATCCCGGCCGGCCACCACGACTCCACTCCCGTTCGCGCTCACCGGCTACCCTCCCCTGACGGGCTTTCCCCAAGCGACGGACCACGTGCGGTGAAGAAGAGGTTGTCCCAGTTCGCCCCGGACGTGGCCACCACCACCGGCTCGAAGGGGCAGAGGACGAGGTACAGGGAACCGTGTTCGAGGGCAAAGGCGAGCCTCTCCGCCTCCTCGGCCGTGACGGCCACCAGCACCCCGAGGGGCAGGTTCTTTCCCTGCGCCCAGGGCAGCCCGCGCTCATCACGGACCCCCAATACCCTCACCGCCGGGATCAGAACCCGTGCCAGGTCGGGTTGCTCGGGATCATCGCTCACGAATACCACGTCCACCAGGCTCCCCGGTCGCAGGGCACCGCCGGCCCACCGTTCCACGGGAACGGGCAATAGCATCGCCCGCAAGTGGGGAGGGAGGTCAGCCCCGGGTCCGGCCTGGTCGGGGGGCCGGGTCCTGCTCTGCAGGACCTGTTCGCCCGGCACGAGGTCGGCCGAAGTCACCCGGCCCAGTCCGTCCTGTAAGGACCTCACCGCCTGAGGGTGAATGGCATCCCCCGGCAACATCACCACCCGCAAATCACCTGGCGCCAGCACCTTCCCGGCCGGGACGGCAGCAGCCGCCACCACCACCGGGTACCTGCGCCCCAGACCCTCCAGGTAGAAATACACCGTGGCGGCTGCTGCCAGCGCCAGTACGATACTGCCTACCACGCGCCACCTGCCCGCCAATCGCCCACCTCCCGCCACAGGACTCCCTTCACAGGGCCACCCCTCGTGAAGAGATACCCCTCACGACTGCACCCCACCGGGACTCGCCTTACCACTGCACCCCACGGCGACTGCGCCTCGCAAGAAGGCACGGGGAGGCGGACAGACGCCGGCGGCTCCCGTGTCGACGCCTGCCCCGCCGCGTACGGCCTGCGTGCACCCTTCCACCTCCTTCCCGCTGAGCGGCCGCCACCCCCGGGGCACTCCGCCTCCCCTATTTCGACCGCATACTACCAGATCCCCCATAACTTGTCAAGCTGCCCGAAATATGGCAGAATGGGGGGGGCCGGCGGCTCCACTTCCGAGCTAACACCCGAGGCCATCCGCAACTAAGACCCGAGGCGATACCGGAGGTGAGCAGCATGAGAGCGGGTATCGGACTCCTGGCGGCGGTGGTAGTAGCACTGCTGACCTTCATTCCCACCCACGCAGGAGCGACCCCGCACGACCCGTGGTACGAAGACGTGTCATCACGCTTCTGGGCTTACCGCGAGATCCGCGTCATGTGGGAGGAGGAATGCGCCGACGGGTGGGTGTTTACCCGCTGGCGGTGGACACCGTGGGGAGACTGGGAGGAGACGGTGGCCCGCTTCTACCCCAACGACCACATCAGCCGAGCCCAATACGCGCTCCTCATGGCCAAGACGTTTCGGCTGCAACCCATCGACAGGCTGTATCCAACCTTCTCCGACGTTCCCCGGGGCTTCTGCCTCTACGGGGATAAGCCCGCGTACGGGCACATCGAGGCCCTGGCGGCACGGGGGTGGATCCTGGGTGTGGGCAACGGGCAGTTTATGCCTCACCACTTCATCGAACGCCAGCACGCGGTGGCGATACTCCTGCGGGCGCTGGGCCTGGGCCCCTTCGCCCGCGCCATGGCGGCGGAGGGGAGCCGTTACCTGGACCGCTTCCCCGACGGCTATCAGGTGGATCCCTCGGTAGCTCCCGAGATGGCCCTGGCCATCCGGCTGGGGATCGTCATTGGCTACGACGACGGCAGGTTGCATCCCCGGGATCACCTGTGGCGGTGCCAGGCCGTGGCACTCATGGTGCGGTCGGCCCTCATCGACGTCACCGCCGAGCCCCCGCGTCTCAGCCCCGACGGGGACGGCGTGGAGGACACGGCGGGCTTCACTTTCCGCACACTGAAGAACCGCTCAACCCGCAAATGGAGCCTCTCCGTGGGTAACCTCGAAGGCCAATGGTACCGGTCTTTTTATCCGGAAGGATGCCCCGGCGAACCGCCACCCTCGCTGTCCTGGGACGGCCGTGACGATGGTGGCTGGGCTCTCCCCGACGGGACCTACTTCTACCGGGCCTGGATCACGGACTCCCGCGGTGAAACCTGGCGGTCCGCCCTCAAGCCCATCACCCTGGAACGGAGGCGACTGTGGGGCCACCTCGAACCCACACAGGCAGCACCGGGCGATGGCCTCACCATCCGGGCATCCACCACCGGGGGAGCCCAGCGGGTGACCGCGCAGGCCGACGGCACCGTCCTGGAACTCACCCCTTCCTCGCCTCCCGGACCGGTGGGGAGCAACGACTGGTACGCCACCTTTCGGGCCCCGGCCGCGGGAGAGGAGGGACCCCGGCCCGTCCGGCTGCTGGCCCTGTTCACCGGCACCACGCGCGCGCTCGACCTCACCTACTACCTGCGCGACCCCATCAGCCTTACCGGCACGCTCGACCCCAACCCGGCCCGCGCTGGCACCCGGGTACGGGTGCTGGCCTTCACCAGCCCCAACGTGTCCTCGGTCAGGGCCCAGTTACCGTGGGGCGAGCAACTCACGCTGCTCCCCCGTGAAAGCGGAGGCTGGGCGGGAAGCTTCCGCACCCTGCCCAGCACCCCCGACGGTACCTACCCTGTGCTCCTGGAAGCGCGGGCCGGCCCGAGGAGCCGGCACCACCCCCTGCAACTCATCATCCAGGGTTCATCCCTGGAGGACCTGGTCTTCACCCTGAGCGACTGAGTCACACGTCGGGACCTCATGCGTGCGCTACTTGACCAATGCGAAGGTCAGGCCCACCAGCACACCGCTGGGGTAGCGGCGCACCAGGGAGATCTCCACCGTGTGGCCCCCCGCCTCGACCTGTTTGGGACGGGAGAGTTCCTTGACCAGCGTGCTGGCGCGCCCGAGGTCCCTGCCGTTGACAGAAAGGAGTATGGCCCCCTCGCGACCCACTTCCTGCAGGGTAACCTGTTTGCTGGCCTCGTACTTCAGCTGGCTTCCCCTGGCCACGTTGGTGCGCAGCACCTGCTTCCCGTCCACACGTACCTCCAGCCAGGTGGGAGACGTCACACGTATCCCCACCTGTAGTGGTGCCGAAGCCGGGGCCTCCCCCGGGGCCACTGCTCCTCCCGCACCACCCGGCTGCGCACCCTCGGGCGGCGGAGGTGCCTCGGGGGGCGGTCCCGCCTCAATCCCAAACACGGGCTGGAAGGGGTTTGCCCTGCCCACGGGCACGGAGGCCGGCCGGGCCAGTTGAGCTGCCGACCGCTGGGCGAGCAGGGGTAACACTTCCTCCGCCGCCGGCACCGAGGGCAAGCGGTAACTTACGGGGGACTCCACGGAAACCGGACCGGGCCGCCGGAACAACCCCCCTATCCAGGGCACCCGGTCCACCGCAAAAGGTAACTCGCCCGTGGTCATCATCCAGCCGGCGGCCACCCCGGCGGCAAGGCCCAGCACGAGGAGGGTGACGGCCAGGTAGGTGAGACCCCGCTGCCTGCGCCTCTTGCGGACGTAACTCACGCCGCCCCCTTCCCTCACCCCGCCCCGGGGCATCGCGCCCGCCACTTCGCCAGCCATCACCGATTCCCCCCTGCGGAACCCTCTTCACGGGCGTAGCTGAAAGCAAACCCCTGCAGACGAGCGGTCAGGCTGGGAGTGGGCTGGTCATCGGAGGCAATCTCCAGCCTGCTCAGGATGACGAGGCGCCCCCACGAACGCAAGTCGGACAATACCTGCTGAATGGCGGGATACGGGCCCACGAAGGTCATCTCAACCGGGAGTTCCAGGTAGGGCCGGGGGGCGACCCCCTTGCGCGCCGCCCCCCCGGGCGGAGGCGATTCGGGGGCAGGAGATCCGGTGCCAGAACCGGACTGGTTCCGACTGCCCTTTTCCTCCCGTGGTGGCGCCATCTCCCCCACGCTCAGCGACAGCAGCCGCGCCTGGGCGGCACTCGCAAACCCGCTCATTTGGGCCAGAAGTTCGTCGGTGGCCGCTTCCGCGGGGATGGCTCGCAGCAACTCTTCCATGGCGACCACCAACTCATCGCGCCGGGATCGCAGCTCGGGTAACTGGGCCAGGGTGGCCTGCATCTGCTGAAGCCGCGCCTCGCGCGTGGCCAACTCGGAACGGGCCTCGTGGTACTTCTGAACCAGGGGTGCGAACACCGCGTAATAAAGCAGCACCCCTATGAGCGCGGGTACCAAAAGCCCCAAGAGGAATCTCTGGCGACCGGTGAATCGACTCATGTCCCTTCCTCCTCTTGATTACGCCTGGCCCGCTGAGGCGTGGCCACCGGCTGCCCGGGCCGGGAGGCTCCGCCGCCGTGGCGCCCCCGGTCACGCCGCCTGCAGCGTCCGTCCCGTCGGCGTCAACGCCCGGCCGGCTCCCGGTAAGCCGTGATCAAGAACTTTACCACCTGGCGCCCGGCGAAGTCGTACAACTCCGACTTACTCAGGTTCACCTCGGTAAACCATTCCGAATTCCCCAGTTCCTTTACTACCTGGGCCGCTTCCAGGTGCGTGGGCGCGTACCCCAGCACCTGGACCAGGTTGGGCTCGATGGTGACCTTGCCGAGCCAGACGTTGCGCGGTATGCGCGCCGCCACGTCGCTCAGGACCTCGTCCCAGGGCACCTGCCTGGCCACCAGGGCCTGCATGGTGGCCATGTAAGAAGCTATGTCTGAGATCTCCCGCTGCAGGGCCTCGGCCTCGCGCACCTGCTCGGCCATGGATGCCATGCGGGCTTCCACGCTGCTCAGGTCGGCCCGCACCTCCTGGTAACGCAGCCAGTAGATACCCGTCCCGGCACCCAGGAAGACCAGCCCCGCTACCAGCAGGGCGACCAGCGTGAACTGGGCGGCACTCACCCTCTGCTGGACGCGCTTTTCCCGTGGCGTAAGGTCTATGTCCTTCATGACACGGGCAACCCCCTCAGTGCCAGCCCGACCGCAACCGCCAGTTCGGGAACCACCTCAGTGAGGAACCCCGTGCGGACGGACCGACCTGCCATCATCCCCTCCACCGGGTTGGCCACCTCCACCGGTATCGCCACCCGCTCGCGCAGGTGGGCCACCAGGCCGGGGACGCGCAGCGCCCCTCCCGTGAGCAGGACCCTGTCGGGCTGCTCACCTTCCTGACTGCGACAGAAATCGATGGACCGGTTCAGTTCCGTGACCAACTCTTCCCAAACTGGCGTGAGTGCCGGAGCTACGGTGGTGCGTGACTGCCCCGCCGACCCTGCGAACACGGCTTGGGGCGACGCCCTCTCCAGGCCGACCGTGCGGGCGGCCCGATCCAGCATGGTGGCCCCCGCCACCGTAACCGACCTGTGGATGCGCAGGCTCCTGCCGCGGAAAACGCTTATATTCGTGCAGGTGTGACCGATGTCACATAACACCCGCAGGGGGGAATTGCCCGCGCTCCCGTCTCCCGCGCCCTCCCCGTTTCCATCCCCCCCGTTCCGGAGCAGCGCCCGGCCCGCAGCCAGCGCCTCCGCGTCTACTCCCACCGACCGGAAGCCGGCCTTGCGCACGGCTTCCAGCAAGGCCTCCACCGACGAGCGCCGGGCCGCCACCAGCAGCACCTCCAACTGGGGTGCGCCCCCCGCTCTCGTCTCCCCCAGGACGGCGTAGTCGGTCACACAGTCGCCGGGCGCAAAGGGGATGTAACGTTCGGCCTCATACCTCACCGCCGGGCCCAACTCTTCCTCGGACATGGGGGGCATACTCACCACCCGGATCACCGAGTCCTCGTGGGACACCGCGGTGGCCACTTCTTTGCCGTGGAACCTGTTCTGGCGCAGAAACCCGCCGATGACAGGGGCCAGTTCCGCTGGCTTGATCTTGCCATCCCCACGCCGTGGCCTCTCCAGCGACGCCACCTGCACCAACTCCACTCCCGTGCCCGTCCAGGCCAGCTGGACGGCCCTGCACCCGAAGGAACCCACGTC
Organism: Bacillota bacterium; assembly: GCA_014360055.1. GTDB lineage: Bacteria > Bacillota > Sulfobacillia > JACIYH01 > JACIYH01 > JACIYH01. The sequence goes on along the minus strand of JACIYH010000002.1, from coordinate 24,888 downwards.
CAACCCGATGCAACCCATCCTGCGCCCCATGCACCCAACCCCCTTGCCCGCTAGCGGGTGATGTAGACGGTAGCGGCCCGGCCCACGTGCACCTGCCGGGTCCCCCCGGGCGAGGTCAGGGTCACCACGCCCTCGTTGGCACGTCCCATGGGGTCGAAGGTCACCACCGCTGGGTCCGTACCGGCGAAGGCGGGCTGCATCGCCACCGGCACCTCCACCGGCCCCCTCACCCGTGTACCGCCGGCGAAGACGGTGTAAGTGCCCGCCGGGCTATCGAACACGACCTGACAGGTAACCCGCCGCGTGCGCGCCAACTGCTGCACCTCACGTAGGTCGCAGGCCAGCTGCCGCGCGGCGGCTTCCAGCCTCTGTACCTGGTTTTGCCTGGCCAGAACGGGTACGCTGACAGCCAGCAGCACAACGATGATACCCAGCACCACCACCATTTCCATGAGGCTGAACCCGTCCTGCCCGGAGCAAAACCCCCGGAACGCGCCCGGCCTGGACCGTGGCCCGCAGTACGTCGGCCTTACTTGAGTTCCTCCCGCCATATCTTCAGACCACCCTCCGTGTAGGAAACCAGCCGCCCGGTGGTAGGAAATGCCGGAGGGGCCATCCTTTCCACCCGGTAGTCGAACTGGAAATCACGGCCGTAACCGTGCAGCGCCTGCCCTGTGGAGGGATTGAACTGCCCAAAAGGCCCGTACCACTTGGAGATCACCCCTCCCAGGTGATGGACGAACCCCTTGGGGGGTATTTCCGAGTAGCGGTCCACCATGTACACGCCCCGCGGAGTCATAACCACCGCGTGTACCGTCAGGTCTCCCTCGGGTAGCCGGCTGTGGATGCGCACGTCGTTGTCTATCCCAGGAGTGCCATCTCTACCCACGCAGTAGATACCCAGCATGTTTGGCTTATCCGACTCGTTGGGAGCATCGGGCGTGCCCGCGGGAGGGCTCTGGTAGCGCAGGTTCCCACTAATGAAGACAGTCCGCTCGGCCACCACGGTGACGCGCTCTTGCTCGCCGAGTTGTCCCCGTATTCCGGTGAGCACGTCCCGGTCACCTATCTTCCCCTGCACGTAGATGACGCCGTTGGGCACCCCAGCGAACACCTGGGTGGCTGAGGACTTCCCGCGTTCAGCGGGATCCCTGTCGGGATCGAAAGGACTCCACACCACCGTGGTGCGGTCGTTCTCACGGTCCACCGTGATGGTGGCCGTGCGGGGAACCCAGCTGGAACCGACCTTCACCGCACCTGCACGCGTGCGCAACTCGTAGACAGCGCGGTTCCCACCGTCCACAGAGAAATGCAGATACCAGGCGTCCCCTACCACCAGGACACCACCCGTCACGCGATTCTGGGCCTCGGGGTGAGCCAGGTAAATGTCGGTGCTCAGGGGCGAATCACTGTCCGGTAAGCCCAGGGCCTGACGCAATTCTCGATTGGTGGGCGGGTCCAGTATGGTCAGGTCCAATCCGGCCGCCGCCCGCAACTGGCTGTACGCGGAAGTGGGCATCTCCATTTTCGAGATGCCGTCCTCAGCCCCACGGTAGAACCGGGCCCCATCCACCAACTCGGGTTTGTCGGGGGGGCATTCGTAGGCGTCCTGCAAACCGGCCGACCAAAAATTCACGTTCCTTTCCGCCTGGGTCAGGGGCCCCCTCACGAACCTGGGGTTCCGGTAAATACTGAAGTGGTCGTTGGTGTGGACCCATCCCGTAAAGGCCGTGCGGTTGGTGAACCAAACCGTGCCTCCCCCCGCGTAGCCGGGCGACTCGTGCACGTCGGTGAAGAGGGCAAAGCGGGCGAAGTTCAGCCGCGACACGTGCAGTCGAAAAGTGCCCTCGGTACGTACGGTACGACTGGCGTCCCCGGACCAGCCGGTAGACTCTATGCTGAAGCCGAAATCGAACCACATGTACTCCTCGTCTACCGTGACCTCCCAGCCACGGTCGATCCCCCAAACCTCGATCACCGCGTCATAGCTTCCCGTCTCCAGATCCCGGTGCAGGTCCAGCCTGCATCTCTGGGAGTCGACGCGGGTGAAGGGTGTGCCCCCGGGCGGGTAGGCATAGTCCGCCAGCAGGTCTGCGTATCCCTTGGCCCACACATCCTGCATCTGGGTCTCCTTGGAGACGCGCGCGGGCATGAAGTTCTTCACGCGGAAGTCCAGTTCCGAAATCGCTTCCGACGCGCCGCCGTCGGCGGCGGCGAAAGCCTGCACTGCCCTCATGTGCTGGTCGGATATGCGCGCCTCCGCCAGTGCAGCCGACACCAGCATCAGGCCCAGGGTAGAGAGCAGGGCCAGGGCCGCCACAGCGACCACCAGTGCTCCACCTTCCTGGTCCCGCCACCACCACGCGCGTCCGCGCATCAGCCTGCACCCCCCGCCAGGCCAGCAGCCCGCACCCCCGACTACCCCAGACGGCCTCACCCCGGCACCCCGTACTGCACACCGTGTCACCGCCGGCACCCGGTTCCCCGGGGGCGCCCGGTCAGTCGGAACCAAGGTTTCGAAACCAAACCTCCCCCCGGTAGGTAACGGACTGCCCCTTGCTCACAGCGGTAACCTCCAGCGACATGCCCCGCACCCGGGCCCCATCCACGCGGCCATCCGCCAGGAAAGGCAACTCGTTGCCCTGGGCATCCCAGTATGTCAGCCGGAAGTCCTCCACATTGGTGCTCAACGGGGTCGCCTCTTCGCCCACCCGGCGCGTGACCCACGAACCCTCCTGGCGAAACACGACCTCGTAGTAACCCGGCTCGTAGGGACTGGGGCGCGACATCTTGAGTCGCACGCTATCCTGCGCCGCCTCCAGCACCTCCACCGCCCAGCGCGCCTCCTCCACGATGCGGTCCACCCCGAAGCGGGCCCCCTCCTGGGTCTCGGTGACCCCTTCCGTGACACGGCTCACGTTGATGGCGGCGTGCACCAGGCCGTAAATGCCCACCCCCACCACCGCCAGAACGGCAACGGCCACCATCACCTCCACCACGGTGAACCCCCGCTCCCCGCGGCGCCGGACGCCCCCTCGTTCCCGGGGGACATCGCCGATCCCGGGCCTCCCCTGGCCGCCCTTGCTGCCACCGTCCCCCGCCGCGCGCGCCACCTCAGAAACCCCCTTCCGGCGGCAACTCGCGGGCCCTCACGGTGGACACCACCACCAGTGGCTCCGTCTCCCCCCGGCGGTACAACCGCGCGCTCACCTGCGCCACCCCGTCCCCCAGAGAGGCCACCGCCACCTCCGCCTCAAACTGCGGGTAGCCACTCAGCACCTGCCGCGCCCAGTGGAACCCATCCCCGTCGGGGTCCAGGTCGGAGAACTTCACCACGTGCAGCCGCTCCAGCAGCGACTCCGCCACCGTGGTGGCATTGGTAACCGTCCCGCATTCCCCCACCGTGTGCAAGGCGGAAGACAGCACCGCCGCCATGGGCACCAGCGCCACCACCAGCAAGCCCATGGCCACCAGCACCTCCACCAGCGTAAACCCCCGCTCCCCCACCCTTTCCGCCGGCCTGGCGCTCATCCGCCTCACCCCCGCGCCTTGGCTAACCCGTGAGCACTTGCTCACCTGGCTCACCCCCCAACCACCGTGCCGAGAGCACTTCAAGGGGGGCGGGGGAGGAAGGTGGTTACCTACCCCTCCCTCCCCCGGACGGGCGGCCTAAGGTCCCCAGGGATAGGGGCCTCCCTTCTTGGCTGACTGGATGCCATCCTTGGTGGCCCTATACAGCAACGTGCCATTCGCGTGGCTGACCAGTACCTCGAAGTCCTGGAAGTCCGTACCTAGCGGCCTTACGGTATACGTGTCAAACGGAGGTTTGTTAGCCGCGTCGGGCAGCGATGGCTCTATATCATGTAGAGCCGCCTCATCCATGAGCTCGTACGACTGGGGCAGTCGGTCGTTGTAGTAGATCTGGGCGGCCACGGCCGCGTTGCGGCACACGCTGAGAGCCTGGGAGTCATAGGCACGCTGGCGCGCACCCCTCCACTGGACGATGAGGATGCTGGCCAGGATGATGATGATACCTATGACGATCATCAGCTCCACCAGCGTGAACCCCTTTTCACCCTTGAGAGCTTTCTGAAGACGCTTCACAGGCTTCCCCTCCCTGTCACAGATTCATGTGAGTCCGGAACCTCGATCGGGCGGGCAGGCCCGCCGCACCGGGCCCTGGCCTGGGCCCGTGAGATAGAGGTTGATACACCGCAGGATGCCGCCGACTACGACAGCGGGTTGATGCGCCGAAGCCGGGCCGCCGACTGCGAGAGAGGGTTGATGCGTCCGCAGGTAGGCCTCCACCGACCGAATGGGACCCGGGTCCCCGAGTTTCTAAAAGCACGTCGCAGATGCCTGGTGATCACCCCCCCAGGGCCTGGACCATGCTCACCATGGGCAGGAAGACCGAGGCCACGATGAGCCCGATGCCACCTCCCAGCACCAGGATGATGAGGGGCTCCACCAGCGAGGTCAGGCCCCGTACGGTCTGGTCCACCTCCAGGTCGTACATGTCGGCGATGCGGGTGAGCATGGTCTCCACACTGCCCGCTTCCTCGCCGATAGCCACCATCTGGCTCAGGAGGGGAGGAAAGGTCCGGATGCGGGAGAGAGGCACGGCCAGGTTCTCGCCCCGCTTGACCCCTTCCGCCACGGTGGCGATCTCCTCCTGGACCACCACGTTGCCCACCACCTCGCCCGCAATGCGTAGCGCCTCCAGGAGGGGCACGCCCGCGCCCAGCAGGGTAGCGAAGGTGCGGCTGAAGCGGGCCACGATCATCTGGCGCACCAGCTTGCCCACTACCGGGAGTTTCGGCTTGAGTTCGTCCAGCGAACGGCGCACATCGGGTCGGCGCAGCAGCCGGCCGGCACCGATCACAAGGGCGGCCAGGCCGATCAGGATGAGGAGGGCGTATTTTTTGAGCCCCACCGAGAGCCCGATCACCATGCGCGTGGGCAGCGGCAGGGGCATGCCCGACTCGGCGAAGATGGCGGTGAAGGTGGGCAGCACGAAGACCAGGATGCCACCGATGAGCAGGACGGCAATGCAGGCCACCGCGATGGGGTAGTACATGGCAGACTTAACCTTCTGGGTCAACTCCAGGTCCCGTTCCAGGGAACTGGCCAGCCGGGCCAGGACGCCGTCCAGGTCGCCGCCTGTCTCCCCCGCCATGACCGAGTTGACGTAGGTGGGACGGAACACCGAACCGTGCTGCTGGAGGGCACTGGCGAAGGACATGCCACTCTCCACGTCGCCCCGCAGGGTGGCTATGATGGATCTCAGGCGCGCGTTCTCGGTCTGCTTCTCGAGGGCTCCCAGGGCGGTGGCCAGGTTCAGGCCTGACTTGAGCACCACCGCCAGCTGGCGCGTGAACAGAGCCAGATCTCGGAGACCCACCCGGGGCTGCTGGCTGAAGAGCCCGCCCAGCTGCCAGCGTTCGCGCTCCGCCTCCAACTGACTGATGTAGTAGCCCATGTCGCGCAGGCGCTTCACCGCCAGCGTCTCGCTGGCAGCTTCCAGCACCCCGCTCACGGGGTTACCCACCCTGTCTCTGCCCCGGTACCGGAACTCCATCTGCCTACCTCCACTCCGCGCGACCCTAAAGTGCACCTGACACCTCGGCCTGCCGCCCACTCCCCGCGCACCGCCGCCCGAACGACGCACTGCCCGGTCCCGCCACGAGAACGGGGCCGTCTCAGGCGATGAGGCGGCTCAATTCGTCGGGGTTGAAGGCACGGGACACCGCATCCTCGTAGGTCACCTCACCGCCGTGGTACAGGTCACGCAGGGCCTGATCCATGGTCTGCATGCCGTAACGACCCCCGGTGGAGATGGCGTTGGGGATCATGTGGGTCTTGCCCTCACGAATGAGGTTGCGGACGGCGGCCGTGGCCACCATGACCTCGACCGCTACCACCCGGCCGCGCCCCCCGGTGCGGGGCAGCAGTTGCTGGGCGATCACCGCCTCCAGGGTGGCCGCCAGCATGGTGCGCACCTGGGTCTGCTGGTACGGGGGGAACTGGTCGATGATGCGGTCCACGGTGGAGGCCGCATCCCGGGTGTGCATGGAGGCCAGCACCAGGTGCCCGGTCTCCGCCGCCGTGAGGGCGGTGATGGTGGTGTCCAGGTCGCGCATCTCGCCCACCATGATCACGTCCGGGTCCTCCCGCAGGGCGGCGCGCAGGCCGCCCGCGAAGCTGAGCACATCCACCCCCAGTTCCCGCTGGTTGATGATGCTCCGACCGTGGGTGTGCTGGTACTCGATGGGGTCCTCGATGGTGACCACGTGGGCCCGCCGGTGCCGGTTGATGTGCCCAATCATGGCGGCCAGGGTGGTCGATTTGCCGGTACCGGTCGGGCCCGTGACCAGGACCAGTCCCCGGGCACGGAGGGCCAGCGAGCTCACCACCGGTGGCAGGCGCAGTTCTTCGATGGTGGGAATGGCCCGGGGGATGACCCGGATGGCGAGGGCGCAGCAGCCCTGCTGGTGGTAGGCGTTCACCCGGAAGCGGGCCAGCCCGGGCATTACCAGGGGAAGGTCCAGGTCGCGCTCCTCAGCCAGGCGCCTCAACTGTTCCTCACTGAGGGCCGCCTCCACCAAGCTCCTGACATCCTCAGGACGCAGCGCCTGCCACCCTTCCACGAACACGAGATCGCCGTCGATGCGCAGGACGGGGGGGCACCCCACGGTGAGGTGCAGGTCCGACGCCCCCTGCCGCACTGCCTGGGTCAACAGTTGCTGCAGTTGCGCTGCCGCGATGGCCATTGTTCACTCCGCCTCCCAGCCGTACCACCCGCAAGACTTCCTCCAGGGTGGTAACGCCCTGCTCCACCTTGGCCAGGGCCGACTCGAACAGCGTGGTCATGCCTTCCGCGCGGGCTATCCGCCCGATCTCATCCGCCGAGGCGTTCCTCAACACGGCTCCGCGCACGGCGTCCGTGACCTCTAGCAGCTCGAACACCGCCACCCTTCCCCGGTAGCCCGTACCCCCGCAGCGCGGGCAACCCCGCCCCCGCGCCAGGCGTTTCCCCACCAGGTGCTGGTAGGCGGGGAAACCCTTCACCGCCGAGGCCGGCAACTCGTAATGCTCCACGCAGTGGGGGCATACCCGGCGCACGAGCCGCTGGGCGAGCACCCCGATGACGGATGAGGCCACCAGGAACGGCTCGATGCCCATCTCCACCAGCCGCGTGAGGGCCCCGGGAGCATCGTTGGTGTGCAGGGTACTCAGCACCAGGTGTCCGGTCAGGGCCGACTGCACCGCGATTTCCGCCGTCTCCCTGTCCCGGACCTCCCCCACCAGCACCACGTCGGGGTCCAGCCGCAGGATGGAGCGCAGTCCCGAGGCGAACACCAGGCCGGCCTTACGGTTCACCTGGACCTGGTTGACACCCTTGAGGTGGTACTCCACGGGATCCTCCATGGTGATCACGTGCTTGCCGGGGTCGTTTAACTGGGCCAGGGTGGCATAGAGGGTGGTGGTCTTTCCGCTGCCGGTGGGACCGGTGACCAGGAACATCCCGTAGGGCTGGGTGACCAGCCTCTCGTAGGTTCGGCGCTGCTCCGGCGAAAAGCCCAAATCTTCCAGGGGTAAGAGGGCGGTGGCCTTGTCCAGGATGCGCAGCGTTGCCTTCTCCCCGTGGACGGTGGGGATGGTGGCCACGCGGATGTCCACCTCGCGTCCTTCAATACGTACCGAGCAGCGGCCGTCCTGGGGCAGGCGCCGCTCTCCGATGTCCATGCCGCCCATCACCTTGAGGCGGGAGATCACGGGGCCGAGGACGGCCCGCGGGATCTTCATGAAGTCGGTGAGGACGCCGTCCACACGGAACCTCACCCGCATCTCCCGCTCCCCGGCGTCCAGGTGGATATCGCTGGCCCGCTGGCGGACCGCCTGGGTGATGATGGTGTTGACCAGGCGCACCACGGGGGCGTCTGCCTCGGCGGTCGCGGTGGGCGCCCCGTGCCGTTCGCCCTCCGCCTCGCCGATGCCGCCCACCTCTTTGAGCGTGCGCTCCACTACCTCGTCCAGGCGGTAGGCACGATTGATCAACTCCATGACCTGGTTCTCGGTGCACAGGGCGGGTGCTATCTCCGCCCCTACCACCATGCGCAGGTGGTCGATGGCCAGCACGTCCATGGGGTTTACCATGGCCGTGAGGAGTTTGCCCCCTTCTTGACGCTGAACGGCCACCGCCCGGTAACGGCGCGCCAGCTCCTCCGGGATGAGGCGCAGGACGTCCTCGTCGGGATCGATCTCGTTGAGGTCCACGTACGGGACCCCCATGCGCCGTGCCTGCACCTGGAAGGCAATCCGCTCGGCGGACGCCTCGTCCCCCTCTTTGACCCGGGCATCCTCGCCTTCCTCCGGGAGCCCTCCTCCCGCCAGTTCTCCGGCCAGGACCGGGCTGAGCCGCGAGGCGGGAACGGAAGGCGCGGGGCTGTTCAGGCGTTCCAGGAACGTCTGCACCCTCGCCTTAAGCTCCCGGACGTGCGCGTCCACCTCCCCGCTACCCGGGTCCGGCACGGAGTGCCTCTCCCCCCGATCGGCTGTCTCTCCCCGGGGCGGCCAAACCATTCTGGGCTCGGGGAGGAAGCTCAGGCCCCTACCTGACACCGTCACGGTTTGGGCCGATCTTTCGGCCACCCTCTGATACAACCCCATGCTTATCACCCCTGCGCTTCTTCCTCGGGGCCTGACGGCGAAAGTAATTGAGAGCGGACAGGGGAGCAGCAGCGGATTGCCTGCTCCCGGTGGGGTAGGCAGCGCCTCCCCCGGGGGCCCGCCCCACCCGTGCACCCCTGGGGGTGCCCGCCAGCACCGCCTCCGGCCCCTCCCCGGCGCCCGGAAGCCCGGCGGCGGCCTCGCCGGCCATCCCCTCTCCGCCTCCCTCGGGGGTCGTGCCCCCATCACTCTCCTCGCCGGGCGGGCCTGCTTCTCCCAGAAGCAGCCGCCCCAGGCGCACGATGGCACGGTGCACCCCGCTCCGCCCCTCCCTCAGCACGAAGGGCTCCCCCCGGTCGGCCGCCTCCGACACCGTAACCGTGTCGGCCGGGATAACGCAGGAGACGGGATGGTCGAGTCCCCGCGCGATCTCCTCCGGGCTGAGGTGGCGGCCTTGCTCGTAGCGGTTGACGATCAGGCGCACTTTCTCCGCCGGGTACCCCAGCCTGTCCAGCAACAGGTCCAGGACCCGACCGGTCTGGTAGAGGGCGGGGATGTCGGGCGTGGTGACCAGCATCACCACGGAAGCCCCGTCAAGGGCCGCCAGGGTGGCCTCCCGGAAGCAGGTCTGCGTATCCACCACCAGGTAGTCACAGAGGTGGCGCAACCCGGCTATGATATCACCAACGTAGCAACGCCCCGGCTCCCCCCGTCCCTCACCGTCCACCTCGGCCGCGAGGTGTGGCTCGGGCGGACAGGCCAGCAGGGAGGGTGTTCCCGGACCCGCTGCCGTGAGCACTGCGGTGAGCCCTTCGCGGGTGATCTCACCGCCCTCACGGCACAGGTCGACCACCGTGCTGCGGGGGCGCACCCCCATCAGGACTGCCGCCGTACCGAACTCCAGGTCCAGGTCCGCCAGCACGGTGCGGTAGGACCGTGCCGCCAGCCAGCAGGCCAGGTTGACGGCCAGGGTGGTCTTCCCTACCCCTCCCCGGGCGCTCAGGAAGACCACCGTGGTGGCTTCCGGGACCGACCCGGACCCGGTGCCGTTGCTGTGCCCGTTTGCCGCCGTCCTGATGGCCTCCAGCAGATCCTCGCGGCCGAAGGGCCGGATCAGGTAGTCCCTGACCCCCGCTCGCACCACGCGGCGGAACTCCTCCGGTGACGGTCCCGCGGATATGGCCACCACCGCCGACCCTGCCTCCTGCTGCAGCGCCCGCGCGACCTCCGGACCGTCCGGAGACCTGAGGCCCAGGTCGAGAATCACCACGTCCGCAGCGGCCGTGCGGGCCGATTCCACAGCCCGGGAGCCGTCCGCGGCCGTGCCCACCACCTCGACTCCCTCCAGGCCCTCCAGCAGCGCTCGCAGGGATCCTTCCGGCGCCTCCGCCTGCTCTACCACCAGCACCCGAATTGTCCTGGCCACCGTCTCCCTCACTCCCGGGCAACCTGGTCCGGCCTGCGGTGGTCGGGCTCACCGACAAGAGGGCCCCACCCGGCCGGGGGGGACCCAAGGGGCGGGGCATCCTACTTCAGCCATCCGAGTTGACGCAGGTGATTTGTCGGGCGGGCGGGCGATCCCTCATCCCCGCTTTTGGCGTGCCCGCTCCCTAAAACCGTTCCGAGCATAAAGTAGCAGGCCCGAGGCCTGCTCCGCATGAGTCGGCACGTCTCATTTTGGGCCTGGGCCTTTTGGCCCTACCAGGCGACCTACTCCCCCGGGACCCCCCGGGAGTCGAGCCACCCCCGCTGGTGACAGAGTTCCAGCATCTCCGAGCGACTGCTCACGCCCAGCTTGCTGTAAATATTACTCACGTGGTTCTTTACGGTCTTGGGAGAGAGAAACAGCTTGCGTGCCACCTCGGGGACGGGGTAGCCACGCGCGAGGAGTCTTACGATCTCCCATTCGCGGGCCGACAACCCCCCGGGACAGGTGAGCCCCCGTGCCATCTGCCCCAGTTTCTGGGCCATGGGTGAGTGTATGAACACCTGACCGCGGGCTGCCGCGCGTATGGCGTCCACCAGTATGGACGGTTCCGCTTCCTTCAGCACGTACCCGTTGACCCCGGCGCGCAGGGCTTCTTCCAGGTATTGAGTGTCGTCGTGGATGGTGAGCAACACGATGCCCAGTTCGGGCCGGGACCGGCGGATGGTACGGGCCACCTCGATGCCGTTCAGGCCGGGCATGCTGATGTCGAGGACCACCACTCCGGAGGGCATTTGGGCTGCCTTTTCCACAGCATCCCTGCCGTCGGACGCCTCCGCGACCACCCGGAACGATGGCTCCAGTTCCAGGACTGCCCGCAGGCCCTGGCGCACCAGAGGGTGGTCGTCGGCTACCAGCACCGCGACTTCCATGGCGGCACCTCCCCTTCAAGCGATGCCCGCATCGGGTGCGACCGCACGGGCTTCTACCCGCGAGGGAGAGGGATCTCGGCTCCCACCTGGGTCCCGCGTCCCGGGCGGGACTTGATCCACCACCTGCCCCCGAGGAACTGCACCCTTTCTCTCATTCCCGCCAGACCAAAAGTGTCCCCGGGTAGGGAGGTCACGTCGAACCCCTTCCCCCGGTCGTACACCACCAGCCGCACCCGATCCGAGTCCATGTGCAGGGATACTGCTGCCCGATCTACGCCCGAGTGCTTCCACACGTTATTGACCGCCTCCTGGAGTACGCGGAACAGGGCGATCTCGACGGCCGCCGGCAACCTGCGCTCGGTGCCACGTACTTCCAGCCTGACCTCCAGCCCGGTGCGCTGCTGCCACCCCTCCAGCCACGACCGCACGGCGGGGACCAGGCCAAGCTCATCCAGGGTCATGGGTCTCAGGTCGAAGATGATACGACGAAGGTCGAATAGGCAGTTCCCCACCAGTTCCTTGAGGTCGCCCAGTTCGCGCTCAGCCCTGGCGCGGTCCTCCGCCAGGAACCTGCTGCACACCTCCGCCCTGAGGAGCGCGGCAGCCATGGCCTGAGCGGGCCCGTCGTGAATCTCCCGGGCCAGCCGTCTGCGCTCGTCCTCCTGGGCCTTGAGCAGGCTGAGGCCCAGCCGGAACCGTTCCTGCCAGGACTCCACCTGGGCCGTGAGGTCGCGCAGGTTGCCGCTCAGGTAACCCAGCACAACACCCACCTGTGCCACCAACTCTTCCGCCCGCATCACCGCCCGCTCCAGCCGTTGCAGCGTCCGTTCCAGATCGTCCCGCTCCGCTCGCAGTTCCCGTTCCTTCTCCTGGGCCGCCAGGAGCCGCGCCCGCGTGTCCACGGCGCGCTGGTAGGCGGCCTGCACCGCCTCCTCGCTGAAAGCGCGCAGGTCGGCCTGCAACAGCACGACTCGGGCCGCCCGCTCCTCCTGGAACAACTGGTCGACGAGCAGAATCTGCTCGGCCACCCGCCTGCGCACGTCTTCCAGTTTCCGCTTCACCTTCTCGTACTCGCACCGAGCAGACTCGGCAATGGTGTAGATCTGCGCGCGGCTGCGGTCGATGGCCGAGATGGTCTCCTGGATGATGCGGTCCAGGGCCTCCAACTGGCGCGACCCCGGCTCCTCGCCGGCGGGCGCCGACACGCCTCCCGCTCTCTCCTTCAGCGTCGCCACCTGCCTTCGCCTCTCCCCCTGCCACGCGGGCCCGCCGTCCGCACCCGCCTCCCGTGCCACCCCGCCGCCCCCTCCCCGGTGCCCGGGCGGCCGCGCCCGTGCCCGGCCAGAGGGCGCGGGCAGGGACCGCGGGGCGTGGCAGCGAACTCCGCAGAGGGAGGGTTCTGCACTGGACAGCTCGCCAGCCGGTTCCCCGCATCCTACAAGGCAGTTGTGCTTCCCCACCCGTCCCGGGCTCACCCCTGTGATCATCCTGGCAGCATGCCTCTTCCTGGCCGCCGCCACCGCCGGGCTGGTGTGGTGGGGCTCCCGGCCCGTCGACACCGCCTCCGGTGCCACGGTGCGCGTGGTGATCCCGGCCGGTTCCTCCGTAGAAAGTATCGGAGAAATCCTGTGCCGCTCCGGCCTGGTCCGCCACCCTCTGGTTTTCCGGGCCCTGGTGGAGTGGATGGGTGTCTCCACCCGCCTGCGCGCCGGCGAGTACGACCTGTCCCCCGCTATGAGCCTGCGCGAGATCATCCGCTGCCTGGTAAGGGGCGAGGTGGTCACCTACCCCTTCACGGTGCCCGAGGGATTCAACGTGGAGCAGATAGCGGACTTGCTGGCCTCCCTGGGCCTGGCGGATCGGGACCGGTTCCTGGAGGCGGCTTCCCGTGCCGAACTGGCCCCCGCGCCGCTACCCGATCCGGCGCGGGTGCGTTACCCGCTGGAGGGATACCTGTTCCCCGATACCTATCGGGTCCCGCGTGGCACCAGCGAGCCAGAACTGGTTTCGCTGATGGTGCGCAGGTTCCAGCAGGTGTGGGAGGGGGAACTCGCCCGCAAGGCAGCAGCGCAGGGGATCTCGGTCCATGAGGTGGTAACCCTGGCCTCCATCGTGGAGAAGGAAACCGGGGTACCGGAAGAACGCCCTTTGGTGGCGGGGGTGTTCTGGAACCGGTTGAAGCGGGGCATGCCGCTGCAGGCCGACCCCACCGTCCTGTACGCCCTGGGCAAGGTGGGGGAAAGCCTGCTGCGCCGGGATCTGCAGGTGGATTCTCCTTACAACACCTATCTCTACGCGGGGCTGCCGCCGGGACCCATCGCCAACCCGGGAGAAGCTTCCCTGCGCGCCGTGCTGGAACCGGCCGCCATCGATTACCTGTATTTCGTGGCGCGCGGCGATGGCACGCACCACTTTTCCCGCACCCTGAGGGAGCACCTGGAGGCGGTGAGGCGCTACCGCAGCCGCTAGCCCGGGTGGGTTCCGGCACCCTCAGCTCGGGTGGGCCGGGTGAGGCCGAGTGCCCTCAGCACCAGGCGTTCCGGATGTCGGACGATACGGGTCCACACGAAATCGCGGGAGGTGAGGGGCACAACCAGGATGGTGAACAGCCCCAGCCGGTTGCCGCCCAGGATGTCCGTGAAAAGCTGATCTCCCACCACGGCGGTTTCTCCGGGTCCCGTGCCCATGATCTGGAGGGCGCGCTGGAAGGCCTGGCGCCGCGGCTTCCCCGCATTGGCGATCCCGGGGATGCCCAGCCGTCCCGCCATCTGCTTCACCCGGCCCGCGCGGGCGTTAGCGGAAACGCACAACCGGAACCCCCGCACGCGTGCCCCCGACACCCAGGCGATCAGGCGGTCGCTCACGAAGTCCGACCCCCACGCCACCAGCGTGTTGTCCAGGTCCAGGATGAGGCCGCGGATGCCCTGCCGCCACAGCCCGTCCAGGTCGATGTCGAACACGGCGGGCACCAGCAGCCGGGGACGGAGGCATTCGAGAAAGCGCATGGCAGGTCGATTATACCACGACCGCTACACGCCAAACCCCTGCAGCAGGGAGTTCATGGTCTGGATGGCCCGCTTCTCGATGCGGCTCACGTAGGAACGGGAGATGCCCAGTTCGCGAGCGATGTCCCGCTGGGTACGCCTGATGCCATCACGGAGTCCGTACCTGCGCTCCAGTACCTCCCGCTCCTTGCGGGGCAGTGCCTCCAGCCACTCGCGCACGCGGGAGTGCTGCCACAGGCAGTCCACCTGGTCGGGCACGGCATCGTCGTCACTGCTCAACATCTCGATGAGGGTCACCTCGTTCCCTTCGCGGTCGACCCCCACGGGATCGTGCAGGGAAACCTCCTTCCTGGTCTTCTTGCGGCTGCGCAGGTACATGAGGATCTCGTTCTCCACGCACTTGGCCGCGTATGTGGCCAGCTTGGTCCCGCGGGAGGGATCATAGGTATCGATGGCCTTCATCAGGCCCAGATTGCCCACGCCGATGAGGTCTTCCACGTCTTCCCTGCCGTTTTCGAACTTCTTGACGATGTGAGCCACCAGACGCAGGTTATGTTCGACCAGCTTGTTGCGGGCCGTCCTGTCACCGCGACGGGCGGCCTCCACGCACCTGGCCTCTTCCTGGGGGGACAGGGGCCGGGGAAACGAGCCGTTCCCGAGATACCCTCCCCACAGGCCTATATAACGCAAAATGGCGGCAATGATACCCGCCAGCACGCCAGCGTCCATGAGCGCACCCCCAACATGGCATCATGAAACACCTTATGCAGTTGGGGGCAACGACGTTACTGGTCGGCCGGACCGCCGAGGGCCTTCAGCACCCCGGTCTCTATCACCACCGTGGGGACGCCCCGCAGGCGACGGAGGCATCGCTGCCGCGCGCGCGCCGGCAAGTCACCATCCACCAGCACCACCAGGCACTCCTCGCCCCGGTCGTCCTCTCCCAGTCCGACCCCAACCACTTCAGGACGCTCCAGCAGCGCCGTTCCGCGACGCTTCACCAGGTAAACGCGCCTGCTTTCACGTCGGGACATGACTTCCCGCTCCTCCTATCCCATAATACGCAGTCCCCCCGCTCCATGCCAGACCGAAGCGAGAATTCCCACACGTATCAGCCCGGGGTCGACTCCCCGGGCGGGGCGCGAAATCGACACCGTTCGCGCCACCACCCCCTTATAATCAGGGACGTAACGGCAGGTAGGCGAAGGGAGGAAACATCTGGTGGGCGAACCGGCACCATACGGGCAGGCGATGGGCAAGTCGAGGCAGGATTTGCGGGGACGGCCGGTGGCCAGGGTCACCGTGGAAGCAGGCGGTCTGGTAACTCTCACCCCCCAGGTGCTCGCCCTGCTCGGGATCAGTGGGGGAGACTACGTCCACCTCAAGCCCGCAGCCGGCGGAATTGAGTTGCACAGGATAGACTTCAAGACCGCGAGGGGAGCACGTACCCCCTGCTCACCCGCCACACCCCCCGGGTGCGAAAACGGCGGCTCCCCCGCCGGGGAACCGCCGCCCTCACCGTCTACCAGGCCGGGTCACTTGCCCTTGCGCCCCGCCTCCTCGTCCTCGTCTTCTTCCTCTTCCTCATAGTCTTCCAGGTCTTCGTCTTCCTCGTAGTCCTCGTCCAGATCCTCGTCCTCGTCGTCGAACTCGTCCTCGTCGAAGTCAAGGTCGTCTTCGTCCACCATGGCTTCCCAGGCCTCGGCTACCTTTTCCCACTCTTCGTCGTCCTCGATGTCCACCAGCACGTCTTCGCCTTTCTCATCCGTATCGATGCGCAGGATGACCGCATCGCCCTCTTCTTCCTCGTCGGCCTCCTCGCCCATGGGCAGGAGGATCGCATAGTCCTTGCCCTCGACCTCTATCACGTCCACAATGGCGAACTCGTGCTCCTTGCCGTCTTCATCGGTGAGTACTACCGTATCCATCTCTTCGTCCTTAGGCACGGGGCATCACCTCGCTCCCCCAAGATGTGCTCATTTTACCTGAGGGCTCCAAGCATGTCAACGTCAGCCCGCCCTCCAGGCACCCACCGGAGTGCGCCTTCCGCGGTCGGGGTGGCACTCGCTATAAGGGTGCCCCCAACGGGACCTTTTAACCATTGCGGCCTTGCCCCGCGCCGGACGCGACCGTACGACCTCAGCGCAACCGGTTCGACCTTGACCCCGCCGGGTCGCCCGCGCCTGTCCCCCCTACTCGACCGGCGCGAACCTGCCCGCCAGCCGCTTCATCACCTGGGGCATGGTGGTGTACTCCATCTCCTCCAGGTGCAACCGGTGCGGCTCAAAGGGCCCGTGCCGCCGCATGTAGTCGGCGATCTCGAGGGCCTGCTGCCGGGCGCGGTCGAAGGCAGGATCGGCGAAGAGGTCCTGGGGGCCGATGAGGCGTCCTTCCGCCAACTGGAATCCCAGTGCCACCACCCGCGGTGGTCCGTCAAAGCGCGTGGGCGTGGCCTGGGGCACCGCGCAGGGCATCAGCGGCCCCACGTGGGAGCCCCGCATCCACCCCGCCACCAGGTGAGGGCAGGCGAAGGGTTCCAGCACCTCTCCCAGGGCGGGCATGCCGCTCTGGCACCGTACCAGGCACACGGGGTCATCCTTGCCCACGTAGCGGCCGGCCATGAGGCTGAGCCGCTGGGTGCTCACCGCCGCCGCCACCTCACCCAGCTCCTTGCTGTATATGTGCCTTATGCAGTACCGCACCGGCGCCCCCAGGAACACCAGCAGGTCGTACATCTCCTCGGGCAACTCGAAGGTGACCACCGCTTTCTCCCGTACATCCATGACCTCGAAGCGGAACCCGGCGTGCATTTTGGGATCGATTACGAGGCCGCTGGTGTTGAAGGGGTCGGCGAAGATGCGGAAGAGGGGGAGGTTGAAGGCACCCGGTTCCGTCTTGTCCGCCAGGAACACCACCACCGGTTCCGACGGCCGCTCGGCGATCTCCATTTCCGCCACGCCCGGGCCCATTCCCCTCACGTTCCCCGAAAAGGCATCGCTCAGGAGATCCTGCCCCGCCCCGTAGAGCTTCAGGCTCTTGGCCACCTCCGTGCACGCCACGAAGGTGTTCCAGGCCAGCTCGTGCACGGCCGGGCTATCCGGCCCCTGCTGGTGGGTCATGATGAGGGCGAGGTCGTCACCAACCGAAGCAACGCGGAAATCCACCAGCAGGTTCCCGGCCGCCTCCAGGCACTCTCGGGCCCGTTCCTTTAAGGCGTCGTGCACGGCGGAATGCCCCACGAAACCTCCCACGTCCGCCTTGATCACGCTCAGGGTCACTCTGTCCACCCGTCTCCCCCTCCCTTGTTACCAGTAAAGCGCACGCCTCTGGCCCGCGAAAACCCCCACCAGCAACGCACCGCTCAGAAACCCCCCTATGTGGGCCCACCAGGCCACCTGCTGGGTACCCGGCACCCCCAGGCTGGCCACCCCGTTGGCTAGCTGGAGCAGGAACCAGCCAAACAGGAAGAGCACGGCGGGGACCTGCACCACGGTGAGGAATACGCCCAGGGGGACGAGGGTGGCCACCCGCGCCCGCGGGAAGCTGAGCAGGTACGCACCCAGCACCCCCGCGATGGCCCCGCTGGCGCCGATGGCGGGCACCTGCGAGGCGGGGTTCGCCACGATGTGAGCCGCGTTGCCGATCATCCCCACCAGCAGGTAGAACAGTAGAAAACGTCCGTGCCCCAACCGGTCCTCCACGTTGTCCCCGAAAATCCACAGGTACAACATGTTGGAAAGAAGGTGCAGCCACCCTCCGTGCAGGAAGATGGAAGTCACCAGGGGCACGGCCAGTACCCACCCGAAAGCCCGCAACTGCTCCGGGTGGAAATACCGGGCGGGAACCACACCCAGCACGTGCACGAGCACCCTCAGTTCCCGTGTCCCCAGGCTCAACTCGTAGACAAACGCCAGGACGCTAGCGGCCACCAGCAGCCGGGTAACCACTGGGTAACGGCGGGACGGGATGTCGTCGTGCAGGGGAATCAAGAGCGGTCCTCCCTGGCGCCGGGCAAAGGCTGCTCGGAGCTATTTCTCGGCTACCTGCAGGATTTCCTTCCCCACGGGGGGAAATACCGCGGGTACGGCCGGGATTCCTCGAGTTGCGGGTCAGGAACTGAGCCGGGCCTGCCGGGAGATCTCCGCACAGGGACATCCCCGCTCGGGCGGGAGGTGTGCGATGATGTCCACGAGCAGCGTGCGCAGGCGCTCGTTGTTCTGCGCGAAGACCCGCAGGACTTCCTCGTGGGTCACCGGCTTGATGTCCGGGCGGTCCGCCAGCCCCACGTCATAGTCGGTGATGAGGGATATGTTCAGGTAGCACATGCCCAGCTCCCGGGCCAGCACCACCTCGGGGTACTGGGTCATATTGATCACTTCCCACCCCAACTGGGAGAACCAGCGACTTTCCGCACGGGTGGAGAAGCGCGGTCCCTGGATCACCACCACCGTCCCCTGGCGGTGCCCGGGCAGGCCCAGTTCCTGCATGCGAGCCCAGGCGATCTCCCGCAACTCCGGGCAGTACGGGTCCGCGGTTGAGATGTGCGCCACCACGGGGCCGTCGAAGTAGGTGTCCTTGCGACCGGTGGTGCGGTCGACGAACTGGTCGCAGAGGACGAAGTCGCCCGGGTGGACGTGAGGCTGCAGGCTTCCCGCGGCACAGGGGCCGATGATGCGGGTCACGCCCAACTCCTTCATGGCCCACAGGTTGGCCCGGTAGTTGATGGCGTGAGGGGGAAGCTGGTGAGCCCTGCCGTGCCGGGGCAGGAAGGCCACCTTCCTCCCGGCGACCTCCGCCAGGGCCACCCGGTCGCTGGGGGCACCGTAGGGGGTATCCACGGTAACCTCCCGCACTCCCTCCAGGAACTGATAAAAGCCGGAACCACCGAAGACGCCGATCTCAGCTTCAGCCACCGCCCATGCCTCCCCTGAAAGCGGTTTCCTCACCGCGGCGCCAACAGCCCTCTTGCGCGGGGCAACCCACACGGTTACCGCGTCGCAAGCCAGCCGGTGTCGCGGCGGCAACTCAGTCGAACTTGATGAGCGAAAACACCGGGTACCCCGCCAGCCTCTCCCGCCCGCGCAGAGGAAGCAGTTCGATCAGGAAGCAGAACCCCACCACCCGGCCGCCGTCCCTTTCCACCAGGGTGCGCACGGCATCCGCCGTGCCTCCCGTAGCCAGGAGATCGTCCACCACCAGCACCCGCTGACCGGGTTCGACGGCATCGGCATGCATCTCCACAGCCGCCGTCCCGTATTCCAGCTGGTACTCCTG
The DNA here is from genome assembly GCA_014360055.1 of Bacillota bacterium. Taxonomy (GTDB): domain Bacteria; phylum Bacillota; class Sulfobacillia; order JACIYH01; family JACIYH01; genus JACIYH01. Next base: position 5,581 of record JACIYH010000002.1, on the reverse strand, counting down.
GCGCTCCTTCGTCCAGGGTAACTTTCCGGGCTTGCGCACGGGTACGAACCCCACTCCCAGGCGCTCGGCCACCGGTGCACCCACGATGAATCCCCGGGACTCCACCCCGGCCACCAGGTCCACGGGCACGTCCTTCCACCGGGCTGCCAGCAGGTCCATGGCCTGCCGGAATGCCACGGCGTCGCGCAACAGCGGCGTGATGTCGCGGAACAGTATGCCCGGCACCGGGAAGTCCGGGACGTTCCTGATCAGGGCTGCCAGACGGGTCACATCCACCGTTTCTTCCTTCATCCTCTTCCCTCCCCCGACCGCTTCCTGGATCCGTGTCTCTCGACTCGCCTGCTCCGGGCCCGCCCCTCCGGGCCCGGCCCCCCGGATCGGCCCGGGCGCACCCTGGCCGGGCATCACACCGTACCCGCCTCCCATTGCTGGAGGTAACGTTTCTGCTCCTCGCTCAATTCCTGCAGCGTGATGCCCATGGCGGCGAGCTTCATGCGGGCCACCTGTTCGTCTATTTCCGCAGGCACGGGGTATACCGCCGGGGAGAGGCCGGGCCGGGTGGCCAGCCACGCCACCGTGAGGGCCTGGTCGGCGAAACTCATGTCCATGACCTCCGCCGGATGGCCCTCGGCACCGGCCAGGTTCACCAGACGCCCTTCCGCAAGGAGGTACAGGCGCCGCCCGTCCGGGAGCGTGTATTCGTCCACGTTCTCCCGCGCCCGGCGCCGCCTCCCCATGGCCTCCAGGGCACCGATGTCGATCTCCACGTTGAAGTGTCCCGCGTTAGCGAGTATGGCCCCGTCCTTCATCCTGCGCATGTGGTCTCCGCCGATGGCGTTCAGGTTACCTGTGACGGTGATGAAAAGATCTCCCCGCGGGGCCGCCTCATCCATGGACATGACGGCGAACCCCTCCATGGCAGCTTCCAGAGCCCGGAGCGGGTCCACCTCCACCACCACCACCTGCGCCCCCATGCCCCGTGCCCTGGCCGCCACCCCCCGGCCGCACCAGCCGTAGCCAACCACAACTACCGTGCTGCCGGCGAGCAGGATATTGGTGCTCCTCAGTATGCCGTCCAGGGCGGACTGGCCGGTGCCGTACCGGTTGTCGAAGAGGTACTTGGTGCGGGCATCATTGACCGCCACGATGGGGTAGTGCAGGCGGCCCGCCGCGGCCAGGGCCTTCAACCTGATGACGCCGGTCGTGGTTTCCTCTGTGCCCCCCCAAACTTCGTCAAGCAGGTCCGGCCGCTCCTGGTGGATGGTGGCCACCAGGTCGGCCCCATCGTCCATGGTGATCTGGGGCCGGGTATCCAAAACGCGGCGGATGTGGTCGTAATACTCCTCCCGGCTCTCTCCCCGGCGGGCGTGCACGGCGATGCCCCGCCCGGCCAGGGCCGCCACCACGTCGTCCTGCGTGCTGAGCGGGTTGGAGGCACACAGGGCCACCTCTGCTCCCCCCGCCTGGAGGGTGAGCACCAAGTTGGCCGTCTCCGTGGTCACGTGCAGGCAGGCTCCCACCCGCAGGCCATCCAGCGGCCTTTCCCGCTCCCACCTCCCCCGGATCTGCGCCAGCACCGGCATGCGCCGTGCCGCCCAGGCTATGCGCTCCTCACCTGTTTCCGCCAGACCCAATCCCGACGCCTCCTCCTGCCACTCCGCCTCATTGCCCGCGCCACGGTGCGGCGCCCACCCATCCGCCTCATGGCCCGACGCGTCCTCCACTCCGCCTCATTGCCCGATGGCCACGCCGGCGCCTGCCACTCCCCTATTGCCCGATGGCCACCGCGGCGGCGCCTGCGGTTGCCACCACCACACCCGCCACCACCACGCCTGCCGTTATGGCCAGCAGGGCCGGCCAGGGCCGTATCCCCAGCAAGGTGGCCGCTACGGCCCCCGTCCACGCACCCGTGCCCGGCAGAGGGACCGCCACGAAAAGCACCAGCCCGAGCAACCCCCACCGTTTCACTTTGGCCGACAGGCGGGCCGAACTCCGTTCCCCCCAGGCCCGAAACCGGCCGTGCAGCCAGGGCTGGCGCTCCACCCACACCAGTCCGGTACGCAACCCCCAGAGGAGCAGGGGAACGGGCAACAGGTTCCCCAGCACCGACCACACCCAGGCCTGCCAGGGAGAAAGCCCCATCGCCAGCGCCAGGGGTATGGCTCCCCGCAACTCCACCACCGGTGTGGCAGCCGTGGTTACCACCGCCAGCACCCGGTCAAACAATTCCATCTCGAGCGCGGTCCTCCGTTACTTCTCCCTGTCCGCGGCAGCCACGTACGCCCGCACCAGTTCTTCCAGGAGTTCGTGCCGTTCCACCTGGCGCACCAGGTTGCGGGCATCCTGGTAGCTGGTGATGTAGGCCGGCTCTCCCGAAAGCAAGTATCCCACCATCTGCTGCACGGGATCGTGTGTCCCCTTCTCGCGGAGGGCACGGTATACCCTGAGCAGGACCTCGCGCGCTTGGAGTTGCCTGTCACCCTGGGGCCTGAATACCCTGGTATCGCCTACTCCGGCCACGGATGGCCACCCCTCCCCTGCCAGGATGCAACAACTATGTCTTCGCCGCCAGTGCGTGCACTCCTTTCACGGGCGGTGGCCCGTCGGCCGGGCTCGGCCGCCGCATTTGTCGAATCATGGCCGAATTTTATACACCTGCGTGACAGGAATTCACTCCTCCAGAGATAACTCATTAGGTGAAAGGAGGTGAGCGTTTGGAATCGATGGGAGAGCGGCTACGCCGCCTTCGCCTGAGCCGGGGCCTGAGCTTGCAGGACGTGGCGCACGCCGTGGGCTGCCATTACTCGACAATAAGAGTTGTTGATTGACTACCGAACTGGCAATCCAGCCCGCCCCCGGCGGCACACCCTTCCGGAAAGCCGCTCTCCACGTCGCCAGAAGAAGAGCACTGTCCTGCACCCGCCACAAGTTCGGGAAGGCGCAGCCTGACAAGCACCCGTACGGTGCCGTCATCCTGAAGCGTTACCAGGGCCTCCTTGGCAAGCGCCCGCACCACACGCGCACGCACACGGTCCTCGTTGCACCCCGCGGAGACCAGCAAACGGCGGGCGGATGCCGCCAGATCCTCGGCAGCACCCCGCAGCGCCTCTAGCCCCTTAATCCGGGCGTCAAGCGACGCAACCAGGCGCCCCAAACGCTCCAGGCTGCTCCGGGTCTTTTCGAGTTCCCCCTCCACCTCGTCCACGGAAACCAGACCGCGCGCAAGCGCTGCCACCAAACGCTGCCTGGCTCCAGACAACCTGGCCATCTCTTCCGCCGCCTCCCGGCGCTGGCGCTCCAGGCGCTCGCGGCCGGAACCGGCAACAAGCCGCTGGGCCTCCTCCAGCATAAGGTCGGGACGGTCCAGCCAGGACCGCACGCAGGACCAGACGGCTTCGTGTAGGTCAGAGGCACGCAGGTAGGGGAGTGGACATTTCGGCTCCCCGGGAACACCCGGCTCGCGCCGCCGGCAAACGTAGTGGTAGCGGTACTCCCCGCGCCTTCCAACCGTACGCTTGCCGTGCAACAGTGAACCACAATGTCCACAGCGCAGCAGCCCCGACAGCATGTAGAACGTCGCCGGCGTACCGGCATGCCGCTCCCGCGTGCGGTCCAAAGTCTCCTGCGCCCGGTTCCAGACCACCACATCTACCAAAGGGGGAACGCGGACGGGTATCCATTCCTCACGCGGGCGCTCCTTGCGGCGCACACGGCGGTCCAGGGGCATGTACCGGTTCTTGTGCACCCCACGAGTATCATGGCGGTGAATGTGAAGCACGCCAGTGCAGTAAACCGGATTGCGCAGTATGCGGGACACCGTGGTATTGGTCCACCGGCCGCCACGGGGACCGGACACACCCGACTCGTTCAGCGCGCGAGCAATGCCGCTCGCGGACATCCCCGAGCCACACATCTCGTACATACGCAGCAGCAGGGGCAGCTGGTCGGGGTCGGGTTCAAGAGTCCCCTCGCCTTTCACAAAGCGGTAGCCAAATACTCGGGGATTCTGTACGAGCCGGCCCTCCTTCATCACCCGCAGCTTGCCAAACTGCATCCTGCGGGTGATCAGCGCCCTCTCGAACTCCGCAAATCCACCCCTGATGACAAAGAACAGGCGCCCCTCGGGCGTATCCTGCTTATCGAAGTGAACGTACTCCGTCCGAACGCCGTGACGCGCGAACTCACTGTCAATGGCAAGCTGCAACGCCACATCACGAGCCAGGCGGTCCACGTCCCAGGCGACAAAAAGATCTACCCCTCCGGCCCTCGCCAGGGAAAGAACCCGGTTGAGCCCCGGGCGGTCCACGGCATCGCCCGGAATACCATCATCATGCACCTCAATTATGCGGGTGGCCCCGCGGGAAAGCGCAAACGCCCGGCACTCGCGCAACTGCTCCGCTATCCCCACCACCTGCTCGTCCGTCGAGACCCGGGCATAGCACACCGCTACGACTTCCTTCAACTCCTCCGAACTCACCAACGCCACCCCCCGGACGCCGTACGCCGCCCTCCCCGCGCTCGGCCGCAGCCTGCAGCAACACACGTATCGCCTCGCGCAAAGGCCCGTCGTCAGCGCCCATGCACTCTACATCCAGGACTAGTCTTCTGCGCAACACCGCCACCTCCTTCCAGCGCGAACCATGTCTGGAGGATCAGGCAAACGCCTCCGTTCACGCGAAGACAACTGCCTCCTCGGGCTCAAACCCAGAACCGTCCCAGCGGCGGAAGGCCCGGGAAAGCGGCCCCGAGTGAAGCAGGCCGTCCCACGTGTACCGCACCCGGCCGTCCGGACAGGAACGGGCAAGACGCACAGCCTCCTCCTCCGAAGAGGCCACGCACATCAGCCGCTCGCCCACGTGCGCCCTCACCCACATCCAGAAATCCTCAGCCTCCCCGGGCAGCGCCCGGGGACACAGCCCCCGGTACTCGCGCCCGGCTATGTGCAGGTCGAAACCCCACGGGCCCTGACGCCAGCGGAACTCGCGGCCCAGGGCGCGCAGCCCCACGTAAAACTCCGTCGCCGCCACCACCCGCAAAACTTCCGACGGCAACAGCCCCTCGGGCGGGGGCGCAGCGCCGACCAAAGGCGCGGAGTGCGCCGTCAAGGAGTAGGCGGAAGGATACGGCTTGGAGAACTCCCACCGCCAGAGAAGCCCCCACTCCACCAGGCGCTGCACCCGCCACTTACCCACCGCGTGAGACCCGCCCCAGAACATCTCCTGAATCTGCAAAGAGGTCGCAAAGCCCAGGGCGGCCAGCTCCACGAAGATCTCGCGGTCGCGGGGCGGGAACGTGTAAACCCGGTAGGGCCGAGGTACGCGGTGCGGGCGCACCCAGACAGCATCTGCAGCAAGGACGGACACGCGGACACCACCTTTCCGGAATCTAGGCCCCCCGCAGGACGGGAGCAGGAGCGAATGCCCCGGGACCCCATCGAAGAAGCCCCGGGGAAACCAGGAGGTGAGGAAGATGGAGGGTCCGGGCCCCCACTTTGCTGGGGGCCCGGACAGCAGGAGGTGGGAGAGAGGCAAAGCGGCCGGAAGCCCGGGCTCGGCCGGGCCCCGACAACAGTTAACCCCGC
>JACIYH010000019.1 GCA_014360055.1 Bacillota bacterium | reverse complement strand
CCGTCCTCCCCTTTCTCTCTACGGCCTGTACCGGGTCCGGGAATACAATTTCGCCAAAACCCCGCCCTGTTCCTTTCGCTGCCGCTGAGAATGACCCGACTCACGCAGTCCGAGGGAGTGGCCCGGGTGTTGACGGGCCGCGTGGCGCCGGCCTGGTGAGTCATTCCCTTCCTTGATCCGGTGGCGGGGCGGAGATATAATTAGCTCCAGCCTAAATATCTCCCGTGGGACGGGCCATGAGAGGCTGGAGGGAGACTGGTTGACGCCGGAGGAGATCCTGGAGTTAGGCCGGCAGCTGATGGAGTCGCTGAGGGGGTTGCACTGGCGGGATTTGCTCCCTCTGCGCCTGACCATGCCCCAGGTGAAGGTGCTGCACGTTCTCTCGCGGTGCGGGAAGGTGAGTGCCGGGGAACTGGCGGACATACTGGGCGTTTCCGCACCCACCGTGAGCGACCTCGTTGAGCGGATGGCCGCCATGGGTCTCGTACAGAGGGAGCGCAGCCGGGCGGACCGCCGGGTGGTGCACCTTTCTGTGACAGTTGCGGGAGAAGAGGCCTTGCAGCAGGTACGGCAGGAGCGGTGGTCGCTCCTGCGGGAGCTGCTGGAGGACATGAGTCCCGCGGACCGGGATGCCCTGGGCCGGGGCCTGCGGGCGCTGTGTGAAGCAGCCGAGCGCCAGAAGAGAGGAGGGCCTCAGTGAGGCATGACCGGTGAAGCCATCGTGGAGACGGAGGAACTGACCAAACGGTACGCAGGGGGAACCCTGGCCGTGGACCGGGTGAGCTTCCAGGTGAAGGCGGGGGAGGTATTCGGTTTCCTGGGCCCCAACGGCGCGGGTAAGACCACCACTATCATGATGCTCACCACCCTGATCCGGCCCACGTCGGGACGGGCCACGGTGTGCGGTCGCGACGTGGTGGCCTCACCGCACTGGGTGAGGCAGCAACTGGGATATGTGTCCCAGGACGTGGCGGTGGACGAGAGCCTTACCGGCTGGGAGAACCTTTACCTGCAGGGCAGGCTCTACCACCTGGAACCGGCTGTCTTGCGGCAGCGCGTCGGCGAACTGCTGGCCACGGTGGAACTGGAGGAGCCCGCCCACCGCCCGGTAGCCACCTACTCCGGGGGCATGCGCAAGCGGCTGGACATCGCGGCCGGTCTCATCCACCGTCCCCGCCTGCTCTTCCTGGACGAACCCACCCTGGGCCTGGACATCCAGACCCGCAGCCGGATCTGGGAGTACATCCGGCGCATGCGGGACGAACACGGCGTGACGGTTTTTCTCACCACCCATTACATGGAGGAGGCAGACCGCCTGTGCGACCGGGTGGCCATCATCGACCACGGCCGCATCGTGGCCCTCGATACGCCGGCGGCCCTGAAGCAGGCCCTGGGCGGGGACCTGGTCACCATCCGTCTGGCCCACCCGGGTCCGGTTCCCGGTGGTGTCGGGGGCGGGCGCCCGCCGCTGGACAGGCCGGCCGGGGACGGGCAGCAGGCCGGGCATGAGGCCGGGCATGAGGCTTTGAAGGCACTGGCCGCGGAGATGGCCCGGTTACCCCTGGTGGAGTCGGTGCAGCCGGGGGCGGACAGCACCGTGCAACTGGTGGTTCGGGAGGGTGAACGGGCTACCCCGGTGCTGCTCGACTTCCTGTCTTCGCGCCGAGTACGGGTGGAATCGGTGGCGCTGAAGCGCCCCACGCTGGATGACGTTTTCCTCCGCTATACCGGGCGCCAGTTGCGGGACGATGAGGGAGCGGCCGCGTATCACCGTATGGCGAGGGCAGTGAGGAGGGTCAGGGGATGAGCGGGACTGGAATTGCCAGCGCCGCTGCGGACGCATACCCGGTGGGGAGCAGGTGGACCACCCTGCCAGCGGATACCTGGTGGATATGCTGGCGGGAACTGAAGCGCCTGTGGGGGCAGAAGATCCGCATCTTCATGACCCTGATCCAGCCCCTCATCTGGCTGGCCCTGATGGGCAACATGTTCCAGCGCATAGCGGCCATCCCGGGATTCCCCGCCCGCTCTTACCTGGACTACATGGCTCCGGGGATCGTCACCATGGTCACCCTGTTCGGAGGCATCTTCGGGGGCCTCGGCATTGTGTGGGACCGGCGGCTGGGCTACCTGCAGAAGCTGCTGGCCGCCCCCATCTCCCGCACTGCCGTGGTCACGGGCAAGATGCTGGCCATCGCCGTGCAGACCGCGTTCCAGGCCCTGGTGATATTCGCCCTGGCCCTGGCTATGGGGGTGCACTTCGCCGCCGGAGTGGCGGGGGTGCCTGTGCTCCTCCTGCTGGCCGTGCTCCTCAGCCAGGTGTTCGCCGGGATCTCCCTTTGCCTGGGAGCGGTGCTCACCAGCCACGAGGCGCTGATGGCGGTAGTCAACTTCCTCACCATGCCCCTCATGTTCACTTCCAACGCGATGATGCCGCTGGACATGATGCCGGCCTGGCTGGCGAAGCTGGCGGTGCTGAATCCCCTCAGCTACGCCATCAACCCCATGCGCTCACTGTTCCTGACTGGCTGGGACTGGGCCGGGCTGGCGCGCGGCCTGGTGGTGCTGGCCCTGAGCGGCCTGATCATGACGGCCGCAGCCTCGTCCCTTTTCCGCCGCAGCATGGCCTGACCGGCCCCGTTGTTTCTTCGCGGTCGCGCGACGCCACCGGGCGGCAGATCCTGGGAATCCTGCCGGGAAGGTGCTCGCCTGCCGCCGGCTTGACGTGGCGTTGGCCGCTCGGGTATCGAGGGTGCCGGCGGAGGTGTGCCGTGTGCCGCGCCCGGGTGTTGACGCACGGAAGCGGGTGAAGGTACCATGGGTCTGACGGATGTTTACGCATGGAGGAGGCAACGGGGGTGCCGACCATCTTCTTTTTCGGCCCGCGCCTTGACAAGGAGAAGAAGCGGGAGTTGGTGCGGTCGTTCACGGAAGCCGCCAGCCGCCTGACGGGGATCGACCCCGCAGCCTTCGTGGTGTACCTGCAGGAAACGGCACCGGATCAGGTGGGCGTGGGAGGCCAACTGCTGGAGGACCGCCAGAAGCCGGGCTCCCAGTAAGTCGGCACGTCGCGGGTGACTGCTGGCGCCGTAGCCGTATGTCAACTGCGCTTGCTGGCAACCGGGATTGGGTGCGTGCGGAAGCGCGACTTGCCGTGTTCGCAGCCGGGAACGGCAAGCCGCGTGCCGGGGGGAAGTCCGCGTGGGGCGGGTTTGGCCTGCCCGGTGAAGGGCGGCATGGGCCGCAGTTGCCAAGGGAGGCCGCTACGGCTATCCTAGAAGCGATCCCGCGGCGGATGCGGGGGGTGGGTGCGTGGTCTCCTTCGTGAAGATGCACGGTCTGGGGAACGACTACGTATTCGTGGACCTGGTGGCCGGGGGGGTCCCCGGGGAGGCCGCGGCCGATTATACGGCCCTGGCCCGGGCAGTGAGCGACCGCCACCGCGGGGTGGGGTCGGACGGCCTCATCCTGGTGCTGCCACCGGAGGCCGAGGGCAAACCCCACCGCATGCGCATCTTCAACGCGGACGGTTCTGAGGCCGAGATGTGCGGCAACGGCGTGAGGTGCTTTGCCTTCTACCTGCACAGTCGCGGGTACTGCCCGGGACCGGACTGCGACGTGGACACCCTGGCGGGCCGCATTCGTACGCGCATCCTGCACGTGGAGGAGAGGGGCGGAGTACCACGGCGGGCCCTGGTCCGGGTGGACATGGGTCCCCCCCGGGAGTCGCGGGAACTCGCCGTCCCGGTGGGTGACCGCGAGTTCCGGGTGATGTCCGTCTCCATGGGAAACCCCCATGCCGTGATCCTGGAGGGCTGGGATGAGGAAGACTTCCCGGTGTACGGACCCCAACTGGAGAAGCACCCCGCCTTTCCCTGCGGCACCAACGTGGAGTTCGTGCGGGTCCTCCGCTCCGGCCTGACGGCTGCAGAGGTGCCGGCCGGAAGTGGCGAGGCACCCGGGGGCGGGCCGCTGGAGGCGCGGGCCGGGGGTGGCGAGGGGTCCGGCGGCGGGCACCTGGAGGTGCTGGTGTGGGAAAGGGGATCGGGCCCCACCCAGGCCTGCGGGACGGGGGCGTGTGCGTCCCTGGTGGCGGCGGCCCTGCAGGGGAGGGCGGCACGGCGCGCCCGCGTCTCCCTGCCCGGTGGTGACCTGGAGGTGGAGTGGGCACCCGAGGGGAACGTGTACATGACGGGGCCTGCGGAAGAGGTGTGCCGGGGCGAGTTCCTGTGGCCCTGACCCCAGCCTGTTGCACGCCCCCCCGGAGAGCGCGAGGGCGGCGCACAGGCGGGCCGGCCCGGGCGGCCCTTGATGGAAGGTGGAGGTGGACGAGGGATGCCGCAGGTGGCGAAGAGGATAGCGAGTGTACCGCCGTACTTATTTGCCCGCATGGATAAGGTGCGCAAGGATCTGGTGGCGCGCGGGGTGGACGTGATCAGCCTGGCCATCGGGGACCCGGACGTACCTACGCCCGATTACGTGGTGGACGCCCTCTACCAGGCGGCCCAGGACCCGGCCACCCACCGCTACCCGCCTTATGAGGGGACGGCTGAGTTCCGCCGGGCCATGGCACGGCGTTACCGGGAGCGGTTCGGCGTGGAGGTGGACCCCGACCGGGAAGTGATGACCCTCATCGGTTCCAAGGAGGGGATAGCCCACCTCTTCTGGGCTTTCGTCGATCCCGGGGATGTGGTGATCCTGCCCGATCCTGCCTACCCGGTGTACCGCACCCACGCCGCCCTCTGTGGGGCACGCATCCATGCCATGCCCCTGTTGCCCGAGAGCGGGTTCCTGCCCGACCTGGAGGCCATCCCGGAGGAGGTGGCACGGGCGGCCAAGCTCATGTTCATCAACTACCCCAACAACCCCACTGCCGGGGTGGCCGACCTGGAGTTCATGCGCCGGGCCGTGGATTTCGCGCGCCGGTACGACGTCCTGCTGTGCCACGATGCCGCCTACATCGAGAACACCTATGATGGCTTCGTGGCCCCCAGCGTCCTCCAGGTGGAGGGCGCCAAAGACGTGGCGCTGGAGTTCTACTCGCTCTCCAAGCCGTTCAACATGACGGGGTGGCGTCTGGCGGCCGCGGTGGGGAACGCCGCCGCCGTGGCCGGCCTGGGCGTCATCAAGACCAACACCGATTCAGGCCAGTTTGCAGCGGTGCAGCGGGCGGGGGTTAAGGCGCTCGAGGACAACCCAGACCGCTTCATCGCCTCCATGAACGAGGTGTACCGGCAGCGCCGCGACCTGGTGGTCTCCACCCTGCGCGACATCGGTTTTGACGTTACCCCCCCGCGGGGCAGCTTCTACATCTGGTTGCGGGTCCCGCCGGGTTACACCGACGAGGAGTTCTCCACCAATCTCCTGGAGAAGGCGGGGGTGATGGTCACTCCCGGTTCCGCCTACGGGGAGACCGGGCGCAGCTTCGTACGCATTTCCCTCACCGTGCCCACCTCCCGACTGGAGGAGGCCATGCGCCGCCTCCGCGACAGCCTGTGATCCCGGCTCTCCGGCCCGCGCGAGGATGGGAGGGCGGGGCTCGCCCCCCGAGAGGGCTGGAGGGCGGTGCCCGGGCGGAGAACGGGGCGCGTACCCACGCTGCGCGGCGGGGGGCGGGGCGGCGCGAGGTGATGACATAGGGAGTGGTGTCGTGCGCAGCATGAGCGGATACGGGTGCGGGGAGGCTAGGGCCGCGGGCTGGCGGGTGCGGGTGGAGGTACGCAGCCTCAACCACCGCTTCCTGGACGTGGCCCTGCGCTTCCCGCGCTTTTGCCTGGCGCTGGAGGAACGGGTGCGGACACTGCTCGAGCGGCGCCTGCAGCGGGGCCGGGTGGAGGTGCACCTCACCGCCGAGCCCACCGAAGACCTCCCCCGTCAGGTGCGCGTGGATCGTTCCCTGGCGCGCGCATACTGGGCCGCCTGGCAGGAACTCTGCCAGGCCCTCGGCCCGTCGGCGGACCCTGCCGCGGGCGCTGCACCGCCCTCCGGCGAACCGCGCACCGCGGCGGGCGCGCGTGCCACCGCTACGGGCGCGGCAGAAGGCGCGGCGGGCGCTGGCGGCACGGCGGCGTGGCGGCCGGGGCCCGGAGAGGTGGCGTGGATCGCGCAGTTGCCGGGGGTGATGGAGGCGGGCGAGGCCGAGGTGGACGTGGAGCAGGTGTGGGCGGCGGCGCTCCCTGCGTTGGAGCAGGCCCTGGGGGGCGTGGAGGAGATGCGGGCGGCGGAGGGCCAGCGCCTGCTGGCGGACCTGCGCGACCGCATCGCCCGTCTGCGGGGTCTGGTGGCCGGGGCCCGGGAGCGCGCCCCTCAACTGGAAGAGGAGTACCGCGCCCGGCTCACCCGGCGGCTGGGCGAACTGGCCCCCATGCTGGAGCCGGTCCGGCTGGCGGCGGAGGCCGCGCTCTACGCCGAGAAGGTGAGCATCCACGAGGAACTGGTCCGGCTCGGGTCGCACCTGGACGAGATGGAGCGCCTGCTGGCGGCGGACGAGCCCGTGGGGCGGCGCCTGGACTTCCTGCTGCAGGAAGCGTTCCGCGAGGCCACCACCATGGCCGCCAAGGCGCAGGATGCGGGCATCTCGGCGGCGGCGGTGGAGATCAAGGCAGAGCTTGAGAAAATGCGGGAACAGGGGCAAAATGTGGTCTAGGGGGCGCGTGGAGGTCGCCATGGAGATCAAACTGGTCAACGTGGGATTTGGTAATATAGTCTCGGCAAACCGCATCGTGGCCATCGTCAGCCCGGAATCGGCGCCCATCAAGCGCGTGGTGGGGGAAGCCAGGGACCGGGGCCTGCTCATCGACGCCACCTACGGGCGGCGGACGCGGGCGGTGATCATCGCCGACACCGGCCACGTGGTCCTGTCGGCCATACACCCGGAGACGGTGGCCCATCGCGTGGGGGGCAGGGAAGCGGTTGAGGAAGAAACAGAATCGCCCGACAGGGGATGACGGCCTGTCCCCGGCGACCTCGGCGGGCTCACCGGGGCTGCTGGTTGTCATTTCCGGTCCCTCCGGGGTGGGCAAGGGTGCGGTGCGGGAAGCCCTGGCCGCCAGTATGCCCGACCTGGTCTACGCCGTTTCCGCCACCACGCGGGAACCCCGTCCGGGCGAGGTGGACGGTGTCCACTATCACTTCCTCAGCGGGGAGGAATTCCGCCGCCGCCTCGATCGGGGCGAGTTCGTGGAGTGGGCGAACGTGTACGGCCACCTTTACGGGACGCCGGGGGAGCCGGTGTACCGTCTTCTGCGGGAAGGCCGCACGGTGATCATGGAGAAGGACGTGCAGGGGGCACGCACCCTGCGCGGGGTCTTTCCCGACGGGGTCTTCGTCTTCCTGCTGCCGCCCTCGGTGGAGGAGTTGTGGCGCCGGCAGGAGGGGCGGGCGACGGAGACGGAAGAGGGCCTCGCCGTGCGGCGGCAGGCGGTCGCGGCGGAACTGGCCGAGGTGCAATGGTACGATTACGCCGTGGTCAACGATGACCTGGAGCGGGCGGTGGCAGCCGTCCGCGCCATCATCACCGCGGAGAGGTGCCGGGTGAGGCGGGTGTTGAGCCGGTGGCGGATGCGGTGAAGGTGCCCGGTGCCGCGGACATCGCGTGGGAAGGGGTGAGGCCGTGAACCTGGTGGAACTGCCCCTGGAACAACTGCTTCCCTATGTGGACGCCAAGTACACCCTGGTGTCGCTGGCGGCGAAGCGGGCCCGGGAACTGCTTGACGGACACCCTCCTTTGCTCGTGAGCCGGTCCAACAAGCCGGTGACCGTGGCCCTGGAGGAGATCGCCAACGGGCTGATCACGTACCGCCGCGAAGTGTCGCGCATGAAGTAGGGGTCAACGGGGGGCCGGGCGGTGGCTGCCGGTACTGGGGGAGCGAGCGGATCGGAGCCTCTGGCGGGCAGGGTGGTGGTGGTGGGCATCACCGGTGGCATCGCCGCCTACAAGGCGGTGGAGGTGGTGAGCCGCCTGCGTCGCCTGGGGGCAGAGGTGCACGTGGTGATGACCCGGGCTGCCGCCCGCTTCGTCACCCCCCTCACCCTGCAGACCATTTCCGGCAACCCGGTGGTGACCGGACTGTTTTCCCGCGTCACGCGGTGGAACGTGGAGCACGTGGCCCTGGCGGAGCGGGCCGACCTCCTGCTGGTGGTGCCGGCCACCGCCAACGTGGTGGGGAAGGTGGCGGCGGGCATCGCCGACGACTTCCTTACCACCACCATCATGGCCTGCCGCGCCCCGGTCGTCTTCTGTCCTTCTATGAACTTCCGTATGTACGAGAACCCCGTCTTCCAGGCCAATATGGCCCGCCTTACGGAACTCGGGTACCATTTCATTCCCCCCGAGACGGGTTGGCTGGCCGAGGGAACGGTGGGGGTGGGCAGGCTGCCCGACCCCGCCCGCATCGTGGCCGAGGTGGTGCACCTGCTGCAGGGTGACCTTTCCGGGCGGCGGGTGCTGGTCACGGCCGGGCCCACCCGGGAAATGATCGATCCCGTGCGCTTCATATCGAATCCATCCTCCGGCAAGATGGGTTACGCCCTGGCCCGCGCGGCCCGCGCGCGCGGGGCCGAGGTCATCCTGGTCTCCGGTCCCACCGCCCTCGCGGCCCCGGGGGGCGTGGAACTGGTGCGGGTGGAGTCCGCCGAGGAGATGTACCGCGCGGTGATGGAGCGCCTGCCGGGCGTGGACCTGGTGTTGAAGGCGGCGGCGGTGGGAGACTGGCGCCCGCGCCGGACCCACCCGACCAAGGTCAAGAAGGAGGGCAGGACGGCCTGGGTGCTGGAACTGGAACCCACCCCGGACATCCTGGCGGAAGTGGGCCGGCGCAAGGGCAAGACGGTGGTGGTGGGGTTCGCCGCCGAGACGGAGGTGTCCGAACCGGAGGTGCGGGCCAAGATGGCGCGCAAGAACGTCGATCTCCTGGTGGTGAACGACGTGACGCGGGCGGAGGCCGGTTTTGCCTCCGACCGCAACCAGGTGACGCTGTTCTGGCCGGACGGCACCCGCGAGGATCTCCCCCTCATGACCAAGGAAGAGTTGGCCCACCGCATCCTGGACCGGGTGAAGCCCCTCCTCGACCGGGTGAAAGCCCCTCCTGGACGTCGGGAAGCCGCTCCGGGACCGGTTCAAGCCCCTCCTGAGATCCGTCGCGGTGAGTGAGTTGGACGAAGGGGATTACGTGGAGGTTGTGCTAGACGATGCTCCCCCGGGGGCGGGCGGGGTGTGGACGTACCTGGTGCCCCCCGAGTTACGGGGTCGGCTCGGGGTGGGGCAGCGGGTGGAGGTCCCCTTTGGACCCCGGGTGATGGAGGGCACGGTGGTGGGATGGGGCCGCCGGCCCGCGGGGGTGGAGGTGCGCCCCGTGCGGGGTCCGGTTCCCGGTCGGCCCGCCCTGCCGCCCGAACTGGTTAACCTGGCCCTCGCCCTGGCCGACGAGTATCTCTGCACCCCGGCGGCCGCCCTGCGGGCGGTTTCCCCTCCCGGCCTGCGGGTGGGAGAATGGGGCAGGGTGCGCCTGCTGGTCTCCCCGGGCGAACTGGGGGCACGGGCGGGCACGCTACGCTCCGAACGCGCCCGCCGGCTGGCGGCGCTGCTGGCGGGGGCTCCCCGCCGGCGCAGCTGGACCCTGGACGAACTCGAGGAGGCCTGGGAGGGGGACGCGCGTTCACTGCAGGAAACGGTGCGTCTCCTGGCCCGCCACGGGCTTCTGCGCCTGGTGAGATCGCGCCGCGCCTCCGCCGCGGCGGCCGGCACCGGCGCGGCGGCCGGTGCCGGTACGGCGACAGCGCTGGAGGCGCCGATGGGGACTGCTTGTCGCCCGGTGCTGGGCGAAGCGCCGGAAACGGTGGTGATCTGGGGTAGGGACGCCTGGGATCGCGCCCAGGTGTACCTGGAGATGGTGGAGGAGGTGCTTTCCCAGGGCGGGGGTGCCATCGTGCTCGCGCCGGAGGTGGAACAGGTAGAGCGCCTGGCAGGGTGGTGGCGGCCTCGCCTGGGCGGGAAGATGGCGGTGTTCCATGCCGTGCTCACCCCCGCCCGCCGGCAGGCGGCCTGGATGTCCCTGGCCCGAGGGGAGGCCAGGGTGGCCCTCGGCACCCGCTCGGCCGTATTTGCCCCGCTGGACGCGCCCGCCCTGGTGGTCCTGGAGAGGGAGCACGACGAGGATTACAAGCAGGAGGAGGCCCCCCGCTACCACGCCGCCCGGGTGGGAGCGGCACGGGCGGCCGGCCGGCTGGTGCTGGGCAGCGCCACGCCCCGAGTGGAAACTTTCTTCCGGGCGGAAGGGGGAGAGTACCGCCTGCGGGAGTTGCCCCGCGGCCCGCTGCCGCCGGTGACGGTGGTGGACCTGCGCCCGGCCTGGGGAGGCCCCCGGCGGGGTAGCCTCAGTGCTCCTCTCAAGGCCGCCCTGGCCCGGGTGGTGGCCAGGCGGCAGAGGGCAGTGCTGTTCCTCAACCGGCGGGGGTATGCGGGCAGCCTTGCCTGCCGCGAGTGCGGCCAGGCGCTGGCCTGCCCGCGCTGCCGGGTGGCCCTGGTGTTCCACCGCCCCGGCTGGCTCTACTGCCACCTGTGCGGCTTCTCCCGGCCCGTCCCCGACCTCTGCCCCTTCTGCGGAGGGCGGGAACTGGGCCTGATCGGGACGGGGACGCAGAAGGTTGAACAGGAGGTGGAGCGCTTCCTCCCCGGCACGCCCGTGTTCCGCCTGGACACGGATGCCGTGACCCGCCGCGCGGATGTGCGGGCCCTGTGGGATGCCTTCCTGGAGCAGCGCCCGGCCGTGCTGGTGGGCACGCAGATGGTGGCCGGGGGCCCCGAGTTCCCCGACCTGGGACTGGTGGGGGTGGTGAATGCGGACGTGGGGTTGCACCTGCCCGACTTCCGGGCCGCCGAACGCACCTTCGCACTTCTGCACGACCTGGGGCAGTTGGCTGCCGACTGGGGCGGGGAGGTGGTGTTGCAGACGTATCACCCCGACCACCACGTGGTGCGGGCGGCCCGCGCCCACGACTACCGGCAGTTCTACCGGGAGGAGATCGCGCAGCGCCGGGAACTGGCCTACCCGCCCTTTTCCCACCTGGTGCGGGTGATCTGCGCGGCTCCCCAGGAGGACCGGGCGCGGCGGGCGGTCGAGGACATCTGCGGGGCGGGGGGCGCGTCCGGGTTAGAGGGACGGGGTGGGGTGGAGGTGCTGGGGCCGGCACCGGCGCCCCTTTCGCCCCTGAGGGGATGGTTCCGCTGGGTAGTGGTGGTGCGGGGTCCCGAGGCGGGGGCGGTGCGGGCAGCCGTGCGCGAAGCCCTTTCCCGGGCGGGGGTTGAGAAGCGGTACGGGGTAAGACTTACCGTTGATGTTGACCCTTATGATATGCTTTGAGGGGGTGAAGGGACGTTCCCATGGCATCCGGTGGGATCAGGCAGGACCCGGATCCGGTCTTACGGAAGGTGGCCAAGCCGGTGCGCCGGGTGAACCGGCAGGTCCGGGACCTGCTGGATGAGATGCTGGAGGCGATGCGCGACGCCCGGGGGGTGGGTCTGGCCGCCCCCCAGGTGGGCATCTCCCGGCGGGTGATCGTCGTGGATGTGGGCGACGGGCCCATCGAGCTCATCAATCCCGAAATCGTGCACGCCGAGGGTAGTGAGACTGCGGTAGAGGGATGCCTGTCCGTGCCCGGGCTGGTGGGGGATGTGCCCCGCTACCACCGGGTGACGGTGAGCGGGATGAACCGGCACGGTCGCCAGATCTGGGTGGAAGCGGAGGGTCTGCTGGCGCGCGCCATCCAGCACGAGATCGACCACCTGAACGGGATCCTCTTTTTGGACCGGGCCCTCGAGGTGCGGGAGGTAGTGCCGGCGCCGCGGGTGGTGTTCCTGGGGACGGGCGAGTTTGCCCTGCCCACCCTGGAGATGCTCCAGTCGGAGTGTGAACTGCTGGCCGTGGTGACCCAACCGGACCGGCCCCGGGGCAGAGGGCTGGTGCCGGGGGCGCCCCCGGTCAAGGAACGGGCCGCCGAACTGGGCGTGGAGGTGCTCCAGCCCGGTTCCCTGCGGGCCGAGGAGTTCCTGGCCCGGATGAGGGAGCTTGAGCCCGACTACCTGGTGGTGGCCGATTTCGGCCGCATACTGCCCCCGTCCCTCCTTGGGGTGGGGAAGGCGGTGGTCAACCTGCACCCGTCCCTGCTGCCGCGCTGGCGCGGACCGGCTCCCATCGAGCGGGCGCTGATGGCGGGGGACGCGGTGACGGGGGTGACCACCCTTCACGTGTCCGAGCGGGTCGACGCGGGCGACATCATCCTGCAGAAGGAGATCCCCATCGGCCCGGAGGAAGATGCGGGCAGCCTGCGCGCCCGGCTGGCACGGGAGGGTGCTGCACTGGTGCTGGCCACGTTACATCTACTTATGAAGGGGGAGGCCCCCCGGGTCCCCCAGGACGAGGGACGGGCCACCTACGCTGCCCCGCTCACCGCCGCCGATGAGGAACTGGACTGGAGCAGGCCGGCCGGGGATGTGGTGAATCACGTGCGGGCCCTCTCGCCCTCGCCGGGGGCACGTACCCGGTGGGCGGGACGTCATTTGAAGGTGAGGCGGGTCCGCGTGGCCACCCTTGCCGCGAACAACGCACCCCTCCCCGCCGCGGAGGAGGCGGCTGGCACCGCGGCTGCACCCGCCGCCGGGGAGGGCGGCACGGTCGCCCCCGCGGGCGAGGCGGTTCCCCCCGCGGCTGGGGACGGTGGCGCGGGTGGGGCGCCGCGGCCCGGTACCGTGGTGGGTTTCACGCCCGAGGGGTTCGTGGTGGCCTGCGGCGCGGGTGCCGTGGAAGTGCTCGAGGTCCAGCCGGAAGGACGGCGCGCCATGCCGGCGGCCGATTTCCTGCGCGGATACCGCCTCGGGTTGGGAGAAGTCCTGGGAAAGGAGGGTGATTGACTTGTACTGGGGTTACGGGATGGACCCCGGGCTCTTGCTCTTCGTGATCCCGGCGTTCATCTTTTCCCTGTACGCCCAGGCGCGGGTGAGTTCCACCGCCCAGCAGTACTCCCGCGTCATGGCCTCCGTGGGTAAGACGGGGGCCCAGGTGGCGGAGGAACTGCTCTGGCGCGCGGGGGTGAGGGACGTACAGGTGTCCCGCACGCCGGGGGTGCTCAGCGATCACTACGACCCCCGGCACCGCGTGCTGCGCCTCTCGTCCGGGGTGCACGACGGTCTCTCCATCACCGCCCTGGGGGTGGCGGCCCACGAGGTGGGGCACGCCATCCAGCACGCGGTGGGTTACGGTCCCCTGGCCCTGCGCAACCGCCTGGTGCCGGTGGTGAACCTGGGTTCCCAGGCGGCCATCCCCCTCTTCTTCATAGGGCTGATCATGGGGTCGGGGTCGCTCATGAACCTGGGGCTGATCCTGTTCCTGGGGGCGGTGGTCTTCACGGCCATCACCCTGCCCGTGGAGTTCAATGCCTCCAGCCGCGCCCTGGCAGAACTGCAGGCGGGCGGGTACCTGCGCACCGAGCGCGAACTGGCAGGGGCGCGGGCGGTGCTGAACGCGGCTGCCCTCACCTACGTGGCGGCCCTGGCCATGGCGGTGGCACAGCTCCTGCGCATGTTCATGCTGGCCCGCAGCCGGGAGGATTGAGTTGCCCGCCACGCCCGGCCGGGAACTGGCCCTGCGCGTCCTCGTTGAGGTGGAGAAGGGCGCCTATGCGGACGTGGCCTTCAGCCGCCTGAGCCGCCGGGAGGAGGATGCCCGCGAGCGGGCCTTCGCCCAGGATCTGGCGTACGGGGTGGTGCGACGCCTCCTGCCCATAGACCGCAGCCTGGCCCGTCACCTGCGTCACCCCCTGGAGAAACTGCCGGCGCCCGTCCGCAACAGCCTGCGCCTGGGGGCCTATGAGCTCCTGTACGGCGGGGGCAGGGCGTACGCGGCGGTATCCCAGGCGGTGGAACTGGCCCGCGCCCACGGTCACGCGGGTACCGCCTCCCTGGTCAATGCCGTCCTGCGCCGCATCGCCCGGGATCCCCGCCCGGCCGGGCCCGACCCCGGGGCCGGGGAGGTGGAGCGCATCTCCCTGGAGCACTCCTGCCCGGAGTGGCTGGTACGGCGCTGGGTGGCCAGGCTGGGCGCGGGGGAGGCCGGGGCGTTGTGCGCGGCCCTCAACCGCACTCCCCCGCTGGCGGGGAGGTGTAATCTCACCCGCATCGGGGTGGCCGATCTGCTGGCGCGCCTGGAGGGCGAGGGGGTGCGGGTAAGGCCGGGACGGTACCGTCCCGAGTGCTTCGTCCTGGAGGACAGCCCCCGGCCCGTGGCAGAGTTGCCCTCCTTCCGGGAGGGCTTCTTCTCCCTGCAGGACGAGGGCTCCGCCCTGGTGGCGCCCGTGCTCGATCCCCGGCCCGGCCTGCGGGTGGTGGACGCCTGCAGTGCCCCGGGGACCAAGACCGCCCACCTGCTCGAACTGATGGGTGGTAATGGGGAGGTGCTGGCTGTGGACGTCCACCCGGGGCGCCTGCGCCTGGTGGAGGAGGGCTGTGCCCGCCTGGGCCTGGGGGGACTGCACACGGTGGCGGGGGATGCCCGGCGGCTGGCCGAGTTGCTGCCCCCGGCCTGGCAGGGGCGGGCCGATCGCATCCTGGTGGATGCCCCCTGCTCCGGCCTGGGTGCCCTGGCCCGGCGCCCGGACCTGCGCTGGCGCCGGCGGGAGGAGGACCTGGCCACCCTGTCCGCGCTGCAGAGGGAGATCCTGGATGGCGCCGCCGCCGCCCTGGACCCCGGAGGAGTGCTGGTGTACTCGACCTGCACCACCGAGCCCGAGGAGAATCAGCAGGTGGTGGAAGCCTTCCTGGCCCGGCATCCCGAGTTCGCGGTGGACGACCTCGGGCCCTGGGTGCCGGCCGCCCTGGTCGGGGAGTGCAGGAACGGGTGGCTGCAACTCTGGCCCCACCGGCACGGCGTGGACGGTTTCTTCATTTGTCGGCTGCGTAAATACAGAGACGGATAAGCGGCCGGAGCAAGGGCGCGCCCCGACCTGGGTGTTGGGCCAAGCAGCGCGCGGGACTGAGAGAGAGAGAGGGATAGAGGGTCTTTGAAGAGAACCTTGTGGGAGCGGGGGTGAAGGGGTGAGGGCCTGGGCTGCTTCAGACAGCGGTCTGGTGCGGGCTC
Organism: Bacillota bacterium; assembly: GCA_014360055.1. Classification (GTDB taxonomy): domain Bacteria; phylum Bacillota; class Sulfobacillia; order JACIYH01; family JACIYH01; genus JACIYH01. The sequence goes on along the minus strand of JACIYH010000019.1, from coordinate 28,982 downwards.
GCAATGAAGATGCCTACCTCGTGCTGGACCTCGCCGACGGCCTGGCCTGCGCCGTGGCGGACGGGCTGGGCGGCATGCAGGCGGGGGAGGTGGCGGCTGCCCTGGCCATGGAGGTGGTACGCGAGCACCTGGCCGGTCTGCGTGCCGGGGCGGGGCGCGCCGTGCTGCGGGACGCCATCTGGGCGGCCCACCGGCGTATCCTGGAGGTGGGAAGAGCCCGCCGGGAACTCATGGCCAGCACCCTTACCCTGGCCGTGCTCAGCCCGGGGACGGTGAGTATCGGTCACGTGGGTGACAGCCGCGCCTATCTTTTCCGTCCCGACCGTGCCGCCCCCAGCCCGGCCGGTTCGACGCCCTCGGCCGCGCCGGCCGGTGGAGGGTCGACGGGCACGCGGTCGGACGCGTGCGTGGGCAAGGAGGGCGGCGTCCGGCCGGGCACCATCAGGCAGCTGACGCGCGACCACTCCCGGGTGGGGGAACTGCTGTGGCGGGGGGCGCTGACAGAGGCGCAGGCCCGCCGCCACCCCCAGCGCCACCTGCTGGACCAGGCCCTGGGCGCCGGGGACCTCATTGAGGTGGACCTGATAGAGGTGGAGCTACAACCGGGGGACATCCTCCTCCTGTGTACAGACGGTTTGAGCGGGGTGGTCGATTCCTCGGAGATGGCCGGTATCCTGGCGGCGGGCGATCTCCCGCTGGCGCCCGCGCGCCTGGTGGAGCTGGCCAATGCCCGGGGCGGGCCCGACAACATCACAGTGGTGGTGGCGGAGGCAAGTTGGGAGGACGATCGTTGATCGGCACCAGGCTGGCGGGTCGCTATCAGATCCTGGAGCGGCTGGGTGCGGGCGGGATGGGAGTGGTCTACCGGGCCGAGGACACCTGGCTGGGCCGTACGGTGGCCATCAAGGTGCTCCGCCCGGAGATGGCAGCCGATGGCGAGTTCCTGCGCCGGTTCCGCCGGGAAGCCAAGGCGGCCGCCTGTCTCTCCCACCCCAACATCGTGAGCCTGTTTGACGTGGGCCAGGACGGGGACCTGCACTACCTGGTCATGGAGTACGTACCCGGCCACACCCTGCAGCAGCACCTGGAGCGGGGACCGTTGCCGCCCGGCGAAGCGGTGCGGGTGGCCTCCCAGGTGGCGGAGGCCCTCCAGCACGCCCACTCCCACGACGTGGTGCACCGCGACATCAAGCCCCAGAACATCCTGCTGGCACCGGCGGGAGAGGTCAAGGTGACCGACTTCGGCATCGCCCGGGCCGGGGTCGCCTCCACGGTGACCCATCCGGGGGCCATCGTGGGGTCGGTCCACTACCTGGCCCCCGAGCAGGTGCAGGGGGAACCGGGCGATCAGCAGGCCGACCTGTACTCCCTGGGCGTGGTGCTGTACCGCATGCTCACCGGCCGCCTCCCCTTTGAGGGGGACAACCCCATCAGCGTGGCGCTGAAACACGTGCACGAGCAGCCGACCCCCGTACGCCGGCTGTCGCCGGGCACGCCCCCCGCCCTGGAGAGGGTGGTGATGCGGGCCCTGCGCAAGGACCCCGAGGAGCGGTACCCATCGGCGGCCGAGATGCTGGCCGACCTCCAGGGCGCGGTGTCGGGGGCGGCCACGACCGCGAGGGGAGGTGAGGCGGTGGTCCGGCAGCGCAACGGTCGGGCGGCCCGTCACCAGGGCAGGACCGTACGGCCGCGCGTGCTGTCCTGGGTGGTCCTGGTGGTCATCCTCCTGGGGTTGCTTGCCTACGGCGGCTATGTCTTCTTGAACTGGCTCTACGTGCCCACCCTCACCACACCCAACGTCCTGCGCCTGGACCTGGCCTCCGCCCAGGAGCAGTTGCGGGCGGCGGGAATGCAGTACGAAGTGGTGGGTCAGCTTTATTCTTCGGAGGTGGAGGTCTCCCACGTCATCGATCAGGACCCCGACCCAGGCGAACCGGTGAAGAAGGGCGGCATGGTCAAGCTCTGGATCAGCCTGGGGCCCGAGTTCGTCAAGGGCGGGGTACCCGCGGTGGAGGGGAAGACCCTGCGGGAGGCGGAGGAAATCCTGCGCTCGGCCGGCCTGGACATCAGGACCACCTTCCGCTACCACGATACCGTGGCCAAAGACACCGTGATATCCCAGCGGCCCCGCGCGGGTGACCCCGCCGTGAAGGGCTCGGCGGTAGACCTGGAGGTGTCCTCGGGCCCCGAGCCCAAACCGGTGATGGTCCCCTCCCTGTACGGGCTGAGCGTGGACCAGGCCACGGTGCGCCTCAAGGAAGCGGGGCTGGCGCTGGGGGCGGTGGAGGAGGTGCCCAACGCCCTCCCCAAGGGAGTGGTATGCGGGCAGGAGCCGGCGGCGGGCCAGACGGTGCCGGGAGACACGGTGGTGAGGGTCCTGCGCAGCAAGGGCACTTCCCTGCCCGTGCACCGTTCCCTGGTGATGGTCTCCGTGCCCGGGCAGCCGGAGGAAAACCACCTGGTGCAGGTGAGGGTGACCGACGAACTGGGCACCACGGTAGTGTATTCCGCCCAGAGGCCGGGCGGCTCTACTTTCCCCCTCCTGGTCACCTGGGCGGGAGGGGAGGCGACCGTCCAGATCACCTCCGATGGCCAGGTGGTTTCCGAGGGGACTCTCAAGTAGGGGCGGTCGGTGGTGCTGGGGCGGGTACTGGGTTGCTACAGCGACCGGGTGGTGGTACGTGTAGAAGGGCGGGAACTGAGTTGCCGGCTGCGGGGTCGCCTGCGCCGCCAGGCCCTGGGCGTGGTGGCCGGCGACCTGGTACGGGTGGCCGCGGGGGGCCCGGTTCCCGTGGTGGAGGAAGTGCTCCCCCGGCGCAACCTGCTTGACCGTCCCGCCGTGGCCAACGTGGACCAGGTGCTGGTCGTTTTCTCCTACCGGGATCCGCCCCTCGACCTGGGACACGTAGGACGGGTGCTGGTGGCGGCGGAGAAGGCGGAAGTGGGGGCGGTAATGGTGCTGAGCAAGGCCGACCTGCTGGCCGGGGAGGAGCGCGACCGGGTACGGGAACTGTTCCATCCCGTCCCCTACCCGCTGGTGGTGACCTCCGCGGTCACCGGCGAGGGCCTGGGGGAACTGCACCCCCTGCTGGAAGGCCGGGTGTCCGTCCTGGCCGGCCAGAGCGGGGTGGGGAAGTCTCGCTTGCTGAACGCCCTGCGTCCCGGCCTGGGATTGGCCACCGGGGAGATCTCCCCCCGCATCCGCCGCGGCCGTCACACCACCCGCCTGGCCCGCCTGCTCGACGTGAACGGGGGCATGGTCGCGGATACGCCAGGGTTTTCGCGACTGGAACTGGGCGGGGTGGACCCGCGCCAATTGGCCTCCCTTTTCCCCGAAATGGTGGCACTGGCCCCCCACTGCCGCTTCGCAGACTGCTACCACCGGGCGGAGCCGGGCTGTGCCGTGCGGGAAGCGGTGGAGGAGGGGCGGGTGGCGCCCTGGCGCCACCGGCTCTACCTGGAATTACTACAGGAGATCGAGGAGGGCCTACCCTGGTAACGCAGGGGGCCTACCCCGGTGAACGAGGACGGCTTACCCTGTGAACGAGGAGGGCTTACCCTGGTGAACGAAGTGAAGGTGGCCCCTTCCCTGCTGGCCGCGGATTTCGCCCGCCTGGGGGAGGCGGCGCAGGAGGCGGAGGCCGCCGGTGCCGACCTTTTGCACATCGACGTCATGGACGGCCATTTCGTGCCCCCCATCACGGTGGGGCAGCAGGTGGTGGCGGCCATCCGGCGCCTGGCGCGCATCCCCCTGGACGTGCACCTCATGGTGGCCAACCCCGAGCGCCATCTGGCCTCCTTTCGGGAGGCGGGCGCGGACATAATAACGGTGCACGCGGAGGTTTGCCCCCACCTGCACCGCGTGCTGGGCGCCATCAGGGACCTGGGGGCGCGGGCGGGGGTCGCCTTCAATCCCGCCACGGCCCCCGATGTACTTCCCTACGTGGCCGATCTTGTCGACCTGGTGCTGGTGATGACGGTGAACCCGGGCTACGGAGGCCAGGCGCTCATCCCCGCCACCCTGCAGAAGGTGGCGCAGGTTTCCCGCCTGCGGGAGCAGGGGTGGGCGGGCGAGATCGAGGTGGACGGCGGCATCACCCCCGACACCGCGCCCCCGGCCTGCCGCGCCGGGGCCACCATCCTGGTGGCGGGTACCGCCGTCTTCGGCACGCCCGATTACGCCGCCGCCATCAGGGCGCTACGTGCCTCGGCCTGCGCCGCGCCGCCCGGGCCCGCTGCGCCGCGCACGCGCGCTTCCACGCCGCCCGCGGCTGTGCCGCCTCGCCCGGCTGCACCACCCGGGCCCGGCTCGCCGCGCACGCGCGCTTCCGCGCCGGGAATATAATGTGAGGGACCTGGGCATGAGGGAGGCTGGAAGCGGTGATCAGGTTCCGGGTGTACAGGGTCCCCCGCGCGCTGGGGCCCCTGGTGCGGGTCCTGGTCCGCGTGCTCGGCCGCCGGGCCGCCTGACGGATTACCTGGTGCGGGCGGTGGTGAAGGACCCTCCCCTGGTGGCCCTCGCCGCGCGCTGCACGGGTGTGGTGCAGGAGGCCCGCCGGCGGCACCGTACCTCTGCCCTCGCCACCGCCGCCCTGGGACGGGCCCTGGCGGGGGCGGCCCTGCTGGCGGCCACCCTCAAGGGTGAGGAGAGCATCACCATCCGGGTGGTGGGGGACGGCCCCCTGGGGGGCATCATCGCGGAGGGCCGGGCCGGGGGCGCGGTGCGGGGCTACGTGGAGAATCCCGGCGTGGAACTGCCCACCGCGTCACCGGGCAAACTGGACGTGGGCCGGGGGGTGGGGACGGGGCACCTCTACGTGACCAGGGACATGGGGCTCAAGGAGCCTTACACGGGGCGCGCCCCTCTGGTGAGCGGGGAGATTGGCAAGGACCTCGCCTACTACCTGGCCACCTCCGAGCAGACCCCCTCGGCGGTGGCGCTGGGCGTGCTGGTGGAGCCGCGGGGGCGCGTGCGCGCGGCGGGCGGCCTGCTCGTGCAGGTGCTGCCGGGAGGGGAAGGGGCCTCGGGACTGGAGCGGCTGGAGGCCAACCTGCACGGGCTCCCCGCCCCCAGCACCCTCATCGAAGAGGGAAAGACCCCCGAGGAGATCATCCTGGGGGCCCTTTCCGGCTTTGACGTGATGTTTTCGCCGCCGCAGCCCGTCTTCTACCGGTGCCGCTGCACGCGGGCGCGCCTGCTGGAGGCGCTGGCCACCGTAGATCTGGACGATGCCGCCCCCGGGGAAGTCCTGGAGGCGCGCTGCCACTTTTGCGGGCGGGTTTACCGCGTGCCCGTGGAGGAAGTCAGGAACCTGGTCAGACCGCCCGCTGCACCTTCCCCGCCTTGAGGCACCTGGTGCACACCAGGGCCCGGCGCACCCGACCCTCGTGCACGATGCGGATTTTCTGCAGGTTGGGATTCCAGCGCTTCTTGGTACGGCGGTGAGAGTGGCTGATCTGAAATCCCACCCAGGCGTCTTTGCCGCAAACCACGCACTTGCGACCCATGGACATACCCCTTTGACACGAGAATCCGCTCCATTTTACCATGGTACCGCGCGGGTGTCCACCGGTGTCGCCGTGCGGGCGCCCCCGAGGACGGGAGGAACGGTTCGTGCCGTATGAGGTCAGTACCAGGCTGGGCAGGCTGGCGTGGACGGAGGAAGTCATCGCCACCCTGGCGGGTCTCGCCGCCACCGAGTGCCCGGGTGTGGCGGGGATGGCGGCCCGGGGGGTGGGGGCGGGCCTGGCGGAGTTGCTGGGCCGGGAGAGCCTGAGCCGCGGGGTGGAGGTGGCGGTGCGGGAAGGAAAAGTCGATCTCACCTTGAACATCATGGTTAGGTACGGCGGTCACATCCGCGCCGTGGCCGCAGAGGTGGCGGGGCGGGTGCGGGAGGTGGTTGAGGAAGCGGGCATCAGGGTGGGCCGGGTTACCGTGCAGGTGCAGGGCGTACGCGTCTAGGTGAGGCTTGCCTCCGGGAGGGACGTAGCGTGCCGGGACGCATAGGGGGTTGGGATCTGCGCCGCATGATCGGTCTGGCCACCCGCTACCTGGAGAGGTACCGGGCCGAGGTGGACCAGCTCAACGTTTTCCCCGTCCCAGATGGGGACACGGGTACCAACCTGTTGCTCACCATGCGCTCGGCCCAGGCCGAGATGGAGCGGGTGTCATCTTCTTCTCTGGCGGAGATGAGTAATGCCCTGGCCCGCGGATCGCTCCTGGGGGCGCGGGGCAACTCGGGCGTCATCCTGTCTCAGATCTTCCGCGGCCTGGCCCGCACCTTCGAGGGCAAGGGGGAAGCCGACGGGCTCGACCTGGGCCTGGCCCTACAGGAAGGGGTGCAGGCTGCCTACCGGGCGGTGGTGCGTCCCGTGGAGGGCACCATCCTCACGGTGGCCCGCGAGGCCGCCCGCCGGGCGGTGGAGGTAGGGCGGCGCACCCGGGACGCCGTGGCCGTGCTGCGGGAGGCCTGGGCCGGGGCCCGTGAAACCCTGGGCCGCACCCCGGACCTGTTGCCCGTGTTGAAGAAAGCCGGGGTGGTGGACGCCGGGGGCCAGGGACTGGTCTATATCCTGGAGGGACTTCTGGCCGCCCTGGTGGGCGAGGAGGGATCCGCTCAACTGGTGGAGCCAGAGCCGGTAAGCGTGTCCCCGGGGCAGGACGTGGGTGCCTTTCCCTACGACCTGGTGGCCACCCTGCGGGGGGAGGGGAAGCAATCCCGCCTCGCGCAGGCCCTGGGGCACATGGGTGATTCCCTGGTAGTGGCGGAAGACGGAGACCTGGTGCGCGTCCACATACATACCGCCTATCCCGACCGCGTGCTGGCCCTGCTCCTGGACGAGGGGCTGGTGGAGGCTCGCGTGGAGGACATGCGGCTGCAGGTGTCCGCACGTGCGGAGGACGTGCGCGGGCAGCTGTCCGCGCCGCCTGGAGACGTCGGGGCGCAGGTGCCGGGACGGTCGCCCCGGTCCCGGGGCACCGACGCGGCGGTGACCCGGGAAGAACTCGTGCCGCTGGCGGTGGTGGCGGTGGTCCCCGGGGACGGCTGGGGGGACATACTGGGCAGCCTGGGCGTCGAGGTGGTACCCGGGGGACCGACTATGAACCCCAGCGCCGCCGAGGTGATGGAGGCGGTGAGGGCGGCCCGCGCCCGAGAGGTGGTCATCCTGCCCGGTCACCCCAACGCCCTGGCAGTGGCGCGCCAGGTCACCAGCCTGACGCGGGTTCCCGTGCGGGTGGTGCCCGCCCTCTCCGGCCCGCAGGTGGTGGCGGCGGCCCTGGCCTTCAACCCGGAACTCCCGCCCGAGGAGAACGCCCGCCTGATGCAGGAGGCGGCCGCGGGCGTGCGCACGGGCCAGGTCACCCGCGCGGTACGAGATTCCGCCGTGGGACAGGTACCGGTGCGCAAGGGGGACGCGGTGGGGTTCCTGGAAGACGAGCTGGTGGTGGCGGCCCCCTCCCCCGAGGAAGCGGTCATGGCGCTGCTGGCCCGGGCCACGGGTGAAGACACCACGGCCATCACCCTGTTCTACGGGGCGGGCGTAAAGGCTCCGGTGGCCGCCGCCCTGGGTGAGCGGCTGCGGGAACGGTACCCCCACCTCCTGGTGGAGGTGCACTACGGGGGACAGCCCCTGCACCACTACGTCATATCGGTGGAGTGAGGGTTTTGATCGATCAGGGACTGGAGACACCCCTGCGCTTCTGCAAGGGGGTGGGGCCGGCGCGAGCCCGCGACCTGGCCCGGCTGGGGTTGCGTACGGTGGGCGACCTGCTCTTCTACTTCCCCCGGCGGCACGAGGACCGCCGGGAGTTCTGCCCGGTGGGGCATCTGCGTCCGGGCGAGGTGCGCACCGTGCGCGGGGTGGTGCACGCCGTGGAAGAGCGGCACCCGCGTCCCGGGCTCTCCCTGCTGCGGGTGGGCATCAGCGACCGCACCGGCATCCTGTGGGGGACCTGGTTCAACCAGCCCTTCCGCAAGGCCCAGTTCCGCCGCGGGATGATGGTCATCTTCTCGGGCCGGGTGGAGCGGCGGTTCGGGGAGTGGCGCATGGACAATCCCGAATACGAGATCGACACGGGGGCCGACCCCCTGCACGTGGGCCGCCTGGTGCCCGTGTATCCCCTCAAGGAAGGCATCTTCCAGCGGCCCCTGCGCGCCCTGGCCCGGGAAGTGGTGGAGCGCTTCGCTCCCCGGGTCCCCGACCTGCTGCCGGCCCCGGTGCGGGAACGGGCCGGCCTGGTACCGGCGGCGGTCGCCGTGCGGGACATGCATTTCCCCGCCGACGAGACCGCACTGGAGGCGGCCCGGCGGCGGCTGGCCTTCGAAGAACTTTTCCTTTTGCAGCTGGCCATCGCCCTGCAGAGGCGCCAGGTGAAACAGCGCGAGGGCATCAGCCATCCCCCGGACGGGGAACTGCATGCCCGGTTCCTGTGCGCCCTGCCCTTCCCCCTCACGGCTGCCCAGGAGCGGGTCTACGGCGAGATCCGCGCCGACATGGAATCCCCCCGCCCCATGAACCGGCTGCTGCAGGGGGACGTGGGCTCGGGGAAAACCCTGGTGGCGGCCATGGCCGCACTCAAGGCGGCCGGGGCGGGCTACCAGTGTGCCTTCATGGTCCCCACCGAGATCCTGGCCGAGCAGCACTACCAGAACCTGCGGCCCCTGCTGGAACCCCTCGGTGTCCCCGTGGGGCTGCTCACCGGGAGCCAGAGTGCCTCCGAGCGCGCCCGGGTCATGGAGCCCATGGCGGCGGGCGAAGCGGGGGTGTACGTGGGCACCCACGCCCTTATCGGAGAGGGCGTGATGCTGCCCCGGCTCTCCCTGGCCATCACCGACGAGCAGCACCGTTTCGGGGTCAGGCAGCGGGCCATGTTGCTCGAGAAAGGCCTGGCCGCCGACGTGCTGGTCATGACCGCGACTCCCATCCCGCGCACCCTGGCCCTCACCCTGTTCGGCGATCTCGACCTCAGCGTCATCGACCAGATGCCCCCCGGGCGCCGGCCCGTTCAGACCCACTGGCTACCCGGCACCCGGCGCCGGGAGGCGTACGCCTTCGTGCGCCAGGAGGTGGCGAAGGGCAACCAGGCCTACGTGGTGTGCCCCCTGGTAGAAGAGTCCGACAAACTGCAGGCCGAGGCGGCCACCCGGCTGGCCGCGGACCTGGAGCGGGGGGAACTGCGGGGGCTGCGGGTGGGACTGGTGCACGGGCGTCTGCCCGCCCGGGAGCGGGAAGAGGTGATGGCGCGTTTCCGCAGCGGGGAAGTGCAGGTGCTGGTGGCCACCACCGTCATCGAGGTGGGGGTGGATGTGCCCGCGGCCACCGTGATGGTGGTGGAAGGGGCGGAGCGCTTCGGGCTGGCCCAGCTCCACCAGTTGCGCGGCCGGGTGGGCCGGGGGAACCAGCCCTCGTACTGCCTCCTCATCGGCGACCCGGGTAGCGAGGAGGCACGCATGCGCCTGCAGGCCATGGAGCGCACCACCGACGGTTTCGAGATCGCCGAGGAGGACCTGCGCCTGCGGGGGCCGGGCGAGTTCTTCGGTCTCCGGCAGCACGGTCTGCCCGACTTCCGGGTGGCCAACCCCTTGCGGGACCACGCCCTGCTGGAAGAGGCACGCGCTGCCGCAGCGGCGCTGGTCGAGGGCGATCCCGGCCTGCGCTCCCCCGCCCACGCCCCCCTCCGCCAGGCCCTGCGCGAGCGCTTCGGCGAACGGCTGGGCCTGGTCGGCATCGGCTAGCACCGCCTGCCGTTGCCCGCTGCCGTCTTCCGGCACCGGCGGCGGCGCCACCTGGTGGCGGTAGGTCCGGCCGACCCCGGAGCGCAGGCACTCGCGATAAGCATTCACATTTCGTTACCATTTGCGTGCCAACTCACCAGTCGCGCCGGCAGGTTGCATCTGCAACAAATGGCGCCTGTTCGTCGCTTTCCCACAGGGTTCCAGCATAATGGGCCGCGCAGGAGTGAAACTAGGAGCAGAAAGCTGCAAGGAGGTGAACTTCCGTGGCCCGGGGTCAAAAGAGGAACCGCGCGCTCGTGCGTGAGGCCGGACCGGCACTCGACAACTTCAAGTACGAAGTGGCCGGTGAGGTGGGAATCACTCCTCCGCCTGACGATTACTGGGGTGACTTCTCCGCCCGGCAGTGCGGTGCGGTGGGCGGTCACATGGTGCGCCGCATGATCGAGCAGGCCGAGCGCTCCCTGGCCGGAGGTACCGTTCCGCCCAGGCCGGCAGGCCGGTAACCGGGGTGGAGCAGAGGGTGCCCGGTGAGTTCACCGGGCACCCTTTTCGTGCCCCCGCGGCGCTGGCGCCACGATCGGGGGTCGGACCGTGGCCGGTCGGGGGTTCCGCTGCGTGGGGTCAGCGCAGGTAGCGGGCCACCTCGTCTTCGGTGATGCCGGGATGGAAGGCGGCGTTGATGGCCCCCGCGATGATGCGGGCCATCTCCTCCACGTCGGCATCCACCTCCTTTGGGGTGACCACCATTTCCCCCATGAGGGGGCGCAGGATGCCGCTGAGGAACTCCTGCTTGCCTCTGGCGTCCAGGCCCTGCAGGTAGGAGCGCAGGGTACCCGCCTGCGGCACCCTCTGGCTGAGCTGGTCGATTGCTTCCATGGCAATGGTCATGGCGTAAACCACGGTGGGGCAGCCCACCGCGATCACTGGCGCTCCCACCGACTCCCGGTCCACGCTCAGGCGCCGGTTTCCCACCCCGGACCCGGGACGGATGCCGGTGTCGGCCAGTTGCACGGTGGTCATGATGCGGTCGAGGCTGCGGGCGGCCAGGGAATCTACCGCCACCACCAGGTCGGGCTTGACCCGGGAGGCTATGCCCCGGATGACTTCCCCCGTCTCGATACCGGTGGTGCCCAGCACCCCGGGGGCGATGGCGCACAGGGCGCGCATCCTACCCTTCAGTTCGGGCGGCACCAGGTCCCGCAGGTGACGGGTGACGAAGAGTTGCTCCACCACCCGGGGGCCCAGGGCGTCCGGGGTGGCTCGCCAGTTCCCCAGGCCGACCACCAGCACGGTGGCCTCAGGGGGGAGGCGTGCCAGATCGCTCAGTTGCTCCGCGATGACGCCGCTCAGCCGGTCGGCCAGATCCCGGCTGCGGGAACGCAACTCGGGCGCCTCCACGGTCACGTAGGTGCCGGGTGGTTTTCCCATCAGGGCGGCGCCGTTTTCGTCCTCGATGGTGACGCGGGTGATCTTGATACCATCCCGGCTGAACTCCTGTACGGCCACACCGGGGATTTCCCGCCCCGTGCGGGCGCGTACGCGCTCGGAAGCTTCCAGGGCGAGGTCGGTATAGACGTCGCATTCGCGGAATACATCGTCTGGCGGCAACGGTCATCCCCCTTCTTGCAGCGGCGTTTCCCGCCGCCCCGGTGCGGCGGCTGCGTCCCAGCCGTCACCCTCGGGGGTAGCGTTTTCCCCGTCACTCTCCCGTATTCCCACTGTCGCCGTAGCTCGTAAGAAGGAGATTGGGGGAGTGAGGACGAGCGTGGAGGGGGATTGGCACTTAGTTCCGTTCCTCACAGGTGCCGGGGGAGCTTGCCGGCTTGTGAAGGAAAGAGTTATAGTAGACATGGCCAAGGCCCAATGGTTTGGGGTTTGGAAAGTGAAATTTATCACTAACAGGGGGTGAGCCTTCCCGGCACCAAGTGCAAGGGACCTGAGCCCGGACCGCAGATGCAAGGGGGTGTGGATGGAGATGGCTTTGGAGAACCTGCGGTGCCAGTGCAAGAAGATCGTGTGCCAGATCGAGGGAGACGAAATCTGGATCAAGTGCCGCCACTGCAAGCGCATGATCGTGATCCGTACCAGGGGAATTGAGTCCATAACCAGCCGGGATACCTCCCCGGTGACCGTACTCCAGCCCAGCGTGGTCTGACTTGGCTGCACGGCGTGCGCCGGCGTGGCCTGTGGGTCTTCCCAGCAGGTCTTGAACGTAGGCCAGAGTACGGCTTGATGGTGTGGGCCGGAGTACACGACAACGGCGGGCCGAAGCGGGCCCGGGATCCCTGTAGAGGATCCCGGGCCCTGTCGTGCTTGTGTCTGGCCAGCCGGGGTCCCGGGCCCCGCCGCGCTTGTGCCGGGCCAGCCGGGGTCCCGGGCCCCGCCGCGCTTGTGCCTGCCCGGCCGGGATTCGAGTCTCCTGGCCGGGTCGGGTACACTGACACGCGGCAGCCTTGACGGTGTGGGCCCGCGATTGTACAGTGCAGGTAGCCGCAAAGATGGAGGGGAGGGTCTTGAGCGGTCGGGAGTTTGGCCCGGAGAGTTGCCATCCCGGTCCCGTCGGCCCGGAGCGAGCGGCGCACCCCGCCGGTGCGCGCCGGGCGGAACGGCCGCGCCTGAGGGACCTGGGTCTGCAGGTTGGTTGCCTTCCCACGGGCCCTCTGAATGCGATAACCGATGTGGCGGGAGTGATGGTGGGGCATCATACGCTCTACCGCCCGGACGCCGGCGTCTGTACGGGCGTCACGGCCATCCGGCCCCACCCCGACAACCCGTTCCGGGAGAAGGTCTGGGCGGCAGCCCACGTGATAAATGGTTTCGGCAAGGCCATGGGGCTGGTGCAAATTGCCGAGTTAGGGACCCTGGAGACGCCTATCGTCCTGACCAACACGCTCAGCGTCGGTATCGCTGCCCATGGGTTGGTGCGGTGGATGCTCGCCATGGACGCCGCAATCGGAGACAGCGCGGGAACCGTAAACCCCGTGGTCCTGGAGTGCAGCGACGCGTACTTGAACGACCAGCGGGCCCTCGCCATCCAGCCTGAACACGTTCTCCTGGCTCTCGACAATGCCAGGGCGGGCTCCACGCTACCGCCCGTCGGCGGGGCGACCCGGGGTCCTGACGTCCGCGCGCAGGGTGAAGCATCCGGCGTCACCCCGGGGGACTCCGACTCCTCGGGCGGGCGACCCGAGGAGGGAGTGGTGGGCGCGGGCACCGGTATGATCTGTTACGGTTACAAGGGCGGTATCGGTACCGCTTCCCGCGTGGTGGCAGGCCCTGCCGGCACGTTTGTGGTTGGGGTAATGGTGCTCGCCAACTTCGGGCGCCGCGGGGAATTGCGGTTCCTGGGGCGGCCGGTGGCAGCGAGCCGAGACGCGGCGGGCGACGTATGCGGCTCAGCAGAGCGCGCGTACGGTGCGTCCCGTTCGCCGCACGCGGCGCCCGGACGTATGCGGGCGCAGGGCCGGCAGGATGAGGGAAGCGGCGCGTCCCGCGGGGATGGATCGGTGATCGTGGTGGTGGCCACCGATGCCCCCCTCACCTCCCGCCAGCTGGGACGCCTGGCGCGGCGCGCCGTGGTGGGGCTCTCCCGTACCGGTTCTCACATTTCGCACGGGAGCGGTGAGTTCGTGCTCGCATTCTCGACGGCGGCCCGCGTTCCCCACCAGGCGCCCGACGAAGTGATGTCCATCAGGCTCCTGCCCGACCACGGAGAGACGTTCGCCGGCCTTCTGGTGGCGGTGGCCGATGCCACGGAGGAATGCGTTTACAATGCGCTCTTGCGGGCGCACACCACGAGGGGCTTCCGGGGCCGGGTGGTCGAGGCCCTGCCCCTGGGGGCGCTGCACCCGTTGCGGGGCGGGTGTCCGACAGGGTTGGCGGAGCAGGATACGGAGGGGGGTGCGTAGAAGTAAGGTCACCCACATAGAAATCCCCGAGCTGGAGCGATGAACGGGACCCACCGCGTGGTCACCCAGGGTTGCCGGGAGCAGTGGTGAAACCGGCCAGCGGCGGCCGGTTTCGTGCTTGCAAGGGGGAACGGGAGAGCTACGCCAGGAAGAGGGAAGGCGCGCGGAGGTGGCACCATGGACGCCGGTTCTCTCATGGCGGCGGTTCTCGGGGTGGGGGCGGGCGTGGCCATGGCGGTGCTGGCTGTGGCGACGGTGTGGTTCGTGCGGGGCTGGCGGTTTCGCATCTTGCGTTACCGGTTGCGGCGACTCATACGGAGGGCCCGTCCTGGCACCGGCCTCCGCTCCCGCTGGCAGGACGCCTAGATCCTGACCGCGGGCGACAGGAACCGGGCTGCCCGGCCCACATACGGCCCCTCAGTACGGGACGGTGCTCTGCATCGTCACGAGTGAAGTGCCGGTACCTGCTGTGCTTGGGCTCCGGGAAGGATAAATGCCGTTTGATGCAGAAACCTCCCCCGAACCCGATAGGCGATGGAGCCCGCCTTGCGTTGCGGTGGCAACTGATGGCTCCTGGCGGACACGCCAGGGGCCATTTGCTTAAGGGGGGGAGGAATCACCTGGGAGGCACTGTACCTGGGGGCGCACCAAGTCGGCTATGCCGCTGCTGACCCGCGGGGACGCTCGAGGCGGGCATCCCGGAAGTTCGGAGGGGTCGACATGGAGGGTCAGGGAGAATTGTGGGTGGAAGTAATCTCGGAGGTAGCGCAGTGGTACCAGGGCCTTGCGTCGGAGCAGCAGGCAGGTGTGTTGGGCGAAGGGGTCGAGAGCCTTTGCCGGCTGGGAGCCCGCGAGGACGGTGGTGAAACCCCTTCGCTGAAAGAAGCGTTCCTGGCCTCCTTCGCCGAGTATGCTCTCCTGGCGGTGATGCACGGCCGTCTGGATCAAACCCAGCGGAAATTGGAGGCAGAAGAAGAGGCACTGCGGCTCCGGGTCGAACTACTCAGGGACGGCAAAAACAGCGACCCCGGGCCGCCCAGGCCGCGGTCGGAACTGGCAGTTCCCACGGAAGCGCTGGTGATTCCCGTTGCTGCGGACCTCCGTGATCGGCTGGGTGCTCTGGCCCAGCACCTGGGCGTGGAGGTGCAAAAGGCGGCGACCCAGGCCTTGAGTGTGGCCTATGCATCACACGTCCTGCGGGAATGCGACGAGGACGACCTGGCCCGTCGCCTGCCTCACCTCCGAGGGCGCTGCGCGGCCCTGAGATTTGAAACCTGGCTCAAGGATCATGACAACCGGGTTACCGAAATGCACATCAATGCCTTGCGCTCGGAGTTGCGCTGGCTGCAGCCCGAAGAGCCGGCCGGGGGCCCGGGGTGCCCGGCCGGGCCACGCGGGCGCGCAGACCCCCCAGGTGCATCTGAATGATGCGGTTGTCCTGCAGGAGAACCCACGTGCGGTAGCGCAGGACGGCGCTCTGCCTGCCCAACATTGCGATCTCTTTTGCGATTTGGTCCCGCTCGAGGGTCGACAGTCGTTGCAGGGCAAATGCGCAGGTGAGTGCGTTGCGGAGCGTGACATGCTCCTGCCAGCCTTTCTGATGCGCCAGCTCGGCGAGTCGGGACCCGTGGTTGGTGGGGTCGCCGTGGCTCCCCTCGTGAGCAAACTGTACGTGGGTCGGGACCAGGTCCGGTGCCGGGGTCGCGGACGGCCGCGTCTTGGTGATAGTTGCGCGGTCATTCCGGGGGTGGCAGACCTGAACTTCCCCAGCCGTGAACGGTTCTTTGCGTTCCTTGACTCCCCGGCCTTTCGCCTGCCCGCCAGCCAGGATTTGGGCCTGCGCCTCGAGTGCCTGCTCCTGCAGTTCCAGTTTCTGTTGCTCCTTTTCCAGTTCGGAAACGCGGGCGGCAAAGGCCGAGTACTCTACGTAACTTTCCACATAGTCACGCAGCTCGTCGTCCAGCGGACACTCCGGGGGAGCAAGGAGGTAAGCGGCCCCACGTTCTACAGCCTCCTTGAGAGAGGCCGGGGTCAGCCGGCTGACCCACTGGGAGACTTCGGGCAATAACTCGATGAGTATGTTGTCTGCCACCAATCCGGAGCACCCCACTTTTACAGCAAGAGATGGCTCCTGGTGTCTGCCAGGAGCCATCAGTTGCCACTGCAACGTTCAGCGAGCCCCATCGCCGTTTAAGTTCTCGGCTATATTTTCGTTCTTGGCCGGGCTGTTCCCTGCCGTGCGGCCACCCCGGGGAAAGTCAAGCGTTCACTCCAGCAGTTCAACCACGAAGGTTGGGGTAGACACCTCTGGAGGGCCGGTGCCCCACCCGTACACGGTTAGCACTGCTGCCGACTGTTTTTTCCGAACCCGGAGGGAAGGTGCTTGGCATAGCGACGCGGAAATGACTATGCGACAGCGCAATCACGACCTGGTGCCCGTTCAGTTGCAGGCCCGGAGCAGTGGGGGATGACTGTGGCGGCCAAGAAGCTCGGCCTGATCACACGTTCGCCAAAAGTATACGGTACGTTCGTCTCTCAGCTCAGTGCGTACTTTCGTGACAGCGTGGAGATAGAGGGGTTCTGCCTGGATGAGCCCGTCCGCCGCGCCCTGGAGGCCAGCGTAGTACTGGTTTCTCGGGAAGACGTACTGGCGGAAGTGGCTTCCTTTATGGACCGGCGGGCGCAGGTGGTGGTTTGCAGGCGCAGCCTCAGCCTGGACCGTCTGAGCGAACTCCTCAGGTTGCCGGCGGCGGCCCGCGCTCTGGTAGTGAGTAACAGCGCCGCATCCGCCTGGGAGGTCGTCGAACGCCTGCGTGAACTGGGCCTGGACCATCTGGTTTTGGAGCCGTATTGGCCCGGCTGCCAACGCGGTCTTGAAGATTTCGACGTGGTGATTACCCCGGGAATGCCGCACCTGATACCCCCCGACAGGAGGGAGAAAGTCATAGATCTGGGGATCAGGGGCATCGACGTGTCTACTCTCATAGAGCTTTCGGTGCGGCTCGGGCTGCCCCTGGAGAAGCCTCAGGCGTTCACTACCAGATATGTGGGGGAGATCGTGCGCCTAACGCGCGAGTATATCGTTCTCGCCGAGGAGGCGCGTGACCTTAAAGAACGGCTCAACCTGGTGCTGGATACGGTGAGCGAGGCCATCCTGGAAATCGACCCTGCCGGCAAGGTGAGGTTCGCCAACGCGGCAGCGACCAGGATATTCCGCGCCGCCCTGGAAGGCGACCAGGCCCACCTGCAGCAGATGCTGCCGGAACTGGGGAGCGATGTGGATGCCGGCTCCGATAGGCTCCGCGACGTGGGCGATCGGACCTTCCTGGTGAGCAAGACGGCTATCAAAAGTGGAGATCAGGTCACCGGCCACCTGATCGTGTGTCGGGACGTTACCGATGTTAAGAGACTGGAGGCCGAAGTCCGCAGGCAGATGCGGGAAAGGGGGCACGTGGCCAAGTACACGTTCGCCGATCTGGTGGGACAGTCGGTCGCCTTCCGCCAGGCGCTGGAGGTGGCCAGGCGGCTGGCCAGGACCGACCTTACGGTCCTCATCATGGGGGAAAACGGTACCGGCAAAGAGTTGTTCGCACAGGCCATTCACAATGCCTCTCCGCGAGCCGGGGGTCCATTTCTGGCCATTAACCTGGCCGCCCTTCCGGAGTCGTTGCTGGAAAGCGAATTATTCGGGTACGAGGAAGGTGCCTTCACAGGAGCCCGCAAGGGCGGTAAGCCCGGGTTGTTTGAGCAGGCGCACGGGGGTACCCTGCTGCTCGACGAAATTGGCGATCTGCCCCCGGGCACGCAGGTCAAATTGCTCCGGGTGTTACAGGAGAGGGAAGTGATGCGGGTAGGAGGCACCCGGGTTATGCCCGTGGACGTGCGGATTATAGCTGCCACCAACCGCGACCTCCGTACCCTGGTCGAACAGAGTCGGTTCCGCGAGGACCTGTACTACCGCCTGCGGGTTTGTCCCCTCAGGATTCCTCCTCTGCGGGAAAGAAAAGAGGACATTCCCCTTTTGGTGCGCCATTTCCTGGATAGGTTCGGTTGCCGCCACCGGGAACTCCCGTCCACCGTCATAAAGAAGTTGATGGAGCATAGGTGGCCCGGGAACGTGCGTGAGCTGGAGGGGGTGATCCAGTACCTGGCCAGCGTTTGGACCGAGGATGGAGATGACCTGCAAGCCCTGCTACAGGATGTGCTGCCTCCGGAGGCTTCCGGGCCCCAGGCCGTGCCTCCGCCGCAGCCGCCGAGCGAGGACTTTCTTCCTGTCGCCATGCAGTTGCGGGGGTACCCCGAGGAGTATCTGGCGATTCTACGGGCGCTCGCCCGTTGCAGGGATGAGGGCTGCGGCGGCGGCCGCCACCGGCTGGCCACCATGTTGGAGGACATGGGTGTGCCGCTAAGCCCCCAGGAGTTGCGCACCCGGCTCAGGTTGCTGGCCGCGCACGGCTACGTGGTGGTGGGCAGGGGGCGGCAGGGTACTCGTATTACCGAGCGCGGAGTGGCCCTTTTGGGTAAGTTGAGCACCTCCGACCTTTGCCGAATTGGCTCTTAAGGGACATATTGGGGTTGAATTGGTCGTATTGTTAACGCTACTATGCAAATAGGAGCTGCCCCAGTGTGGTGCCGGTGGGTGGGCCGTATTGTTTGCCGGCCTTGCCTTAGCGGGTCGGAAATCAGCTTCGACAAGGTTGGTACAGAAGTTGCGGGCTCTTGCTTGGTAAGGACGCAGAAGGCCCCACGATGGAGACGGAGGAAGGTGGAGGCAATGGCAGCAGGCCCGGTGGTTGTGCTCGGTACGGGAGGGGCCGGCCTGAGAGCGGTTCTGGAGTTACGCCGGGCCGGGGTGGACGCTGTAGCTATATCGAAGGGGGCACCGGGAGCCAGCGGAGCTACCCCGTCGGCCCTCTTTTCGTACTGTTGTGCCCGTCCGGGAGACCCCTCCAATCCCACCGACCTCTTCTGCGAGGACTTGATGCGCTCCGGTGTTTTTGTGAACGACCCCGGGATGGTGGCACTCCTGGCCCGGGATGGTTGGGCGCGTTTGCAGGATCTCCGTGAATGGGGGATGCCCTGGACCCACGATCCAGGAGGAGAGATCGCCCGTGCCTGGTTGCCGGGTCATTCCGTCCCCCGGGCGTTCTTCGTGGACCGGCGCACGGGCAAGGCCCTTTCACAGGTATTGCTGCGTGCCTGCCTGGGAGCGGACGTTAAACTTGAGCAGTACCGGGTGGCACTGGACCTGGTGGTCGAGGACGGTCGGGTGACCGGGGTGGCGGTACTTGACCTGCTTAGTGGGGAGGCCGAGTTGTGGCCGTGCCAGGCGGTCATCGTGGCCACCGGAGGGGCAGCGGGATTGTACCGGCTCAACACCAACCCGCCCGGGCAGACGGGGGATGGGATGGGCCTGCTTCTACGGGCCGGCGGCGAGTTGGTGGACATGGAGTTCATGCAGATGTATCCTACCGTACTCGTCCATCCCCCGGCGGCCCGCGGTATGGAGATCCCCACCGGGCGCCTGATGGCGCAAGGGGCACGGCTCTTGAACCGGCACGGGGAGGAGTTCTTTTCCCGCTGGGAAGAAGGCCCGGTAGGAAAGGCTACCCGGGATGTGCTCGCCCGTACTATTGCGCGGGAAATAGCCGCCGGACGGGGAACGGACGCCGGCGGGGTTTACCTCGACGCCAGACACGTGAGCGCGGAAATGGAACACGATCGGTACGTCCGCTTCCTTAAGGATCTGGGAGTGGATCCGACTTCCCAAATCCTGCAGGTGGCCCCGGGTGCGCACTTTTCCCTGGGGGGAGTGAGGGTCAAACCTGCCTCAGCCTGCCGGGCGCCGGCGGGGGTCTTTGCTGCCGGTGAGGTGGTGGGCGGTGTGCACGGGGCCAACCGCCTGGCGGGGAACGCCCTTACCGAGACCCAGGTTTTCGGTTGCCTGGCCGGACGGGAAGCCATCCGGTACCTGCACGAGTCCCCGCCGCGCAGAAAGGACTCGGTCTCGGCCCGCCCGCTCGAGCGGGGGGAGTCGCCGTTGTGGGATGCCATTTGCGACGCCCGCGGTCGTTCGGGACCGGGGCCGCGCGTGCACGAGCTTGAGGAGAACCTGCGTGATCTGATGCAGCGCGACGCCGGTGTAGTGCGGAGCCGGGAGGGCCTGGAACGGGCGTTGGCGCTGGTGGGGGAGATGCGCCGCGCCTTCTATCACCGGCTCGTCCTGCCGTCCCGGGGGGGAAGGTGGCACCCGGAACTCTTGCAAGCGGTCGAGACGGCGAATCTCCTGGACGTGGCGGGCGCGCTGCTGGCCAGTGCTCTGGCCCGGACCGAGAGCCGGGGTGCCCATTTCCGTAAAGACCACCCCGACCGCGATCCGGGCTGGGACGGGCACAACTTGGTCGTGCGCGGGGTGGGGGAGCAGCAGGTGGTGTTCCGGCACCAGCGCGCCTCGGAGGATAGGAGGCAGGTGTGGCCGTGAAGGTGGTGTGCTACGTGCGCCGGCGGGATCCCGCCTGCGCGACCGGTTCGGTGGAAGCCCGGGGCGGGCAAGGCTGGGACTGTTTTGAGGTGGAGGTGGAGGAAGGCTCCACCGTTCTGGACGTGTTGCGGGCCATTTCGCGGCAGGACCCCACGCTGGCTCATACCACCCACCACTGCAAGACCGGGATTTGCGGAGGGTGCACTCTCCAGGTTAACGGCCGGCAACGCCTGGCCTGCCGGACTTTGGCCTCTGAGCATATGAGGCTCGAACCAGCACCCGGCCTTCCGCTGATCAAGGACCTGCTGGTGGACCTCCTCCCGCTACAGCGCAAGGGGTTGCCCCAAAGGAGGGAAGCACATTGAACCTCATCCTGGCCGGAGGAAAACTCATCGACGGCACCGGGGAAAAAAGGGATTGCGCCACCGTGGTGGTGGAGGGGCGCGCAATCCGTGAGGTCGCGGAGGGGGCTGATTACCCCGAACGCACCGGCTTTTACCGGATTGATTGCCGGGGGAAAACCATCATGCCCGGCATGTTTGACGTCCACGTCCACCTGGGTGGAGGTGACGTGGTACCGGGTATCGACGACTATCGGGTGAGTCGGCGGCTGGACGAACACATGGCCATGCACGCCTATCGCACCCTGGAGGCCGCCCAGAGGGCCCTGCGCTCCGGTTTCACAACTCTGCGGGACATGAGTTCCCGTGACTTCGTCGACGTCCAACTGCGGAATGCAGTGGCTGCCGACCTGGTGGTGGCCCCCCGCATCATATGCTCGGGGCCCGGTATCACCATGACGGGCGGGCACGTGTGGCCGCGCTGCGTCCAGGTGGATGGTCCCGACGAGATCCGCAAGGAGATCCGCCGCCAGGTCCGGGAAGGGGTGGACTGGATCAAGATTATGGGTGTGACGGGGGGTATTGCCTCGTCCGGCCAGGACATCCGCCGCACCCAGTTCACACGGGAAGAGATACGCGTTGCGGTCGAGGAAGCCCATCGGCTCGGCCGGCCGTGTGCCGCCCACGCCCACGGGCTGGAGGGGATCTCCTTTTGCGTGGAGGCCGGCATCGATACCCTGGAACACGGCACTTTCCTCGACGAAGTGCAGGCTGACCGGATGGCACAAAGGGGCATTTACCTGGTGCCCACGCTGCTCAACTCCTATTTCCGCTCACAGGGGGCAGGCGACCCGGTCCTGAAGGAGCGGGAGGAGCAACTGCGGCGCATGGGCATCCGCATCCCCGCACCCGAGGAGCGGATAGCACTTGCCAAGCGGCACGGAATCAAGGTGTTGGCGGGGACTGACTGCGGCGGTAATACCCGGGCGGTTTTCGGCCTTCACGGGGTGGAGGTGTACATGCTGGCTCGGTGTGGCCTTACCAACATGGAGGCCATCGTGGCTGCCACGGGCGGGGCTGCCGAGGCGATGGGCCTGGCGGACAAGGTAGGTATCATCCGGCCCGGCCTGGTGGCCGATATCCTGGTGGTCGACGGAGACCCCCTGCAGGATATCTCCGTGCTCGCTCCCTTCAACTCCCGCATCGAGATGGTGATCAAGGACGGGCGCATAGTCAGCCATCACCTGTTCGGGCGCGAGGAAGTTTCGTTCCCCGCCCCCGTGCGGGAGGTGTAAATAATGATCATTTCGTCCTACCGTTGCCACCTGGTAACCCGGCCTGCTTCCGCGGTGGTACCCACCAGTTATGGTGCGGCTCCCCGGGAGCGTCCTCACGTGGTGGTGGAACTCTTTGACGCAGAGGGGCGAAGGGGTCTGGGAGAATCGTCTCCTCTGCCCGAGTTCACCGGCGAAACCGCCCGGCAGGTGAAGCTGGTTCTGGAGACCGAGTACCTCCCGCGGCTGCTGGGCCTGGAGGTGTTCAACCAGCGGAAGGTTGAGCGGATGCTGGATTGTCTTCCCGGCAATCGCAGTGCCCGTTGTGCGGTGGACGTGGCCCTGCACGACTTGCGCGGGCACATTCTGGGCCTTCCCCTGTATCGGCTGCTGGGAGGGGCCATATCGGATCGGGTCAGTATCACCAGGCCGATCGGTGTGGTGGAAACCTCAGAGGCTGTGCGCCTTGCCTGCGCGTGTGTGGAGGAAGGATTTCACACTATCAAGCTCAAGGTGGGGGTAGATCCGGCGGGCGACCTCGAGCGCGTGCGGGCGGTGCGAGAGGCGGTGGGGCCCCGGGTGCGCATCCGCGTGGATGCCAATCAGGGGTACCGCCCGTCAGAAGCGGTCTGGCTGGTGAGGGGACTGGAAGAACTCGACATCGAGTACATCGAGCAGCCGGTGCCCGCCTGGGACGTGGCGGGCCTGCGGCGCGTTCGGAGTGCGTCCACCGTGCCGGTGGCGGTGGACGAAAGCGTCCACACCCTGCGTGATCTGATACGGCTGGGTGAGGCTGAAGCTGCCGACGTGGTGATTCTCAAGTTGGTCAAGGCGGGTGGGATCACGCCGGCGCTCAGGCTTGCCCATCTGGCGGAAGGGTACGGGATGCGATGCACGGTGGTGAGCACGTTCGACACCCAGATAGGGGCTGCTGCGTGCCTGCACCTTGCCCTGGCAGCGGGATACTCCGGTCACGCTCACGAACTCACCGTCTTCGCCACGCAACCCCACCTGGCGGACAGCGCAATCCGGGTCGAAGGCGGAGCGGTGGTGGTAAGTGAGGACCCCGGTCTGGGGGTCAGGAGCATCGCTGAGCTTCGCGTCCAGGAAGGGGGGGGTGAGGAGGCGAGACGGCATATCCGCTGAGCGCAGCCGGTGTGCTGCGGCTCGACCCAAGCATGTACTGGAGGTGAATCGTATGCGCAACCCGTTGCTCAGATTGCTGGCGCTGGGGCTGGTGCTGACCCTCGTGGTGATGACGGTGGGGTGCACAAAGCAGGCCGACCAAAAGCAGGGTGAAAAGTACCCCGCCAAGCGTATTGAACTGGTGGTTCCTTACCCGCCGGGCGGGATCACCGACCTCACGGCTCGGGCCTTGGCCTCGGTCTTGCCCGAGTATCTGGGTCAGCCCATAGTCGTGGCGAACAAGGCCGGGGGTGCCCGTCTGGAAGGTGGCGAGTATGTGGCTCGCAGCAAGCCGGACGGATACACGGTAGGCCTGTTTCCGCCCTCGGTGGCCTGGCCTGAACTGCATTTTAAGGACGTACCCTACCAGAGTGCCGACCTGGTCCCCGTGTGCCAGGTCATTGCCGGCCGGCAGGTCATATTCGTACCGGCAGACAGTAAGTACGCATCGCTGGAAGATGTCCTGAGCGACCTGGAGAAGAACCCGGGGCTCAAGTTGCAGTTTGGGGTCACCGGTTTGGGAGCTTTCCCCCACCTGGTGACGGTCGCCCTGGCTGCCAAAACCGGTATGTCGGACCGCATCGTTCCCGTGCCCCTGGAGGGAGACGCGGGAGTGGTGAAGACCGTTCTGGGCAGGCACGTTCCCGTGGGCGTTGCTACGGCCACTGGCGTGTTCGCTCAGCTACAGGCGGGTACGGTGCGGGCCCTGGCCATCACGGGGGACAGGCGCTACGACAAGCTACCGGATGTCCCCACGCTGGAGGAACTGGGCTACCGCCTGGGACTTCCCGATGCGGAGAACACTCTGTATGTCCCCAAGGGGACCCCGCAGGAGGTCATCACCGTACTGGAGCAGGCGGTGGCCAAGGCGGTGGAACACAAGTCGTTCCAGAGCATGGCCGATAAGGCGGGAATCCCCGTGGACTTCCTCGGCCAGGAGCAGTATCTGCGCACGTACAGTGCCAAGAAAGACACGTTGGGCCTCCTGATGAAAGACTTGGGGCTCATCAAATAGAGCGTGGGGGGAGGGCGGCGACCGTGCGCCCGCCCTCCCCACAGGAGGTGGACGAATGCGCCGAGGTATGGGAGTGGGTTTGCTACTGCTTGTCTTTGGGGTGGCATTCATCTCTTCTGCACGGCAGTACGACTTCGGCACCCTGGCTTCCCCGGGTCCGGCCATGGTCCCGGTCAGCCTGAGCATCCTGCTTTTCGCGTTGCAGGCTGTCGACTTGGGAGTGGCACTTCTTGGGCGAAGAGGCACCGGCGAATCCGGCGCCGGGGACGCACCCCGGCCGCGCGAGGCGAAAGCCGGGGATGGGAGGACTATCTTCGTACTCACCACCGCCGGCGGGTTCGCTTTGACTTACCTGGTGGGACTTCCCGCCGCCGCCGGGGCTTATGCTGCTGTGAGTTCGCGATTGCTCGGGCTTAGGGCCTGGTGGAAGAGTCTGGCGTTCGGCATCTGCCTGGGAGTGCTTGTCCACTACTTCGGCTCAGTATTTCAGATCGCGTTCCCGGGTGGATGGCTGACGGGCCTGATTTGGGGGTAGGAAGCATGCTGGCTGACGCTTTGCAGGCTGTCGTGTCCTCCCCATCCCTCCTCTGGGCTTCTTTCCTGGGAGTTCTGCTGGGGACAGTGGTGGGGGTTCTCCCGGGGCTGGGACCCGTGGCCACCATGGCTCTCCTGTTACCCTTCACCTTCGGTCTGGATCCTCTGGCTGGCATCGTCCTGCTCTGCGGGGTGTATTACGGGGCCATGTACGGCGGCTCCACCACCTCCATCCTGTTTCGCGTGCCCGGTGAAACCTCCAGCCTCATGACCTCGATTGACGGGTACGAATTAAGCCGGCAGGGCAAGGCGGGATTGGCCCTCTTCGTGTCCGCAGTGGGCTCCTTTGTGGCCGGGACCATGGGAGTGGTGGGCCTCAGTTATTTGGCTCCTCCCCTGGCCCGTCTGGCCCTGGCGTTCGGGCCGTACGAGTTTCTCATGATCGGCCTGCTGGGGCTTACGGTGCTGGCCAACCTCATGGGCGGTTCTCCGCTGCGCAATCTGGCCATGGCCCTGGCGGGGATGTTGCTTACCATGGTTGGTCTTGATACCTTGTCCGGTCAGGTGCGCTTCACCTTCGGCCTGAGCTTCCTGCGCGGGGGATTCGAGTTCCTCCCCGTGGTGATGGGGCTGTACGGCATATCGGAACTCATCGGTATGGCGGCTCGGGGTGAAAGGGTCACCCAGGTCGCCAAGGTGCGGTTCCGCGAACTCTATCCTTCCTGGCACGAGATCCGACCCACCCTGGGATCAATGGCCCGCGGCGGGGTGGTAGGGTTTCTGGTGGGACTTCTGCCCGGGCCCGCCACTAGCCTGGCCAGTTTTGTGGCTTATGCGGCGGAAAAGGCCTCGTCGCGGTTCAAGGAACTGTTCGGGAAGGGATCTCCCCAGGCGGTGGCAGCCGTGGAATCCGCCAACAACTCCGCGGTGGGGGGAGCCCTGGTGCCGCTTCTGGCCCTGGGCATACCGTTCTCGCCGGCGACGGCGGTGCTGCTGAGCGGATTCATGATACACGGGCTCAGCCCGGGGCCGCTCATGTTGCAGCAATCGCCGGGGATGTTCTGGACGATCGTGGCTAGCATGTACGTCGGGAATGTGATATGTGTGGTGTTCAACCTGCCCCTGGTGGGCTTGTTCGCCAAGGTGATGAGCATACCCCGCTTCATCCTCGTCCCGTCCATTGTCGCCATCTGCGCCGTGGGAGCCTATTCCGTCCGGGGGACGATGTTCGATGTCTGGGTGATGCTGGCGGCCGGGGTGGCAGGTGTACTCCTGCGCCGGTCAGGCCAGTCCCCGCTCCCCCTGGCCATCGGTATGATCCTGGGGCCCATCATCGATTCCTCGCTGCGCCAATCGCTCATCATGTCCGACGGCAAGCTTACTGTATTCCTGGCCAATCCCCTCAGTGCGGCGCTGACCGGGCTCTGTCTGCTCGGTATTGGTTACTCGCTGTACGGGGCCGTTGTTCAGGCCCGGCGCCTGCGCGCTGAGGCAGCCGCGGACGTGACGGAATAGACGCCGGCTTGCAGAAGGCGAACGGAGGTGCAATCTTTGCCGCAAGAGATAAGGCACGTTTCCGAGCAAGAACTGGTGGGGTTCCTGCAAGGCTTGATACGGATAAAGACTGTCAACCCCCCCGGGAACGAAGAAGAGGCGGCACGTTACGTCGCTGAGCGGCTGGGAAGAGAAGGAATGGACGTCGAGGTGCGGGTTGTCTCCCCGGGGCGCGCGAACGTGGTGGCCTGGCTGGGAGGGAGAAGCGAGACCCCGGCCCTTATGCTCAACGGACACCTGGATACGGTGCCGCTAGGGGAAAATGATCGCTGGGACGCCGACCCCTTCGGGGGGGAGGTCAGGGAGGGTCGCCTCTACGGCCGGGGCGCATCCGATAACAAGGGAGGCGTGGCCGCCATCTTTATGGCTGCACTGGCCGTGCACCGGGCAGGGATCAGTTTGCCGGCGCCCGTGGTGGTGACAGGGGTGATGGGAGAGGAAACCGGCGGGACGGGCACCACCGCATTGCTCGATGAGGGTATTAAGCCCCGGCAGGCCATTGTGGCTGAGTGGACGTCAGCCTCGCGCATCGCCCTGGGGTACCGGGGGCGCCTCTCCATCACCGTGGAGACCCGGGGCCGTACGGCCCACGCCAGCCGCCCCCACCAGGGGGTCAACGCCGTGGAGCACATGACCGAACTGGTGTTGCCCGCCCTCAAGGAGTACGTCAGCAACCTGTCCTTCATTCCACATCCCGCTTTCCTGGTGAACGGTCCCACGCTGGCGGTTACCATGATCCGGGGCGGTGTGAAGGCCAACGTGGTGCCCGACCTGTGCAGGGCGGAACTGGACTTGCGGCTGGCGCCCGGGCAGGACCCGGCGCAGGTGGGAGAGGGGTTGGCCGAAGTGGTGGCCGGGGTGCAGGCGGCCGTCCCAGGTCTTGAAGTCAAGCTGGACGTGGGAGGCAGGAAAACCCCCTTTGTCACCTCCGAGGACACCGCTCTGGTGCAGGTACTGGCCGAATGCATCCGGGAAGTCACAGGGCGGGAACCCGCCTACATCGGCAAGACTGGCTGTTCCGATGGCAACGTCCTGGCGGAGCGCCTGCCGGGGGTACCGGTGGTGGCGTACGGGCCGGGCAACGGTTCCGGGCATTCTCCCAACGAGTTCGTCGAGGTGCAGGATCTGGTGGCGTGCACCCGCGTGCTGGCCACTGCCATCCCCCGCCTGGCGGAAAGGGGAGGGTAGCATGGTGCTCGACCGCGCTACTCTGCGAGCGGCCATATCTCGCTCGAAGCTGGAGAATCATCTGGGATGGCTGTCCGCGGTGCGCCGGGATACCGGCGGTCCGGGCGAGGACAGGACTGTGGAGTACATCACGCGGGAGCTGGAAAGTTACGGAGTTCCCTTCCAGGTGCACGAGTTTGATTCCTATCTGAGTTACCCGTCGCGGGCAACCCTCGAGGTGCTTCAGCCGGAGCGCCTCTTTCTTCCCGTCCTGACTCACTCCTTCGGGTGTTCCACGCCCCGGGACGGGCTGGTGGCGGATCTGAAGTACCTGCCCGAGGGCGATGTAGGGCGCGGGGCGGGGCAGGCGGTACTGCTCGACGGTGTGCTGAGCCCCGCCAAGGTGCTGGAGGCCACGCGCGCCGGGGTGGCTGTGGTCATATTTGCCAACCCGGACAGGTACATCCACAACATGATCGCTACT
This sequence comes from Bacillota bacterium, assembly GCA_014360055.1. Taxonomy (GTDB): domain Bacteria; phylum Bacillota; class Sulfobacillia; order JACIYH01; family JACIYH01; genus JACIYH01. The sequence continues at coordinate 1,302 of JACIYH010000019.1, read as the reverse complement.
ACGGTATGGGGAACCCCATCCCTGAGCCAGGTGGACCGCATTCCCCGTGTCCCGGTGGTTTCTACAAACTGCGAGGGAGGGGAAACGCTCAAACACCTCCTGGAAAAGGGGCCGGTAAAGGTAAGGGTGGTCGCGGAGGTCAATACAGGCTGGTTCCGGTCCCGGTTGCCCGAGGCCGTCATCCCGGGGACGCACCTGCCGGATGAATTCGTCCTTGCCGGGGGGCATTACTGCGCCTGGGAAGTGGGTGTTACCGACAACGCGACCGGGGTAGCCTGCCTCCTGGAGATGGCCCGGGTGCTTAACCAGTTCAGGGGCGAATTGCGGCGCTCGGTGCGTATTGCCTGGTGGCCGGGCCACTCCCACGGCAGGTATGCGGGTTCTGCCTGGTACGCTGACACCTTCTGGGAGGGGATGGCACAGAACTGCCTGGCGTACTACAACGTCGACTCGCCCGGGGTAAGGGGAGCCACCCGTTATGTAGCGAGGCACACCACTGCGGAGATGGAACGGTTCGGGCTTGACGTGATCCGCCGGGTCACCGGCCAGCGGGATATCTCAGTGCAGAGGCCTTCCCGCGCGGCCGACCAGTCTTTCCTGGCCATCGGGGTTCCTTCCCTCTCCTGTTATCCCTTCCTTCCGGAAGGTCACCCCGACTGGCGGCCCTGGACAGGGGGGTCAGGCGGCGGATGGTGGTGGCACACGGAACACGACACCCTGGACAAGGCGGACGTAGACAGGCTTATCGTGGACGTTGAGCTAGGTTGCACGGTGGTCGGAGAACTGTGCTGCGCGGCAGTGTTGCCGATGGATTTCGCCGCAGTGGCGGCGGAGGTTATGGGCATCCTCTGCCGGCTGGCGGAGCAGACAGCCGGCAGCCTGGATTTTTCGCGCCTCCTGCGTAAGGCGTCAGCCTTCGCGTCCGGCGCGGGTGCTCTCGCCCGGGTGCAGGAGAAACTGTCCCGGAGGGAGAAAGCGGCGGGGAGCCAGCGGGACGGTGGCTTCTCGGAACTCAACAGAGTGCTCAAAGGCCTGAGCCGCGTCCTGCTGCCGGTGATCTATTCCGTCGGCGGGCGGTTCGTACACGACCCCGCGGATCTCACCCCCCTCGTGGCAGCGGGAGGAAAGAACCTCATGCCCGGACTGGCCCGAGCGGTTGCTTTACCCGGGCTTGCCGGCACCCGGGAGTATGGTTTCCTTCGGGCAGAGGTGGTGCGGGAGATGAACCGGGTGGGGGATGCCCTGGATCGGGCCGTAGCCCTGGCTAACGAGGGTCTGGCCGCCATGGCGGCCAGACCCCAG
>JACIYH010000018.1 GCA_014360055.1 Bacillota bacterium | reverse complement strand
TGCTGCACCTTCACCTTCACTCCAGCACTGCTCCTTTCTGGATTACCAATGCCGAAATTCAATCCCCTCGCTTGAAGTCTGACTTAGGAGGGGGTAGTCATGCGGCGTAAGCTAGTGCTGGCCCTGGTGCTGTTCCTGGTTCTGGCCTTGGTGGCCGCCGGTACCGGCGCCTGGTGGGTGTACCGGCGGGGTGTTCCCGCCCTGGCCGGAGAGCGGGCTGCCGGTGTCCGGGCAGTGGTGGAGATTTACCGTGACGACTACGCCGTCCCCCACATATTCGCCCAAACCGAGGAAGATCTTTTTTACGCCCAGGGTTACGTCATGGCCCAGGACCGCCTCTGGCAGATGGACCTGACCAGACGCGCCGTGAGCGGCCGGCTGGCCGAGATCTTTGGCCCGGACTTCGCGGCTGCCGACCAGTTCCTGCGCACCATCGGCTTCGTGAGGGCGGCCCGAGAGTCCGAGGCATTCCTGACTCCCGAAGCCAAGCAGGCCCTGGAGGCGTTTGCGCGGGGGATAAACGACTACATCGCCGGGCACAGGCGCAATTTGCCCATTGAGTTCACCATCCTCGGTTACCAGCCGGATCCCTGGACGACCACCGATTCCCTGGCCATTGGCAAGTACATGGCCTGGGAACTGGGTGGCAACATGCAGACGGAACTCTTCCTGTTGGCCCTGGTAGACAAACTGGGGCCCGAAAGGGCACGCACCCTTTTTCCCGCAGCCTCCCCCGAGGACCTGACCATCATCCAGAGCGCCGGTACGCCGGTCCCAGGCCCCTGGTGGGCCCTGGCGCAACTCTTGGAACTGGCGGACCTGGGCCGCGTTCTGGGCATATCGGGGGAAGACCTCGGCAGTAACAACTGGGTGGTTGGGGGGCAGATGACCGCTTCCGGTCGCCCCATGCTGGCCAACGACATGCACCTGGCAATGGGAGCGCCTTCCATCTGGTACCAGAACCACCTGGTCGTGCCTGGACGCCTGAATGTCACGGGCGTCATGTTTCCCGGAGTGCCGGGGGTCATCGTGGGTCACAATGAACGGGTCGCCTGGGGGGTCACCAACGTGGGTCCCGACGTGCAGGACCTGTACGTGGAAAGGCCCAATCCGGCGAACCCCTATCAATTCGAATACAACGGCCGGTGGGAGAATGCGACGGTCATAAGGGAAGAGATTCGTGTCAAAGGACGGAAAGAACCGGTGGTCAAAGAGGTGGTCATCACCCGGCACGGTCCCATCATCTCGGACGTGGTCACGGGTGTAAGCCAGCCGCTCAGCCTGCGCTGGACAGCCTATGAACGTACCCGGGAGTTAGAAGCCGTGCTGGGCTTCATGCGTGCCCGGAACTGGGATGACTTCAAAAAGGCTCTGGAACACTTCATGGCTCCCGCCCAGAACTTCGTCTTTGCCGATATCGACGGCACCATAGCCTACCGGGCCAACGGCCTCTTTCCCGTGCGCAACAAGGGCGACGGGCTGTTACCGGTGCCCGGATGGACGGACGAATACGAGTGGAAGGGCTGGATACCGTGGGACGAGGTGCCCCAGGTGATGAATCCGCCGGAGGGATTCATCGTCACGGCGAACAACAGAGTGGTTGGCGACGACTACCCGTATTTCCTCAGCCATCAGTGGGCCCTTCCCTATCGCGCCATGAGCATCCGGCAGGAACTTGAGGGCAAGAAGGGGCTGACTCTGGCCGATATGGAGAAGATTCAGACCGACTGGAAGAACCTCCAGGCGGCCATCCTTTATCCAATTATTGGCCGGGCTCTGGAAGGGGGGCAATGGTCCCCCGAGGAAAACCGGGCCCGGCAGGTGCTGGCCCGCTGGTCCGCGGATCCTCGCGATCTACCCGACGCAGCCGGACCGGCCATCTTTCACACCCTCTATCTGAAAATGCTCTGGCGCACCTTCCAGGACGAGCTGGGAGAACTCTATCCCCGCTTCCTGGAACATGGCTCTGCCATGAATGTCTTCGATACCATGCTGCGGACGGATTCGCCGTGGTTTGACGACGTGACCACCCCCGAGAAGGAGACCAGGGACGGGATCATCCGCCTGGCCTTTCGCGATACGGTGGCCGAACTGGCCGGCAAGCTCGGGAAGGACCCGGAGAAGTGGGAGTGGGGGCGCCTCCACACCATCACCTTCGCCCATCCCCTGGGCAGGGTCAAGCCGCTTGACCGGCTCTTCAATCGCGGGCCGTTCCCGTACGGAGGCAGCAAGATCACGGCTGGGGCTGCCTCCTACAGCCTGACCGATCCCTTTGCCGTGAAAGTGGCCGCTCCCTGGCGCTATGCCGTGGACCTGGCTGACCTCGACCACGGGGGCGATGTGCTGGCCATAGGCATCTCGGGACAGCCCGCCAGTCCCCACTATCAGGACCAGATGCAGCTGTGGCTCACCGGACGCTACAAGACGATGTGGTTCGACGAGAAGGAAATCCGGACCCGCTTTGCCGGGAACAAGACCATACTCAGGCCGGCCAGCAGCGTGCGCTGACGCCCGGGGCGAGCACGTTTGAGATTGCTGCCCTGGTGGAGGGGGCGTGGGAGATCCTGGACTTCGCCGGTTTGGATCGTGCTGAGCGCGGGGTTATCCTGTGCAGGAAGCACGGACAGGCGAGACGTGCTACAGCTCAGACACAGCGGGCCAAGGCCGAAACGCCGTCCTCGATCGCTTCCCGGGCAGGTTAGAAAAGGCGGGGCCGAAAGCGCACAAGATAGTACAAGAAATCCTTAATCCTCCAGGCTCCAAGCCAAACAAGCTGCATTAGGGGTTCTTGTCCCTCTTCCGTTCCCCCGAAATGGTCAGGTTGGTTACCACCAACTTCGACACACATTTCTCCACGGTGAGCACAGAACTCTTTGGAAGGAAGGTCCCGGTATATCGAGCCCCGGCGCCGCCCGTGGGAGAGCGCTTCCACGGCGCGGCGGCGCGGGTGCTGGGGATACCGGTTGAGAAGAAACGCGGTACCGGTACGCTCGTTTCCTGTACCAGCAGGGGAGGGCTCCCGAGGCCGAGGAGGTGCTGGTTTCGCCGCTTGGCCCCGGTGGGGGTGCGGATGCGGAGACGATGGAGGCGACGCGGGATCTCCTGGCCGACATACGAAGGGGCAGTGGCAGGGGGCGACGTACCTCACCCCCGCGTCGTGCATAAGACCCCACGGTTGTGCCGCGGGTCGGGGTCGGGTAGAATCGGAGCGGAGGGTAGCAAGGTGGGCGTTTCGTTTGCCACCATTGCCGAACAGCTGAGGACTCCGAGGCCCGAGCTTGGGCGGAAGGCCCTCAAGACGTTCCTGGAGGCGGAACTCCGAAGCGTGGATGAGCGAATCATGGCCCAGGTCGCCCGGTACGGGGTGAAGCAGGCTGGGGGCCTGGAATAGTTAATCGGCCAACGTTCGGTGGGGGAACATCCGGCGTGGGAGGACCTCATCGAGTGGGAAGGCCTCGAGGGGCGGCGGGAGAGACTGCTCGAGTTGCATAGGGCGGCGGGCGGCCAGGCCGCGGTCGCGGAAGATGGCGCCTCGTGTGGCCAGCGTGGCGGGAGGTCGGGAAATGAGCCGGACGCTCGAGAGTGTTAGATTGAGTGCGGCGGAACGCCAGGCCATCCTGGAGCTGAAGCGCGAGTTGAGAAGCCGCTTTCTGCAGGTGAAGAAGCTGATCCTGTTCGGGTCTGCGGCAAGGGGTAACGCTGGCCCGGAGTCCGATGTGGACTTGCTGTTGCTCACGGACCGTACCCTCCCCACGTCCGTCAAGCACGAAATCTATGATCTCGTCTTCGACATGAATTTTCGGTATGGGGCGAGTCTCAGTGTCGTCTGCGTTGGTGAAGACCAGTGGCAGAAGGGTCCTCTTTTTGTCCCCATTCGCCCGGACGTGGAGCGGGAGGGCGTGGCGGTGTGAGTGACCCACGCGACCGGGAGGCCCTGATTGGCTACTGGCTCCAGAAGGCAGAGCGGGCGGTGGCGTCTGCAGGCCGGGACTCCAGGACGGAGACCTGGCCTTCGCCGTAAATCGTTGCTACTATGCGTGTTTTATGCGTTCACCGCGGTGCTCGTCCGCGATGGAGCTCATGTCAAGAGGTGTGGAAAATCGCTTAGTCGGCAGCCGCCCGTTCCTTCGAGGGAACCACCTCCTTCCCATTCACGAACTTCACCCCATTGGCAACTTTTGTTAGGAGATCAGCACCATCGAGCTTGTGCCACCTGCTTTGGGAGCGCTTTACTATTTGGAAGACTAGATACAGACCCGTACGGGCTGACCTCATCCGCCTCGTTGCCCGCGTGCGCAGGCGCACCGAGTCGAAGATGGATTCTATCGGGTTTGTGGTCTTGATGCTCTTCCAGTGGGCTTGGGGGAAGTCGTAGAACACCAGTAGCGCGTCCTTGTCCCGCTCCAGGGAGGCCACCGCGGCCGGGTAACGGCCACAGAACTCCTTTTTGAACGCCTCAATCCGGGCCTCCGCCTCTTCCCGCGTGGGGGCGTTGTAGATGTCGCGCAGCAAGACCTTGGCATCCGGTTGCACCGGCCTGGGCAGCTTGTCCAGCACGTTGGTCATCTTGTGGCACCAGCAGTGCTGCTGCTTGGCCTCCGGGAATACCTCACTCACAGCAGCCCAGAGCCCCAGGGAACCGTCACCAATGACGAGTTTGAACGCCAACCCGGACGTAGACGGGACTGAAAGGAGCGATGCGCGTTACGGTGCCGACGACGAACCTTACCACCAACGCCAACCCGGACGTAGACGGGACTGAAAGCCTTCGTGCGCGGCTTCTCGGGGTACTCCTCGGCCCCCACCAACGCCAACCCGGACGTAGACGGGACTGAAATCAACTGCTGGGACGCGAAGAGGCAGACCTCAAGCGCTCCGGCTTGCAGGACGAAGTGCTGAGGTCGTTGTTGGGCAGGGATCCCGACGACAGGCTGTGCGGGGCCGAGATCAATTCCATACTCCTGATTGAGCGCCGCATGGCTCCGGCCGGGCGCTCCGTTTACTTCCTGCACTCGGAGACCGACCAGGGCCGGCGGACTGCTGAGGTCCTGAAGAGGTACTACGAGGCGAAGAGGTGGTATGCCGAAACGAGGCTTATAAAGGGGCTGCGCGATGACAAGCCCGGGCAGTTTCGCTCCGAGGGGCTCCGCCGACTGGCGCGCGAGATGGCCGCCATAGTGCGGCAGCGCGGTCCTCAACTTACGATCATCAACGCCACAGGTGGGTACAAGGCGCAGGTGGCCATCGCCGTGTTGTTGGGGCAGGCCATGGGCACCACGGTCTACTACAAGCACGAGCGCTTCAACGACATCATCGACTTCCCGCCCATGCCCGTTTCGTTTGACTTTCAGCTGTGGCTCCGGCATTCCGACCTCTTCTTCGCCCTTGACCGGGGCGACCTGGTGGCATACGAGGAGTACAGGCCGGCATGGGAGGAAGCCCTTGAGCCGCTCATACAGCGCGTCTCTATCGATGGGCCCTACTACCTGGAACTGACGCCGGTGGGGCAGATATTCCACGAACGCCTCAAGACGGATCTCCCGGGTGTCGCCAGCCTGCGGCCGCCGGCCTACCCGGGCCCCAGGCCGAGAGTGCGCCTTAAGGACCACGACTGGCGGGGGCAGCGTGCCCGCCTCGAGGCCTGGCTCAATCGCCTGCAGACCGAGAAGGACTACGTCGGTGCCATCACCGATGCCGGCTTCGAACGCACGGGCAGGGCCGGATGCAGGGTCATGCCCGACCCCGTCACCGGTCGTGAGTTTGTCCGCTTGCGTGTTCCCGTCGCGGACATGTGGGCGGACTTCCGGGTGGAGATCGCGGCGGCCGCCCCGCACCAGATCCGCTGGGCAGCGGCCGACATCGATCTGTGGCTTGAGCAGAATCCCTTGTGAGCGAACCCGACGAAGAAGTGGCTTTTTTCCGGCTGGGCCTGCGAGAACCCGTGAATTCGAACCTCTGGCCGGCTGATCCCCGCGGCAGCGTGAATCGAGTTGACGGTGACCCAGGACGGGCGACTACCTGAGAGGGGTGAGCCAATGGATTTGTGGCGGGTCTTGGAGCCTTACGTGGAGTCGGGGGAGGAAAACGACAAAGTCGAACTGAAGCAGGCCGTTTCCCTGGAGGCCCGCCCTGAACGGGCCGAATTCGCCCGCGACATTGCGGCGATCGCCAACACCCCTGGTGGAGACGGCTACCTTGTAATCGGTGTGCTTGACGCCAGAAAGCGGAGTGCGTCAACGCAGCCGGTGGTTGGCTTCTGGCCCGACGACCCCGATGAGTTCCGCCGTCAGATCGGCGAGTGCCTCAACACCTTCTGCGATCCCCCGCCAAGGGTGAGCTTTCAGAAGGTCATCCACCCACCCACCGGGCTGCCCCTTGGAGTGGTGGTAGTGGCCAAATCCTTTGCGCGGCCACACGTCATCAAGCGCACGAGCGGGTCGGTCGAGGAGCATGACGTGTGGGTCAGGCGCGGTGCCTGTTGCCGGCGCGCCAACAGACACGAGATAGAGGAGATGGTTCGGGCGCAGCGCCGGGTCATAGTGCTGAACTTTTCGCACCCCTTGACAGACGGACAACGCGAGTCCCTTAGACTGGAGCTCAACTGCCTGGTGGAAGAGGTCAGAGACGTGCGCGTGCACTTCCAGGACGATAGACCGTTCGTCCCGCAAGCTCAGGAGCTTGTCGACAGCGTGGGATTGACGCCGCGTCAGTGGCAGACTTTGCCGTTGGTGATAGTCCTGCCGAGCCTGGCTGAGATTACGGCCGTGGTCCTCGCGGAGCTTCACGGACGCATGGGATACTTTCCCACAGTGATCCGGAGACGCCGGGTCAGCCAGGCTCCCCCTGAGTATGAGTTGGCGGAAGTCATAGATCTACAGGCGGTGCGGGACCAGAGCAGGTCCCTACGCTAGGGTGCGCCGAGAAGGTCAACAACCCTGATTTCAGGAACGTGTGACATCGCTGCAGTGCGGACCCGCTTTCCCCCCGTTCAGGTTTGGTACCGGACAACTCCCGCAACCTGGCGACCGCCTTCCACAACTCTGCTGTCAGGGGTCGGCGGGATCGGCAGGAGGCTGACCGGTGGAGCGGGAACTCAGTGACCGTACTCTGCCGGGCGGAGGAGGGAACGCATGGCACAGTCGGGCTTTCACGGTATCATCGGGGTGTATGGCAGCAGGGCGCTGGCGGGGAGCGGCGCTGCCAGCGCCAGGGAGAAGGGGGACCTCAAGTTCGGGTTCGTGCTGGGGAACATTGTGCCGGATGTGGACCTGCTGCCGCTGGTGCTCCTCTACCTGTACGACAGCAGGCTGGCCATGAGTATGCATCGTACCTTCACCCACAGCCTGCTGATGGCGGCGGCGGTGTACCTTGTGTTTGCCGCACGCAGGCGCCCTGGGCTGGCACTGGGCCTGGCTGCAGGGATGGTGTTGCACGATCTGGTCGACGTGGCGGTTTGGTTCAGCGGGGTGGATCTGCTGTGGCCGCTGGGGCTGTTGGGTCTGCCCAGCACGGTGAACCTGTGGGCGAACTTGCACATACCCGGAGTGGTGGGGAGCCTGCTGGGCGCCGCCGATTACCTTGCCTATGGGATCTACTTTGTCGTGCTGGGCCGGGCGGCCCTCCGGCAGGAGACCTGCCTCTCTTTCCTGCCGCGCCTCCGCCTGTATACCGGTCTGCAGTGGGTGTTGACGGCCATCTTCGTGGTGCTGGCGCTGATGCTCAGCCACTCCCTGTTCAACGTGGTCCACTATGCGCTGTTCACCCTGGTGATGCTCCCGTTGGCCATCTACATCACGGTGAAGATGCGCCCGGTCATCGAGGCCATCTGACCGCCGGGTCTCCGGCCAGCGAGGGCACGGATTCTCGGGGACGTCCAGGCGGTATCCAGGGGCCCGGGCGCGGTGGGGAAGAGGGTGGTGCGGCGGGCGGCTGGCCGGGCAACGGCTCGGATCTTGCGCCGCCTCTTCCGCTGACGCCAGGGCCGGGCTGAACTGGAGAACATCTCGCTGGAACTGTAGCGGGTGTTTCGTTTCACCGGGGGGCGGAGGCATGGGGTGGGTGAGGCCCGCCCGGATGGCCGCCCTGGTGACGGCCGATGATGACGTAAACTAGCAGGGCCAGGCCCGCGGGTATCGTTGCCGTCAGGTACATGGCGGCGTACCCCACCGCCTGCGAGACACTCCCCCACAGCATGGCGCCCAGGCCGATGCCCAGGTCGAATCCGATGTAGTAGGTGCTGTTGGCGGCGCCCCGGCGGTAGGGAGGCAGGCCGCGCACGGCCAGTGCCTGCATGGCCGGTCCCACGGCGCCGAAGCCGATCCCGGCGCACACCGCAGCCGCCAGGAAGGTGGGGAGGGTGGCCGCCCGCGAGAGGACGAACATGGTGGCGGCCACCGCCAGCAGGCCGGGGACCACTGCCGCGTCGTAGCCGCGGCGGTCGATGAGAACCCCGGCCAGCGGGCGGGTGAGAGCGAGGGTCCCCGCGTATACGGTGAAGAACGGCCCGATGTTGGCAATCCCTCGTTGCAGGGCGTAAAGGGCGAGGAAGGTGACGATGGTGCCGTACGTGGTGTTGCAGAGCAGCATCACCACGCCCGGCCGCACCGCCCGGGGCTCCAGGAAGGCCGCCCTCGCCGCCAACCCCGCTGCCCGTGTGCCGCCGCCCACCGGTGTTGTCGCAGGCGGCGCGCCCGGCCCTCCTCGTGATCCCTCGGCCAGTTCCCCTGCTGATCCCCCGGCCGGCCCTGTGGCGGGGTTCGTTCCCGGCGATGCCGGCAGGAGGCGGTAGCGGTCGTACCGGATGGCGGCGGCCAGGGCAAGCGCGGCCAGGGCCAGGGACGCCGAGGTGGCGAAGAGTGCCGTGAAACCCGACTGGTGGATGATGAACAGGCCCAGGGCGGGGGCCACCGCCATGGCGATGGTACCGGCCAGACCGAAGAATCCCATGCCCTCGCCCAGGCGCTCCCTGGGGATGACGTCGGCAGCGATAGTTCCGGCTGCCGTGGTGGAGCAGCCCCATCCCAGGCCGTGGAACACGCGGATGGCCAGGAGGACGGCGATGGAGGGGGCCCAGGCGTACGACAGGGCCGACACCACGAAAACGGCCAGTCCGAAGAGGAACACTGCCTTGCGCCCCAGCGCGTCCAGCGCCCATCCCACGACGGGACGGACGCCCACTGCGGAGAGGGTGAAGAGGCCGGTGACTACGCCCATGATGGTCTCCCGTCCCCCGAGGAATTCGACGTAGACCGGCATGGTGGGCATGAGCATCTGAAAGCCGGTGAACACCGCCAGGTTAGCCAGGCTCGCCAGGATGAAGTCGCGCGTCCACAGGGCCGGTCTCGTAGCCGGTCTCGTAGCCGGCTTTGCTTCGCTGGTTCTCAACGCTCGTGTCTCTCCTTCTTCAGAGTGCCCCGGGTGTGCACCCCTCCCCCAGAGGTCCCCGAGATGCCTGTCCCGCGGTGCGGGCACAGGCCGGCGAGGGGGACGGAGACCAGGCAGAACTGCAGGAGGATGGCGATCAGGGCCACCCCGGCGGCGGCGAGCCAGGCATCCCGCACGGCTGCAAAGAAGGGCTGGGGGACGCCCGCCGCCGCGTGGACGGGGTGTCGCACCGCCAGGACAGTGCTGGCCAGGGCGATGCCGAAGGTCATCCCCACGTTGCGAGCGGTCGCCAGGGTGCCGCCTGCCACGCCCAGGCGGGAACGGGGAACGGCGCCCATGATGGCGCTGTTGTTGGGGGATTGAAAGAGTCCCGTCCCCAGTCCGAAAAGGGAAAGTCGCCATGCCACGGCACCGCCGCCGTAGGGTTCCAGGCCGAGCATGGCAGCGGCCCCCACCCCGCACAGGGTGAGGCCCACCAGAGCGGGCCAGCGGTGTCCCACCCGGTCGGAGAGGGCTCCGGCCAGGGGAGCCACCACCAGTATCGTCAGGGGGAAGGCGGTCATGATGGTGCCGGCGTGTCCCGGGCGCAGGCCCGCCACCTGCTGCAGGTAGAAAGGGGTCACGAACACGATCACGTACTGGGTGATGAAGTTCAGCCAGGCCACCCCGACGCCCGCCGAGAAGATGCGGTTCCCAAATAGGGAAAGGTCGAGCATGGGGTGGTCTGCGCTCTTTTCCACCCGGATGAAGAGAGCGGCCAGGGCGACGCCGACCGCGCCCAGGGCCAGGAACGGGAGAGGCTGGCCGCCCGCGGGACCCCGGGTGGCGGATACCAGCAGGCACGAGAGGCTGACGCACGCCAGCAGGGCCCCGGCGGCATCGAAGGAGCGGCTGGCTTCACGCGGATGGAGCGGGGGTAGCATCCGTCGGCAGAGGAAGTAGGCGACCAGGCCCACCGGTACGTTGACCAGGAAGATGGACCGCCAGCCGAAGGCGTCTGCCAGCCATCCTCCCAGGGTGGGCCCCAGGCTGAGGCCCAGGGCTACGGTCATGCCATTGAGACCCAGGGCTCGCCCGCGCTCCTGCGGAGGGAAAAGGGCGGTGATGATGGCCGGGGCCATGGCCATGGTCATGCCGGCCCCCAGCGCCTGGAGGGCCCGGAAGGAGATCAGGGTTCCCAGGGTCCACGCCAGGGTACAGGTGGCCGAGGTAGCGACGAAAGTGAGGAGCCCGGCCAGGTAGACGCGTTTCAGCCCGAGGATGTCGCCCAGGCGGCCGAAGGGCAACAGCAGGGTACCCAGCACCAGGAGGTAAGCCATGGACACCCAGCCCACCCGGTCCGGTGTCGCCCCCAGGTCGGCGGCGATGACGGGGAGGTTGATGTTCACGATGCTGGCGTCGATGGGACCCATGATGGACCCCGCCAGCAGGGCAACCAGCGCCCGCCACCGCCCGGGCGTCCCCGCCGCCGCTGCCTGGGCCTGCACGACCGGGGGCCGCACTTGCTCCGCCTGCGCGACGGGAGCCCGCACTTGCTCCTCCGGCGTGACCCCAGGTGGCGCTTGCTCCGCCGACACGACCGCCGGCCGCGCTTGCTCCGCCGACACGACCGCCGGCCGCGCTTGCTCCGCCGGCGTGCCCTCCCCCCGGACGGACCCCGGCGGCGCGGATGTGCTGCCCGATTTTGGGGATGCGCTGGACAGGGCCGGGGCACCTCCCTGGCGCCGCGGGCGATCCTTCGCCCATCGAATTACTCCAGAAGTTTCGCCCCGCCGCGCGCCAATCCTTCCTGGTTGGCCCCCCGTCCCCCCGATTCTGCCCGGCCGTGCCCACGGACCCCGTGGGTGAGGTGCGGGATCAGTCCGGCAGCCTCGGCGGGTGAGGCAAGGGATCAGCGGGGCGGGCCCGGTGGGTGGAGCGGAGCATCAGTGCGGCAGGCCCGGATCCGGGCGCGGTTCCACCTGCTCCTGTTTGATGAGAACCAGGTCCCCGTTCTTGACCACGATGCCCGTCTCGACGTCGTACCAGAAGCGCTGTTCTGACCCGGCCTCTTCTTTCCCCGAGGCCGGATCTACCACCTTGATCACCACGCGGGCAGTCCGGAACTCACCCGCCGGGACCGAGATCTCCTCGATAGCCTCGATCTCGTGACGGAGGATGCCACCCTCTTCCTCGCTTTCCCACTTCATCCCCACGGCGGGCTCAAGGGGGTAGCAGCGGAGGGGCTCCGGCCAGGCGCTCCGGCCGTTGGGGTCGCGCGCTCCCACCTCCACCAGCCAGCCGTCCTGCTCGGCCACGTAGGACACGTATTCGCCGTCCTCCGTGACCACGGGGATGACCTCCTTGTCGTCCAGGGTGCTGGCAGCGCACTGCTCGCTCCACGTTTCCTGACCCGTCTTCTCGTCCCGGTAGATGAGTTTCAGCCCGGGTTGAAGCACCGGCCACGCGCGTTTCTCCTCGGCCGGCGTGGTTTCCGGGGCGGGACCGGGCTGCGGGGGCGGGACGGGCTCCCGTGTCTGGCGGCGGAAGCACCCCGGCCCCACGGTAAGGGAAACCACCGTCGCTACTGCCAGCACCAGCACAGACCAACGCAGGACCCCAACTCGCATGGCGAACCTCCCCGCCCGCTCCCGGAATGGACTCCCATGCCATGCTAAGGTGCCAGCCCGACCTTGTCAACCTCCCCACCATCCGCCCTCCCCACCATCCGCCTCACCATCCGCAACCTCCCCACCATCCGCCCTCCGCCTCGCCCTACACCTGCGGAAGGAATCCCCTGCCACTGCACGCCTCGCCCGCACCCGCCTCACCACGCGGGGATGTCCGCCGGATTGGGGCGCGCCCACGCCCTGGTCTCTCCCCCGATCGTGGCGCCCACGCCACAATTGCCCCGCGGATCGTGGCGCCCACGCCCCGATTGCCCCCCAGATCGTGGCGCCCACGCCCCGGTCTTTCCCCCGATCGTGGCGCCCACGCCCCGATTGCCCCCCGGACCGGGGCGCCTGCGCCCGGATCTCCCCACGGATCGTGGCGCCCACGCCCCGATTGCCCCCCGGACCGGGGTGCCTGCGCCCGGATCTCCCCGCGGATCGTGGCGCCCACGCCCGGATGTTCGCCTGGATTGTGGTGCCTACCCCGGGATACGGAGGCGCCGACGGGGGCGAGGGAGGGGACGGAGCCGCGAGAAGAAGGATGCTGCGGCGGGGACGAACCTCGTCTGCCAGAATCTGGTCTGCCAGGATGGGGGAGCTATGAGACCTGGGGTCACGAAGCCCGGGGTGGCGGGGGCGTGGGCTGTCCCTATGGCGGGGGCGCGGAGTACCCCCATGGCGGGGGTGCGGGCTGCCCCCATCTCGGGGGCGAGGGCCACCAGGGGGGTGAAGGTTTCCACCCATACCCCGGGAGCGGGAGCGGGGAGGTGGCGACGCAGGGCGTAGAGGAGCCCGCCCAGGGCCAGCAACCCCGCACCAGCGGCGAGGACCCCCAGTTCGGTCAGGGAAAGCAGGATCAGGCACGCGGCTGTGGCCAGTGCAGCCAGGAGCCGACCGGCGAGGGTGGGATTCAATCGCCAGGCCGCCAGGGCGGTGGCCAGGTAAGCGAAGGCGGAGCACACTACGGCCGTGCTCACGATGGACAGCAGGCCGCTGGCCATGCTGGCCAGGGCGGCGGGGACGGTGAGGACGAGCAGGGCGGTTACGGGGGTGCCCAGGCGGGGATGGACGCGCCCGAGAGCGGGGGGCAACAGTCGGGCCGAGGCCATGGCAGCCACCAGATAGGTGACGGCGAAGGCGACCGCGGTGGCCGTGCCCAGGATGGACACCAGCACCCCGATGCCGAGAAGCAGTTCCGCTGCGCCGGGGGCCTGTGGCCAGAAGGGGAGAAGACCGGCGGCCACCCCGCGGGCGCATGACATGAGGGGGGCGGGGCTGACCACCAGTTCCGATGGGGGCACCACCAGTGCGGTGGTGAAGTTGACGACCAGGTAGATGGCCGAGGCGGCGGCCATGCCCAGAATGAGGCCCAGGGGGATGGTGCGGCGTGGCTCTTTTACCTGGCCGGCGGGGATGCTGCCCACCTCGAAGCCGGCGTACGCCCAGAACACCGGGACCAGCATGGCACATCCCGCCCGCAGGGGGGGAGGCCGCAGGGGGGAGAGGTGGTCGAGGGCCTGGGTCGGGTGCAGGGCGGCCCAGGTGAGGCCTGCTACAAGTACCAGCAGCAGGGGCACCAGCCGGGCCACGGTGAGGATGTCGTTGATGAGCGCGGTGAGCCGCGGTCCGTGGCAGACCGCCAGTGCCACGGCCGCCAGGAACATGACCCTGGTGGCTGCCCCGTACCAGGGTAGCCAGGCATGTTGGCCCACGATGGTCTGCAGGTACCCCGAAAAAGCCACCGGGAGGGCTACCAGGGCCGCCCACTGAGCCGCCAGCACGGCCCACCCCGCCAGGAAACCGGCCAGGGGCCCGAAGGCCCGGCGGGCGTACAGGTACGGTCCCCCCGTATCCGGGACCACCAGGGCGCAGACGGCGAAGGCCATGATCACCGCCATGGCCATCACGGCCCCCGCCGCCCAGACGAACAGGCCAGACGAGCCCAGGTGAGCCCCCAGGGCCGACGCCACGTACACGTCGGCGCCTATGGTCCCTCCCATCACCAGGAGGACCACCTGCCCCAGGCCCAGGAAGCGATCAGCCGGGTGGGCGGAGTCCGCCCCCCGGCTGTTGCTGGTTCGCGCATACAGGGACAACGATACCCCCCCGTCCAGCTTATGAGGGGGGGCAAGAGTCGGTGCGGTCGGGCGCTTCCAGGGAGGGGTGTCAGAACTCGGTGCAGTGGGGCGCTTCCAGGGAGGGGTGTCAGAACTCGGTGCGGTGGGGCGCTTCCAGGGAGAGAAGTCGGTGCGGTCAGGTGCGTGCACGGAGGCGTGCTAGAAGTCGGTGCGGTCCGCCTCCAGGGAGCGGAGGTGACAGGTGTCGTTTATCGTCACGACTTCCACCCGGTTGCCCCGCCACTCCAGCACGTTCAGGCAGGCCGTGTCCTGGCGGATGCGCCAGAACGCCTGCGGCCCTGCGCCCAGCGCTTGGGCCAGCAGCACTTTGCATACCACCCGGTGGGTGACCACCAGCACCGCTTCGCCGGCGTGCGCTTCCGCCAGGCGTTGCAGGGCCGGCCAGGCCCGCTCCTCGACCCGGGCGAGGGATTCACCGCCCGGGAAGGTGACGGACGCGGGATCGGTGGCCCACCTCCGGTACAGGTCGGGATAGCGCTCCTCGACTTCCCCCCGGGACAGGCCCTCCCATTCTCCGAAGCTGAGGTCGGTGAAGGCGGCGTCCACCCGGGGGTCGTCGCCATCCCAGCAGGCGCAGGCGATGCGGGCGGTCTCCAGGGCCCGCGCGAGGGGGCTGGAAACGATGATTCCGATGCCGGTTCGCGCCAGGTGCTTCCCCAGCGCGCGGGCCTGCTCCCGCCCGAGGTCGTCCAGCGGGACGTCCGTCCGCCCCCGGAAAATTTCTTCCCGGTTCCAGGCCGTACGCCCGTGCCTCGCCAGGTAAACTCTCGTCAAACCACTCACGATCGGGCCTCCAGGGGCACGTCCACGACGCCGCCCCCGCCGCTATTATACCAGCTTACCGGGGGTGCGGCATGGCATGACAAAGAGCGGCAGACGTTGCTGCCGCTCTTTCAGTCGTGCGCGCTGGGACCCGGCCGCTCAGACTGTCAGGCCCGGACGTAGTACCCTCAGGTCAGGCCGCCCGCGCTGGCGCGGCGCGTGGGCACCGGCAGGTCAGGCGCGGGGCGCAGTGCCCTGCAGCCACTGGGTAACCGAGCTAACGTCCTCGGGCCGGGCCGCGGGGTGCTTGTACCAGCCCTTGTCCTCCATGAACTTGTAGAGCTCGTAGGCCATGCCGAGGTGCTCGGAGGCCTGGGAGAGGAGGTCGTTACGCAGGTTGGGGTTGGACGCCTCGCCGGCCGCCATGGTGGCCCGGGTGGCGAAGTACTTGCAGTCCTTGAGGCAGTCGCTGGCGATGTCCCGGTCGGAGAAGATGCGCTCGGCGGTGCGACCGCCGAACTCGCGGGCGACCTGGCCACCGATCGTGCCGACCTCGACGTCGGTGCCGCCCAGGCGCCCGTGCACGCCCAGGTGCCCCTCCAGCTTACGGACGTTGTTGCGGAAGCGGTTGGAATGGCTGTCGATCATGCTGCGCAGGCGCGAGTCCTGGCACTGATCCGACAGGATGGTCAGCTTCCGGGCCGCGTCCTGCTGCTCCCTGATCATCTCGCTCAGTTCCGTGAGTTCCCTCTGGGTTGGCATTTCCCCACCTTCCTTTCCCGTGGTGATACCGTGTGTTAATCTTTCCCGGAGGCGCCGGTTTATGCGCCGGCTGCCCCGGCAGGGTTGCCAGGCACACCGTCTTGCCGCGACAGCACCGAGCTGCTACCTGCGGGGCTGTCGGGGGTGCCATGGCAGGAATTGCGGGGGCAGCACGGTAGGAATTGAGGCGGTGCCATGGCAGGAATTGCGGGGGTGGTGGGCGTAGATTGTCAGGCAGCCTAAGGTAGTAGCCCCGACGCTGGCAGGATGGCACGGAGGGGCGGGACGCAAGTGGCAGTGAAGAAGCGCGTGATGTTCCTGTGCACGGGCAACTCCGTCCGCAGTCAGATGGCAGAGGGGTTCGCCCGCCACCTGGGCGGCGAAAAGTGGGAGGTGCACAGCGCCGGCCTGGAGCCTGCCGGAGTCAACCCCCGGGCGGTGGAGGTCATGAAGGAAGTGGGGATCGACATTTCGGGGCAGTCTTCCAAGCCCATCGACCCCGAACTCTTGCGCTCCGCAGATCTGGTGGTTACTCTGTGTGGTGACGCCCGCGACCGCTGCCCGGTCACGCCGCCCCACGTCCGCCGCCTGCACTGGGCCCTTCCCGACCCGGCCCGGGCGGAGGGGACGGAGGAGGAGATCATGGCAGTGTTCCGGCGGGTCCGGGACGGGATAAGGGAATTGGTCGGTGAACTTCTCAAGGAGGTGGACTCGTGAATTTCGCCTTCACGGGGGAGAGGAACACGCCCGCGCTGCAGTGGCTGGCGGACGGGCTGGAGGACGTACTGCGCCAGCACGGATACCGACCGGTGGACCCGGGTACCGAGGATGTACGCCTGGTGCTTAACTTCACCGGGGCGGACAAACCGGAGCCCCACCGGCGCCGGTCCCAGGCCACCTTCGTGGTCTCGGTGATCCAGGTGCCCGAGCGGCCGGACGACATCCTGCGCACGGCCTACCCGTTGCTGGTCAAGTCGCTCTCCAACCTGCTCATCTTCCTGGTCGGGGATGAGCGGGCCATACGGGAGACCTACTTCGTCACCCTGGAGCGCGGGTACTACACGCTGGCGGTGGAGCCCGGCGATGAGGCCTACTTCGCGCGTATGTATGAAAGGCTCGCTCCGCTGGCCTCCTCGCGCCTGGTCATCCGCAACGAGTTCGTCCCTGACCTGCCCCGGGAACTGTGGGAAGGAGACGAGGTCACCGAGCAACTGCGCTGGGCGAGTAAGAAGCTGGAGGAACTCGACCTCCTGCCGGCGCCCTTCCCCATCCAGGAGATCCTCTCCGAGCGGGACTTCCGGCACGTGCAGCACCTCTACGGCATCGGGGGCCTCAGCTACGGCAACCTGAGCGCCCGCCACGGGCCGCGCAGCTACTGGATGTCTGCCAGCGGGGTGAACAAGGCCCGACTGGAAACCATCGGGCGCGACATCCTCCTGGTGACCGGGTACGACCCGGAGAAGAACGCCATGATTCTGAGTGTACCCCCCCACGTGGAACCCCGCCGCGTGTCCGTCGATGCCATCGAGCACTGGATGATTTACACCACCCATCCCGAGGTGAAGGCCATCGTCCACGTGCACGCCTGGATGGAGGGTGTCCCCTCGACCGAGGTGAACTACCCCTGCGGCACCTACGAACTGGCCAGCGCCGTGGCCGATCTGGTGAACAGGAGCCCCGATCCCGCCTGCGCGGTGGTCGGGCTCAAGAACCACGGCCTCACCATTACGGGGCGCAGCCTCCCCGAGATCTTCAGCCGGATCGAAGGCAAGATCCTCCGTCAGGTTCCTATGTCCTGACCTCGCCGGCTGGGGTGATGACGACGTCGTCTACGGGGAGGGTGGCACCCGCCCGCGCCAGGGCCTGTTGTACTACGTACGTCATGCCGTAGCAGCACGGCACTTCCATGTGGACCACGGTGATCGCCCGCGGCCCGGCCGTGGAGATCATGGCAGCCAGCCTGTCGATGTAGGCCCGGGCGTCGTCCAGCTTGGGGCAGCCCACCAGCAGGGCGCGGCCGGGGAGGAAGCGCCGGTGGAAATCGGGGCAGGCGAAGGCCGTGCAATCGGCGGCCACCACCAGGTGGGCGTTCTTCAGGAAAGATGCGCCGGGCGGTACCAGGCGGATCTGCACCGGCCAGTTTCCCAGCGACGGCAGTGTCTGCTCCTCCAGCGCCGACGCCGGGCAGCCACATGGAAGCGGTGGCTCTGGCGAAGCCGTGCCCTCGTGGGGGGCGGGGGAGGGAGCAGCGAACGGTGCTACCTCACGGGGGGCAGCAGCGAAGGGCTCTGCCTCGCGTTCTTCCACGGTGATCGCTCCCTTGGGGCAATGCCCGAGGCACGCTCCCAGGCCGTCACAGAGGTTGTCGGCCACCAGCCTGGCCTTGCCGTCCACGATCTGCAGGGCACCCTCCGCGCAGGCGGGGACGCAAAGCCCGCAACCGTCGCACTTCTCCTCGTCGATCTTGACGATCAGTCTTCTCACTTTACGTCCTCCCTGTCGTTACCACTATCAAGCGCTCCAGGTCCGCCCTCCGGCGGTGACGAGGATCCCTCCCGCTCGCGGCGCGGCGGCAGGCCCCGGGCAATCTCGGCCACGCACTGTTCGGCGTAGGCACACCAGGCTGCGCAGCCCGGGTCGAAGCGGGGGTTGAAGACACGGTTGCCGCACTGCCGGCACCGGACGGAGATGTCGTCCCTCCAGAACTCCAGCACGTGACCGCAATGCGGGCATGGTTTTTCGAAGACGTCACTGGGTTTCCAGAAGCGGGTATCCTGTCCCGGGCACCGCACGGACATGGTCAATCGCCCCCCCGCAAATGCTAACCAATTAAGTTATAAATCTGCCCTGCGTCGGTTGTCAAGCGGAAGGCCGGGGTCCATCCGGCAGGTATGGGGGCCGGTCCCCGCTCGCCCCAGCCTGCGCAGGCCTGCATGGGCCCGTCGCGGCTGGTGGGGGCCCGCCACCGCCCTGATTGCGGGGAAGCCGGGGGCGGGCTATTATTTGACCGGGAAGGTTAGGAAAGAGGGGTCGGGCTGTTGCTGGTCACCAGGAAGGCTGAGTATGCCGTTTCCGCCCTGGTGGACCTGGCGCTGTACGGGAACGGGGGACGACGGGTGCCCTCCCGGGACATCGCCCGCCGCCAGGGTATTCCTGAGAACCTGGTCGTGCAGTTGCTGGGTCCCATGCGCCGGGCCGGGTGGGTCGAGGCCTCACGGGGTCGCCGGGGCGGGGTGACGTTGATACGGGACCCCGCCAGCATTACCGTGCGCGACGTCCTCGAGATGTTTGAGGGACCCCTGGGTGTCACACGGTGCCTGGTGAGCGAGGGAGTGTGTGAGAATCAGCCTCACTGTCCCCTGCGCGGGGTGTGGGCGCGCGCCCAGGCGCGCCTGCTGGAGGTGCTGGAGGGGACGACCATAGCCGACCTTGCCCGGGCGCGTTCCCTTTTGGGTCCTTGACGGTGGAGTACATAATGTGGTATCAATTGCGAAGAAGGGGAGTAGCCCCCCGCGGAGCGGGGCGCCGCGGCCGTCAGCACGGAGTTTATCCCGGTCGCGGCGGTAAGAGGCGAGACCTTCCGGGCGTGGTTGCGCCCGGGAGGCTTTTTTGTTATGTGCCCGCTGGGACTACTGCGTAGGGGGGCACCACTATCGGGGGAGGTGTACGGTTTGAAGAGGTTCTTACCGGTCATCCTGGCAGTGCTGGCGGCTCTTCCGTGGCTGGTGTGTCGGTTGCTCGGCCTGCATTTCATCCCACCGGTGACGGCGGCACTTTCCGGGATGGCCATCCTGGGTGCCGCCTTCCTGCTTTCCTGGGCCGCCGAGGTCGCGCAGCTGGAGATCTCGGCCGCCCTGGCGGTGGCCATCCTGGCCCTGATCGCGGTGCTCCCCGAATACTCGGTGGACATGTACTTCGCCTGGATGGCGGGCAAGGATCCCTCTTACACCCAGTATGCGGCTGCCAACATGACGGGGGCCAACCGGCTGCTCATCGGGTTGGGCTGGAGCAGCGTGCTCCTGCTTTACTGGTGGAAGACGAAGCGGCCCGTGCTCCACTTTGAGAGGAAAGACGCTGTGGAGTTGGGGGCCCTGGTGATCGCCACCGTCTACTGTTTCCTGCTACCCATCAAGGGTACCCTCTCCCTGCTGGACACCGTCGTCCTCATCGCCGTCTTCGTCATGTATATCCGGGCCACATCCAAGCAGGGGGTAGAGGAGCCCGAGTTGATCGGTCCGGCCGAGGCGCTGTCCACACTGGCGAGGAGGTCCCGCCGCACCGCCACGGTGGCCATGTTCCTGTACGCGGCGCTGGCCATCCTCGTGTCCGCCGAACCCTTCGCCGAGGGCCTGGTCCACACCGGGACCATGCTGGGCATCGACGAGTTCTTCCTGGTACAGTGGCTGGCGCCCCTGGCTTCAGAGGCACCCGAGTTCATCGTGGCGGCCCTGTTTGCCCTGCAGGGCCGGGGCCAGTTGGGCGTGCGCGCCATGATATCCTCGAAGGTCAACCAGTGGACCCTGCTCATCGGCATGCTCCCCCTGTGCTATGCCATCTCGAGCGGGAGCATACACGCCATGGTGCTCGACCACCGCCAGGTGCAGGAGGTCCTGCTCACCGTGGCCCAGAGCGCCTTCGCCATCGCGGTACTGGCCAAGATGGACTACACCGTTGGCGCGGCGGTGGCCCTGATGGTGCTGTTCCTCAGCCAGTTGTTCACGCCCCACCTGCACCTGTTCTTCAGCATCGTGTATCTGGTGCTGACGGTGGGTCTGCTCATCGTGCAGAGGCAGCGGCTGGTCGGAGTGGCCATGGCGGTGGGGAACATCCTGCGTCCCGTGCCCGTTGCCGTCGAGGAGAAGGAAGGGGGAGCACTCCAGCCCGATCAGGCCAGGCTCCCCTGAGTCGCTACTCGGGGATGGCGCGGTGGGCCAGCCCCACCGCCACGTCGTCGAGGTGGAGGAGCCCGACCCCGGCGAACACCGCCACCGCCAGATGTTCGCCCCCTCTGGCGACGGCGATCTTGCCGCCCACGTTGAGCCCGGTTGCGCGGGAACCCAGCTGCACCATGGCCTCGCGGGTGGCCCCCGCAACCGCACCCAGGTGCAGGTGCGTGTCGCGGATCACTCCCTCCCGTTTGGAGGCCACGAGCGCCCTTTCCACGGCCTTGGCGATGGTGGCGTAGTACTCGCCGCCGAAGTCCACGGCTACCGTGCGCACGCCCACTTCCGCCGCCGCCTGCTTGAGGCTGCTCTCTTCTTCACGTGAAGCCGACATGGCCATGCGCAGGGCGGCGCGGGCCACGGTCAGGTTGTCCGGCTTGGCGGCCATGGCATGTGTCACCTCCTCAGCGCGGTTGTGGGCGGGGAAGGGGCCAGTCCGGCTGCGCTGCGGGCCTGCACCGCCGAAAGGCCGCCGCTGTACCACAGGGAAGCCAGCCCCAGCAGCGCACCCCCCAGAAAGGTTGCCCCGGGGCCCCAGGCCGCCCAGAGCAATCCCCCCAGGAAGGGGACCAGTACTCCTGCGATGTGGTTGACGGTACCTCCCGCCGCCAGGGTGGAGGGCAGTTCTTCCGGCCGGGCGATCTTGCCCAGGTGGCTGGAGATCGCTATTTCGAATCCGAACAGAGCGCTGTCCAGAATGTAAACGCCGTAGAGGATGCGCGGATAGGGGAGAAAGCCGTAGGCCAGGAAGAGGGGGACGACCAGGGCGTAGTTGAGCATGAGGCTGCGCTGTTCGCCCCAGCGGTCGATGAGCCGCCCCAGCAGCGGTCGGGTGAGGATGGCCACCACGTTGGAGATGGCCAGCAGCGTCATCATCACGGTGAGGGGCGTGTGGTAGATCTTGACCAGGGCGAAGGCGGCGAAGGTCATGTACATGTGGCGGCGGGATCCGGCCAGGAAGGTGAGCAGGTAATACGACATGTAGGCGCGGCGGAACACCAGAGGGCGGCGCAAACGTCCCCCACCGTTGCCCCGCCTGGAGAGGAGCACCAGTGCCCCGGCACAGGAGGCTCCGGCGGCCAGGGCAAAGAAGGCCGGGTAGTTGCAGAAACCCAGGCCCCGCGTGAGGAAAAGGACGGTGCCCATGGCCAGGAGGGAGGCGGCTGCGGTCACCGAGTTGACCTGGCCCAGGCGGGTGGCCCTTTCCTGCGGGGTGGCGATGCGCAGCACCATGGCTGACTGCAGGGGATAAAACAGGTGGAACCCGATGGACACCACCACGGTGGCGACAACAAGTTGCCAGAGGGTGTGGGTGAGCGCGTAGAGGCCCAGGCCGAGGGCGGTGACGAGCAGGGTGAGGGCGGTAAAAGTGGACTGCCGGAAGAACACCGCTGCCGCCCCCAGCACCACCGTGAGCAGGCCCGGTATCTCCCGGATACTCTCCACGGCCCCCAGTTGGTCGGGGGCGATACCGAGCACTTCCGCCACAAAGTTGGGGTACACGCCGCGCTGAATTCCCAGGGCAAACTCCAGAGCCAGGGTGGCCAGCGCTACAGTGCGGAACTCGCCGCCGAGGCCGCCGACGGCACCGGGCGCGCGTGCGGCCCGCGGCCGGAGAAGAGAGAAGTAACGCATACCGGAATGTTCGCCGTCCGTGGTTCAATCCCTGTCTTGCGGGAAGAGGCGGTGGTACTCTTCCATGGTCAGGAAAACCTCGCGCGGGCGGGTGCCGTCGTAGGCGCTCACGAAGCCACGGGCCTCCATCATGTCGATGAGGCGGGCGGCGCGGGTGTACCCCACCCTCAGCCGGCGCTGGAGCAGGGACGCCGATGCCTGCCGGGCTTCCACCACCACGCGCACCGCCCGGGGGAAGAGGTCGTCCTCCATCTCCGCACCTTCCTCGCCCGCCTCCACCTGCAGGATGCGGTCGTCGTAGCGCGGACTGGCCTGTCCGGAGCAGTGGCGGACGAGGGCCTCCAGTTCACCCTCGGAGATGTAGGCGCCCTGAGCCCGGATGGGCTTGGAGGCGCCTATGGGCAGAAACAGCATGTCCCCGCGCCCCACCAGGCGTTCGGCCCCGGGCATGTCCAGCACGATGCGGGAGTCCACCTGGGATGCCACCGCGAAGGCCACCCGCGAAGGGATGTTGGCCTTTATGGTCCCCGTCACCACGTCTGCCGAGGGCCGCTGGGTGGCCATCACCAGGTGGATGCCGGCGGCCCGGCCCATCTGGGCCAGGCGCTGCACGGCTTCCTCCAGTTCCACCGGAGCCACGGTCATGAGGTCGGCCAGTTCGTCGATCACCACCACCACGAAGGGCAGGGCAGACCCGGGCCTGCCGTCCCGGATTACGGCCTGGTTGTACCGTCCGATGTCCCGCACCCCGGCGTCGGCGAATAGCCGCCAGCGCTGCACCATCTCCTCCACCACCCAGCGCAGCACGCCCGCGGCCTTCTTGGGATCTCCCACCACGGGAGCCAGCAGGTGGGGGATGCCGTCAAAGACGCTCAGTTCCACCACTTTGGGGTCGACGAGGATGAACTTCACCTCATGGGGCCGGGCCTTGAACAGGATGCTGGAGATGATGGCATTCAGGCACACGCTCTTGCCGGACCCGGTAGCCCCCGCGATGAGGAGGTGGAGCAGGTTCTCCAGCGTGGGTACCACCGGTCTGCCCGCCACGTCCTTACCAAGGGCGATGGTGAGGGGCGAGGGGCTCTGCGTGAACTCGGGGGTCTCCAGCACGTCCCGCAGGGTGACCATGGACACCTGGCGGTTGGGGACCTCGATCCCCACCGCCGACTTCCCCGGGATACGGGGCTCGATACGGACGTCTGCAGCCGCCAGAGACAGGGCGATGTCGTCGGCGAGGGCCGTGATGCGCGAGACCTTGACCCCGGGGCCGGGGTGCACCTCGAACCGGGTGACGGCCGGTCCGCGGCTGACCTCCACCACCTTGGCCTGCACGCCGAAGGAGGCCAGTGTCTCTTCGATCAGGCGGGCCTTGTCGGCGATCTCGCGATCGGTGCGGGGAAGCCGGTCGCGTTTCCCCTTTTCCAGCAGGGAGAGGGGGGGAAGCTGGTAGAGTTGCCAGTCCATGGTCAACTGCCGGTCGTCCAGCCCCTTGCCGGGCCGCCGGGTCGTGGCCGTCCCTACCGCCGGCGGCGTGCCCGTGCCCACCGCCGCCACGCCCGTGCCCGTCGCCGGCGGAGTGCCCGCGCCCAGCAGCGGCGGCGTGCCCGTGCCCACGCCTGGTGGCACGCCCGTGGCCACCGCTGCGGGCGCGCCCGCCCCGGCAGGGGTAGCGGGGCCGGCCGTCAGGGCCTGACCGCCCGGCGCTCCGGGCGGACGCGGAGTGGTTACCGGCCCCCCTCCCGCGGGTGTGGGTGCGGGAGCACCGGTGGTGGGGAGGGGTGTGGGGCCGGCTGCGCGGGGAGGCGGCGCGGCGGGCACCTCATCCTCGAGCGGTTCCGGTACCGCAGTGGGCACTTCCACGTAGAAGAGCCGGCGCAGCACGCGCCCGAGCCATCTCCAGGCCCTCAGGACCAGGCGTCCACCCCGCACCGCCAGCCGCAGGCAACCCGCCACGGTGGCGTGGGTGAGGGCCAGCGCGCTTGCCAGGGCACCCGCGCAACCCACCACCCAGGCACCGGCGCTGCCGAAGGCCCGGGTGAGGGCCAGCCAGACGGCGCGGCCCAGTATGCCGCCGCCCATGCCCCGGCGCGCGGCATCCCACCCGTCGGTGAAAAGCCCCCCCGACACGGCCCAACTGTGGATGGCGGCCGCGCCCAGGAGGAGCAGCCCGGTGGCACCCAGCCACCTCCTGGCCCCCGCAAATCCGCGGTGGCGCCCCACCAGGCCGGCACCCAGCACGAGCAGGGCCGCACCCAGGCCGTAGGAAGCATCGCCAAGCAGCAGGCGCAGGACCCGCTTGCACCACATACCCACCGGTCCCGCCGAAGACGGGACCTGGAGGGCCAGGAGCACCAATCCCCCCGCCACCAGGGAGGCTATCCCCCACAGTTCGTAGTAAAGGGCGTCCCGCCGCCTTTCCTCGGGCTTCTCCGGCTTCCCCCTGCCGGTGCGGGATTTGCTGACCGCGCGGCGACTCAAGCTGTTCCCCCCAATATATGTTCGCAGTCCGTCGGCCGATTCCTGCCACCGGCAGGCTCCCATCCCAGTTGTATCCAGATGCAAGGGCCCCTGCTCCCGGCGCGCCCGGTCAGACCTGTGCAGGTGGGGCGCGCCGGTCAGACGGGTACAGGTGCTCCGGGCGCGTCCGGTCAGACCTGCCCCAGGTAGGTGAAGACCAGGGTGAGCAGCCCTACTGCCCAGCAATAGTAGGCGAAAGGCCGCAGCCGCCCCCGCCGCACCAGGTCCAGCATCCAGCGCACGCTCACCGCACCCACCAGGGTGGCGGTCAGCGCCCCCACCAGCAGGGGGCCGGGCAGCAGGTTCGTGGGCGCGAGAGAGGGGCCGCCTTTCAGGGCATCGAGGGCGTCCACGCCTGCGGCACCCAGGATGGCGGGTATGGAGAGCAGGAAGGAAAAGCGGGCGGCGGCGTCGGGCTCCAGCCCGCAGGCCAGGCCGGCGGCGATGGTGAGGCCGGAGCGGGATAA
The DNA here is from genome assembly GCA_014360055.1 of Bacillota bacterium. Lineage (GTDB taxonomy): Bacteria > Bacillota > Sulfobacillia > JACIYH01 > JACIYH01 > JACIYH01. Next base: position 20,657 of record JACIYH010000018.1, on the reverse strand, counting down.
CCCGGGGACGATGGCAAGCCCCTGCGCGCTGCCCACGGCCAGGGCCTGGCGTCCCTTCACCCGGAAGAGACCGGTGTGCCCCCGCGAGAGGGCGGGCGTCGCCACCAGGATGAGGCCGGTGAGGAGCAGGGCCAGGGCCGCCGCCCGGGGCGAGTCGAACAACCTCACGAAAAAGTCCTTCCCGGCCAGGCCGATTACCCCGGTGGGCACGAGGGCCACCAGGAGAGCCGCCAGCAACTGGCGCTCGCTACCCTGCCGGCCGCCCCTCCTGCGCCCCGGGGAGGGGCGCCACAGGCCGACCAGCAGGCTCCTGACGTCCCTCCACAGGGCGATGAGCACCGCCAGCAGGGTGCCCAGGTGGACGGCGATCTCGAAGGTCACCCCCGGCATCTTCAGGCCGGCGAGCCCCTGCAGGATCACCAGGTGGCCCGAACTGGAAACGGGAAGGAATTCGGTGAGACCCTGCACCGCCCCCAGGATGGCGGCCCAGGTGAGGGACATGTCCGCACCCCCCTCGCAACGGCCCCATTATAACCCGCGGGTGCGCCACAGGGCCACGGGGGGCTTCCCTGCTTGCCAACCGGGCACGCGGCTTATGACCGCCGCGTGCGCCACAGGGCCACGGGGAGAGCGAAGAGGACCAGGAAACCGAGGTACCCCGCCAGGGGATAGACGGTCACCACCAGGCGGGGGAAACCCAAACGGCTGGCCACCAGGGCGAGCAGGCCCAGACCGACCAGCACCCCTACCCCCAACCATCGCGCCCCTCCGCCCGGGGAGGCTCTGGCAGCCCGGGGGCTCACCTCAGGGGCCGACGTGCGCGGACCCGAGGCCGGGCCGCGGCGGGCGCGGGGCGCAGCTCCCCGTGCCCGGGGGGCAAGGCGCCGTTGCAGGGCGAACAGGTTGGCGACTGCGGTGGTGTAGATCTCAGCGAACAGGATAACGGCATACCCGGTCCGGGCCCAGGGGGGCAGGTTAGCGGCGGCTTCCAGCATGGGGATGGCCAGGGCGGAGGAAGCGGGCAGGCTGCTCAGGATGGCGAGGTGCACGGCCAGGGCCGCCACTCCCAGCCCCATTCCCCCGAGGAGGCCGCCGAGGGCCACGGTGCGGGCGGAGCCGGTGCTCGCCCCCAGGGGGGCCAGTACCCCCAGGGACAGGAACAGGTTGTAGGAGGCGTACAGGACTGTGGCCACCGCCCAGGAAGGGTGGGCAGCTGCACCCGGTTGCCACCAGCGCCAGCCGTGGCCGAACCCGCGGGCGACGATGCCGGACAGGGACACGGTCAGCACCGCGGTGACCAGCAGGGGTACCACCACCCGGTTGGCGGCCACCACCCCCTGCAGGCCGAAGGCCACTGTCACCACCGCCAGCCCCACCAGGACCGCCGAACCCAGCGTTTCCGCCAGTCCCAGGTGTTCGCGGAACAGGGACCCGGCTCCGGCCGTCATAACCACCGTGCCGCCGAAGAGCAGGAAGGCCATGGCGACATCCAGCAGGCGCCCCACCATGGGCCCGCCCAGATGTACGAGGGCGTCGCCGAAGGAGGCGGCCCGGGTGCGCCGCCCCAGTTCGCACATGCCGGCACCGCCCGCCATGAGGATTACTGCGGCCAACAGGACCCCGCCCGTGCCACGGCCACCAAAGTGGCTGAAGAACCTGAGGACCTCCTGCCCGGAGGCGAAACCGGCGCCCACCACCGTCCCCATGTAGGTGGCCGCCACCGCCCACACGGAAGGACCGGTGCCTCCTGCGGGCGGGTTGGCATGCGTGCGCGTTGCGCCCTCCCCCCTGTCCGCTGGGCCGTCCCGGGGGCCCACCGAGATTGTAGGCCGGCCGCCGGTCGGCTATGCGCGGGCCCGTCTCACAGGCTGTGCGCGGGCCCGTCTCACGGGCTTTGCGCAGGGTCCTACCGGAGTTGCACCTTGGGGCGGGGGCGTCTCTTCAGCGGAAGAGGGGGACCACCCGGCCGGGCTGCAGGTCGGGACGCAGGAAATCGGCGGGGTCGGTTGAGATGAGGCGCACCACGCGCGCCTCGGTGGCGGAAACCGGTTCCACCAGCAGGCGCTTGCCGTGGTACGTGATCTCGATGATGTCGCGCTCGTAGCTGCGCGGGTCCGTCATGACGGCCTCTTCGGCCATGGGGGTCCAGAGCATGACTCCTATCCCTCCCCGGCCGGTTCACTGTCACCGGCCACCTCCGGGTGACCTTCCCGTTCGTCAGGCTGACCCGAGGGCCATTGCTCCTGGGTCTTGCCTTTCGCGGCCGCTGCGTGTTTTTCAGCGGCGGCCTTCTCGGCGGCAGCCCGGCGCTTCTCGGCGGCGGCCCGGCGCTTTTCTGCGGCGGCGCGCCGCTTCTGGGCCGCGCTGCGGCGTCTTTCTTCCGCGATCAGTTCCTCCAGTTTGGCGAGGGCTTCCTGCAAACCGCCCACCTCGTCGATGAGGCCGACATCCACGGCGTCCCTGCCCACCAGCACCGTGCCGATGTCGCGGGCGAGTTCACCGGTGCGGAACATGAGTTCCCGGTATTTTTCCTCGGTGATGCGGGAGTGGCTGACCACGAACCTGACCACCCGGTCCTGCATCTTCTCCAGGTATTCGTAGGTCTGGGGGACCCCTATGATCATGCCGCTCAGGCGGATGGGGTGCACGGTGACGGTGGCCGTGCTGGCGATGAAGGAGTGGTTGCAGGCGATGGCGAGGGGCATCCCTATGGAATGCCCGCCGCCGAGTACCAGGGAAACCCGGGGCTTCTTCATGGAGGCCAGCATCTCGGCGATGGCCAGACCCGCTTCCACGTCGCCTCCCACTGTGTTCAGGATGACCAGCAGCCCCTCGATGGACTCGCTCTGCTCGACTGCCACCAGTTGGGGAAGTACGTGTTCGTACTTGGTGGTCTTGTTTTGGGAGGGGAGGAGGATATGCCCCTCGATTTGCCCCACCACCACCAAACAGTGGATGTTGCTCGGTACGCCGGGCACGGAACCGTCCTCCGCCCAGGCGGCCGTGGGGGGCGGCGCCGGGCGGTCGGGTACCCGCCGTCGGCGCCCCCCGGCCGGGCGCGCGGGGGCGGTGGCGGGAGCCGGTGTCGCCGGCTGGGGGCCGGGGCCAGTTCCCGGTACTTCGCGTACCGGGATGGCGGTGCCCGGTGCCGGTGATCCCTGAGGGTCCTTCGTGCTCACCACACCACTCCCCATGCTGGCCTCATGCTGCCCATCCTCCCGGCGGGGCGTCCGCGCGTCCTGTGCCGGTGCACAACAGGCGCGGCAAAGCCGTCCTCTCCGCGCCACGGCTTATTATCCCCGGCACAGCGCCTGCCTGTGACGCTCCCGTGGGACCGGGGAGGAAAATGGCAGGTCGGTCGCGAAGGTAACTACGGTTGTAACAGGTTATTACCAGTTCACCACCTGCCGGGTGGCCGTGCCCGTCAGCACTGGCGGACGGCGTGGTTGGGGAGGTGATAGAGCCTGCCCTGAGGGTCGGCGAGAGTGCGTAGCAGCATGACGGGGCTTTCTCGGGTCGCACGGGAAGGTACGCTCAGTCCAGAGGAGGGATGCCGCTCATGAGAAGGAACCACGTCGGCAGGGCTGTGGCCTGGTGTGGGGTGGCGGCTCTGGTGGTGGCCCTGGTCCTGGCAGGGTGCGCAGGCGGGGCAAAGCAGCCGGCACCGGAAGCGGAAAAGCCTGCGCGGGATACCATCGTGGTGGCCCTGGCCAGGGAAGGCGAAACGCTCGACCATATCCGTACTTCCTGGACAACTGACGCCCATTACACGGTGTTGGATCGACTGGTGGAGCGGGACTACGACCTCAAGTACACGCCCCACCTGGCGGAGAGCTGGACATCGTCCCCGGACGGTAAGGTGTGGACGTTCAAGCTGCGTAAGGACGTGAAGTTCCACGACGGCACCCCCTTCAACGCAGCGGCCGTGAAGTGGTTTTTCGAGGCCCTCCTTGACCCCAAGAACGCCTCGCCTTCGGCTTCGGACTACGCGTTCATCTCGCGCATCGAAACCCCGGACGAGTACACCGTCGCATTCCACCTCAAAGATCCCTACCCCAACATCCTCTTCAAGCTGAGCACCACCTACGCGGGGATTATCAGCCCGGAGGCGTACCGCAAATACGGTCCCGACGGGAGCAACGAGTACGGGACCAAGCAGATGGTGGGGACGGGGCTGTACAGGTTTGTGGAGTGGGTGCCGGGGGATCACCTGCTGGTCACGGCCAACCCGGATCACCAGTGGGGTCCGGAGTTCGTGCAGAACAAGGGTCCCGCCCACATCAAGAACATCAAGTACCGCATCATACCGGATGCGGCCACGCGCCTCATGGAGTTTGAGGCCGGCAACGTGGATCTCCTCCTGGAAGTGGCACCCCAGGACGTCGAGCGCGTCAGCAAGCTCCCCAACGTCGAGGTTTTCCGCAAGCCGCACTTCGGGCTGGGTTACCTGGCGTTCGCCACCGACAAAAAGCCGTTCAACAACGTGAAGGTGCGGCAGGCCATCAACCTGGCCATCGACCGCGAGGCCATCGTCAAGTCGGTGTTCTTCGGCGTGGCCTCCCCGGCCTATGGTTACCTGCCACCCCTCCTGCCCGAGTACGTGGAGGACCGGCAGGCTCACCGCTACGACCCGGAAGCGGCCAGGAAGCTGCTGGCGGAAGCAGGGTATCCCAACGGGTTCAAGTGCAACCTGGCCACCCTCAACAAGACGGAGCACGTGCGCGTGGCGGAAGCTGTGCAGGCGGCCCTGGCCAAGATCGGGATCCAGACCGAGATAACCCAGTACGACAACGCCAGCTATGCGGCCTTCCTGAAGGAAGGCAAGCAGGAACTCTTCATCAGGGAGTACTCCTGGTCCAGCGCCGACATCCTGCAGTGGTTCCTGTACGGCTCGCAGTTCCCCTACCCGAACCACTCCCGGTGGGTGGATAAGAAGACCGACGAGTTGATCGACGCGGCCGAGTACGCCCCCTCCATGGAGGCGAGGGAGCAGGGATACAAGGCCCTCCAGGAGTATCTGATCAGTAAGGCGGTGTGGTGCCCGATCTGGTTCCCGGAGAAGGTCCAGGCGGTGCGCACCGACAAGGTGGCCAACTTCCGCATGCACCCGCTCTACACCATCTTCAACGACGTGACGCTCAAGTGAGCGCGCGGGCGTAACGGGGGGCCTGACGCGGCTGCACCAGTATCTCTTACGCCGTCTCATCCTGCTACTCCCGGTATTGGTGGGCGTGACGCTGGTGGTGTTCCTGCTCATGCACCTGGCTCCCGGCGATCCGGCCCTGCTCATCGCCGGGCAGAACGCGCCCCCCGAAGTATACGAGCGCATCAGGAGATCCCTGGGCCTGGATCGCCCGCTCTACGAGCAGTACTTGCTGTTCCTGACCCGGGTCGGCCGCGGTGACCTGGGGCGTTCCTTGCTGCTCGGAGAGCGGGTGGCCGACCTGGTCGGCCAGGCGCTGGCCGTCACCCTGGGACTGGCCCTGGCCGGCCTGGGCCTCTCCTACCTGATCGGGGTGCCCGTGGGGATCGTATCGGCGGTGAGGTCCAACTCCCTGGTCGATCAGGCCAGCATGGTGGGGGCGCTGGTCTTCGTATCGGTGCCCCCCTTCTGGCTTGGCCTCATACTCATGTACGTGTTCGGGCTGCGGCTGGGGTGGTTTCCCATCTCCGGCCACGGGTCGCTGGCCCACGACGTCCTGCCCGCGGTCACCCTGGGGCTGGGGGGCGCCGCCCTGGTGGCCCGCATGACCAGGTCCGCCATGCTGGAGGTGATCCGGCAGGACTTCGTGCGCACGGCACGGTCGAAGGGGCTGGCGGAGCGGGTGGTGATTTACAAGCATGCGCTGCGCAATGCGGTGATCCCCATCATCAGCCTGCTGGGCCTGCGCCTGGGGTGGACCGTGGGCGGTGCCGTCACCCTGGAAATGGTGTTCAGCCGCCCCGGGATGGGCAGGCTGCTGGTGAACTCTATTCTTTCGAGGGATTATCCGGTGGTCCAGGGTGTGCTGCTCATCCTGGCCTTCAGTGTCATGCTGGGCAACCTGTTCGCCGACATCTTCTACGCGGTGGCTGACCCCCGCATCAAGTACAGGTAGTAAGGGTATCCCATGGACGAACTCTCGGAAACCAGATTGGCGAGCGACGGGCAACTCGGTCGGGTGTGGAAGCAGCTTCTGCGGCGGAAGGCTGCCCTGGCCGGTGCCGCCCTGGTGTTTCTCCTGCTGGTGACCGCCGTGGCGGCGCCGTGGCTGGCACCTTATGACTACGCCGATCAAAACCTGGATCTGGTGCTGCACCCGCCTTCGCTGGCCCACCCGCTGGGCACCGATGACTTCGGGCGCGATGTGCTCAGCCGCATTGTGTACGGCAGCCGCATTTCCCTGTCGGTGGGCACGGTGGCGGTGGGCATCGGGGCCAGCCTGGGGGTCCTGCTGGGAGCCGCCGCCGGTTACCTGGGGGGTTGGGTCGACCACCTGGTGGTGGCCCTCATCGACATCGCCTGGTCTTTCCCCACCATCCTGCTGGCCATCGCCCTGGTGGCGGTGCTCAGGCCGGGCCTCACCAGTGCCATGATCGCACTGGGACTTGTGACCTGGCCGTCGTATGCGCGCGTCATGCGGGGCCAGATACTGGGCTTGCGGGAGAAAGAGTTTGCCGAGGCCGGCCGCGCCATGGGAGCCTCCTCGTGGCGCATCCTGTTTCGGCACCTCGTCCCCAATGCCCTTGCCCCCATCATCGTCATGGCCACGCTGGGGATGGCGGACGCCATCATCGTGGAGTCCACTCTCAGCTACCTGAGCCTGGGTGCCCAGCCCCCCCTGCCCAGTTGGGGATCGATGCTGAATGCCGGCCGCACCTTCATGTACCGGGCCCCCTGGCTTACCATCTTCCCGGGGCTGGCCATACTGTTCACCGTGCTGGGGTTCAACCTGTTCGGCGACGCCCTGCGGGACGCCCTGGATCCGCGCATGAAGCAGTAAGTGACGAAGACGGGAGGACAGGCAAATGTACGACCTTATCCTGCGCGGGGGTACGGTGGTCGACGGCACCGGCCGGCCCGGCCGCGCCGGCGACGTGGCGATCAGCGGGGGTGTAATCGCGGCCGAGGGGAAGGTGGAGGGTCCCGCGCGGCGCGTGCTGCCTGTAGAGGGTATGGTGGTTTGCCCCGGGTTCATAGACATCCACTCCCACTCCGACCTGAGCCTGCCCGACCTGCCCACGGCCGACAGCAAGGTGCGGCAGGGCGTAACCACAGAAGAGGTCGGGAATTGCGGGTTTACCCTGGCACCTACCCGGACCGAGCAACTGGGGGCCTTGCGCGACTATCTGAGCAACACCATCGTGGTCAAGGGGGGCCCGCTGGAGTTGCCCTGGGCCACGCTGGCCCAGTTCATGGACTGGCTCGGAAGGCAGGGGCTTTCCGTGAACGTGGCCGCGCTGGTGGGGCAGGGTACCCTGCGCGTGGCGGTCATGGGTTTCTCCGGGCGCCCACCCGACGAGGCACAACTCGACCTCATGCGGCAAATGCTTTCCCGTGAGTTAGCCTGGGGGGCCTTCGGGATGTCGACGGGCCTGGCGTACGTCCCGGACGCCTTCACCACCACCGGGGAGCTGGTGGCCCTGTCCCGCCTGGTGCGCGAAGCGGGGGGCATCCTGAGCGTGCACCTGCGCGACGAGGGCATCCTCTGGGAGGAAGCCGTGCGCGAGGTAGTCACGGTGGTGCGGGAAACCGGCGTTTCCCTGCAGATCTCCCACCTGAAGGCGGAGGGCCGCCGGAGTTGGGGCCGGGCGCGGGAGCGGCTGGCCTACCTGCGCCGGTTGCGAGAGGAAGGCTTGCCCGTGGACGCCGACCAGTACCCCTACACCGCCTTCGGCAGCGGTCTGCAGGATCTGGTGCCGCCGTGGGTGCGCGCCCAAGGTGTGGAGCGCATGGCCGCCCTGCTCGCGCAGCCCGCCGTGCGGGAAAAGGTTAAGGCCCAGATGAAGGGGAGCGAGCCCGCCGATCCCGGGTGGCAGGCGCCCCTCCTCGATCTGGAATGGGCGGACATCCGCATCTCCCATGTGGGCAGCCAGAGGAACGCTCACCTGCAGGGGCTCACCCTGGAGGAGATCGGGGGCTTGAAGGGGAAGGAGCCCGCCGACGTGGTGCTGGACCTGCTGGTGGAAGAGCGGGCCCACGTGAAGATGGTGGCGCGCGCCATGCAGGAAGACGATGTGCGCGCCATACTGGCGGACCCCGAGGTGATGGTGGCCTCGGACGGACGGGCTGCCAGCCCGGACGGGCCCGACCCCGGCAGCCGGCCCCACCCGCGTTATTACGGCACCTTTCCCCGCGTGCTGGGCAGGTACGTCCGGGATGAGGGTGTGCTCACCCTGGAGGGTGCCATCCGCAAGATGACTTACCTGCCTGCCCGCAAGCTGGGATTGCCCGACCGGGGGGTGATCGCCCCCGGCTGCGCCGCCGACCTGTGCGTGTTCGACCCCTCCCGCGTTGCCGACCGGGCTACCTTCGATGACCCCCACCGCTTTCCCGAAGGTATCCGGTATGTGTTTGTGAACGGCGTGCCGGTAGTGGAGGAAGGTTTCCACACGGGGGCGCGACCCGGGCACATCCTGCGGCGCCGCGGCCGAGGCCGGGGCTGAGGCCCGGGGGGCCGGCCTGAGGGCGGGGGAGGCCGGGCCGAGGTATTGCCCCAGACGCGCCTTCCCTGCTATAATGCCAGCCAAGGAGGACGGAAGGTTCCCCTCCCCGGCCTGGTTCCCAGGCGCAGCATACCGGGCCGGGACCATATGGCGGTAGGACGGTAGGGCGGCAGGGCCGGCTGCAGACAGCACGTTGCGCCCCCCGTGGGGCGCTTTGTGTTAGGTGGCCCTCCGTACGCCGCCGGGAGGTGTCACGGCGGACGTGGGGCGAGGCGTTTTCTTGCGGGGCATAAGGGGGGCGACGGTGATCCCCGAGGACGGCACGCGGGCGGCAGCAGCCGTGCGCGAGTTGTTGCATGCCCTGGTACAGGCCAACGACATCCGGGTGGAAGACCTGGCGGCGGCGCTTTTCAGTCTGCCCCCCGAGATGTCTGAGGTGCGAGCGGCCGCCGCCGCCCGGGAGATGGGCTGGGACCGGGTGCCGCTGTTTGAACTGGCCCAGCCCGTGCGGGCGGGTGACCCGCCGCGCTGCCTGCGGGTGTTGCTCCTGTGGAACACCACGCGCGGCGCGCAGGAGATCCGTCACGTTTACCTGGGGGAAGCCGCCCGCCTGCGTCCGGATCTGGCCGAAGCAGAAGGGGGGGCGATGCAGTGATCGTGGTCATGTTGCCGACAGCGACGGAGGAGCAGACGGAGGGTGTGGTCGGGCAGGTGCGGGAGCGGGGGCTTCAAGTCCACATCTCCCGGGGCGAGAGGTGCACGGTCATCGGAGTGGTGGGCAACACCGCAGAAATCGATCCCGACGACCTGGCAGCCTTACCCGGGGTGGACCGGGTGGTGCGCGTCATGAAGCCTTACCGCCTCGCTCACCGGGAGGCGCGACCGGAGGGTACCCGCGTGACGGTGCGCTGGGAGGGCGGCAGCCTCACCGTGGGAGGAAGGGAGATCGTGCTTGCGGCGGGGCCCTGCGCCGTCGAAGACGAGGGCAGCCTCATGGAGACGGCCCGGGCGGTGGGACGTGCGGGCGCGGCCATGCTCCGGGGGGGCGCCTTCAAACCCCGCACCTCCCCCTACAGCTTCCAGGGTCTGGGACACGAGGGCCTGCTCATGCTGGCGCGCGCCCGCCGGGAAACCGGGCTGCCCGTGGTCACCGAGGTGATGGCACCCGAGCAGGTGGCCGTGGTGGCGACCTACGCCGATATGCTCCAGATCGGCACCCGCAACATGTTCAACTACCCGCTGCTGCGCGCGGTGGGCCGCACCCGCTGCCCCGTGTTGCTCAAGAGGGGTATGATGGCCACCATAGAGGAGTGGCTGCTGGCCGCCGAATACATCCTGGCCGGGGGCAATCCCAACGTGATCCTCTGCGAGCGCGGCATCCGCACCTTCGAGGGTTATACCCGCAACACCCTGGACCTGAGCGCCGTTCCGGTGGTTAAGTCGCTGTCCCACCTCCCCGTGTGGGTCGATCCCAGCCACGGCACCGGGCGCGCCGAACTGGTCATCCCCATGGCCCGGGCAGCGATAGCTGCGGGCGCAGACGGGCTCCTGGTGGAGGTGCACGGCTCGCCGGTCACCGCCCGCTCCGACGGATCGCAGTCGCTGACCCCCGAGCAGTTCGGGCGCCTGGTGGAGGAATGCCGCTCGGTGGCGGAGGCCCTGGGACGGGGCCTGGCCAACGCGGGTGCCCGGGGCGTGACCGCCCGGGAGGCGGCCAGCTGATGGGCGCTGCGGGCCAGGGCGGCGACGCGGGGGAGCCCCCCTTCGCGGGTGATCTGCTTTCCGCCTGGGGCCGCCGCAAGGTGGCGGTGGTGGGCCTGGGGCTGGTGGGAGGCTCCTGGGCGGGAGCGGTGCGTCCCCTGGTGGGGGTCGTCCTCGGTTGCGACGTGCTCGCCGGCGCCAGGCGGGGAGCCCGCCGCCGGGGGCTGGTGGAAGCAGCATGGGCGGCCCCCGGCAGCTGGTTGCGGGAGTGTGACCTGGTGGTGCTGGCCGTGCCACCGGGTGCGATGGCCGGCGTGGCGGGCAGGTGCCTGCCGCACATGAAGCAGGGGGCCATCCTGACGGACGTGTGCAGTGTGAAGGGGACGGTGGTGGAGGAATTGGTGCCCATGCTCCAGGAGCATGAGGTGGTATACGTGCCCGGACACCCCCTGGCGGGAAAGGAGAGATCGGGCCTGGACGCTGCCTGCCCGGGCCTTTTCCGCGGGGCGCCCTACGTGCTGTGCGATCCCCTGCCGGGCGGCGAAAGGGGAGAACGTGCCTGGCAGGAACTAGCTGCCCTGGTGGAGGGGATGGGTGCTCACCCCCTCCGAGTGGGGGCCCGGGACCACGACCGGCTGGTGGCGGCGGCCAGCCACCTGCCCTACCTGGTGGCAGTTGCGCTGGCCCGCACGCTGGGGGCCATGGAGGCCGCGGGGGTGCCCGCTACCGCCCTGGCTTCCACGGGGTTCCGCGACACCACCCGGGTGGCGCTCTCGCCGCCCGGGTTGTGGGCGGAGATCCTGGTGCGCAACCCGTCCCTGGCCGAGGTGGCCGGGCTCTTCCTCCAGGATCTCTCCCTCCTGCTCGAGGCCATCCGCGCCCGGCCGGACCAATTGCCCTCGCTGCTGGCGGAAGGCGAACGCGTACGCAGGCTGGTGGACCCGGGGCACCGGACCCCCGCCAGCAGCGGAGGAGGGGATGGCCGGTGAGCCGCGTTACCATCTACCCGGCGGAGGGCCCCCTGCGGGGCACCGTGCGGCCGCCGGGGGATAAGTCTGTTTCCCACCGCGCCGCCATCCTGGGTGCCCTGGCCGAGGGTACGTCCCGCATCACCGGGTATTCCCCCAGTGAGGACTGCGCCCGCACGGTGGAGGCGCTCGCGCAAATGGGTGTGGAGACCCGGCGCGAGGAGGACGTTCTGGTGGTCAGGGGTCCGGGCCCGGCCTGGGGGGAGCCTGCCGGGGTGCTGGACCTGGGCAATTCCGGCACCACCATGCGCCTCCTGGCGGGCGTGCTGGCGGGGATGCCCGGGTTCCGGGTTCTGGACGGAGATGACTCCCTGCGGCGCCGGCCCATGGGCCGGGTGGTACACCCCCTGCGGGAAATGGGGGCCTGCCTCGACGGCCGGCAGGACGGGAACCTGGCTCCGCTGGCCGTCCGGGGCGCGCGCCTGGTGGGGAAGGAGTTCACCCTGGCCGTGGCCAGCGCCCAGGTGAAGTCATGTCTGCTGCTGGCGGGTCTGCTGGCCGAAGGGGAAACCTGGGTGCAGGAACCCCTGCCCACCCGCGACCACACCGAGCGCCTGCTGCCCCTGGCCGGGATCGGGGTAGCCACCCGCGGGGGGGCGGTCGGGGTGCGCGGTCCCGCCCGGCCCCGTCCGTTCGAATTGCGGGTGCCGGGTGACCCTTCCGCCGCCGCCTTCTGGGTGGTGGCGGCCTCGGTAGTCCCCGGGAGCGAGGTGGTGCTGCGGGGGGTGGGGCTGAATCCGGGTCGCACGGGTTTCCTGCGCGTGCTCTCCCGTATGGGGGCTTCCGTGCGGGTGACGCCCGGCGCCGGCACGGGCCCCGAGCCGGTGGGAGACCTGGAGATTCGGGCCTCCGCCCTGCGGGGGACGGAGATTGAGCCCCACGAGATCCCGGGCCTCATCGACGAACTGCCGGTGCTGGCGGTGGCGGCCTGTGCCGCCTGCGGGATCACCAGGGTAAGCGGGGCGGGCGAGTTGCGTGTGAAAGAGAGCGACCGCATTGCCGGGGTGGTGAGGGGGCTCTCGGCGCTGGGGGCCCACATAGCCGAAACCCCGGACGGCTGGGTGATCGAGGGCCCCAGTCCTCTGCACGGGGGAAGGGTATCCTCGCTGGGCGATCACCGGCTGGCCATGGCCTGGGCGGTGGCAGCCCTGGGCGCCTCCGGGCCGGTGGAACTGGAGGGCGCCGAGGCGGTGGCGGTATCTTATCCGGACTTCTTCGGGCACCTGGTCACCCTGGGCGGCCGCGTCTCCGGCGGCGGTGACGGCGACGACGGTAGTGCCGGCGTCCGCCCGGCGCAAGGGGGGTGAGGGGCGTGGAGCGTACCAGGTGCTTCCTCATCGGATACCCGGTGTCCCACAGCCTGTCCCCGGCCATGTTTGCCGCCGCCTTCCGGGCCCTCGGCCTGGACTGGACTTACCAGGCCCTCCCGGTCGCGCCCGGGGAGACGGGCGAACTGCTCGCGCAACTGGCCGGCAGGGGGGCAGTGGGCGTCAACGTCACCATGCCCCTGAAGCGGGAGGTGGTCGCCCATTGCCGCTACCTGACCCCCCGGGCGGAGGCGGTGGGGGCGGCCAACACGCTCACCTTTCGGGAGGACGGCTGGGAGGCGGACAACACGGACTGGCCCGGCCTGAGGCTGGCCATCACCGAAGCGGTGGGTGCGGGTGCCCTGCCGCGGGGCGGGCGTCCCGGGGTCGTGTTCGGGGCGGGCGGGGCGGCGGCCGCCGCTGCCTTCTGCCTGGCGGAGATGGGGCTTCCCGTGGTCATCGTAAACCGGGACGCGGGCCGCGGGCGGGAACTGGCCGCGCGCGCGGGCGGGGAGTACGTCCCCTGGGGTAACGGTGCGCTCCCCGCGCTGGTGGGGCAGGCGTCGGTGGTGGTGAACGCCACCCCCCTGGGTATGGGGAAGGGGCCCGCCGATTGCCCTCTGCCCCCGGGGGCGGTGCCGGCCCCGGATGCGGTGGCCTGCGAACTGGTTTACCACCCGCCCGAGACGGAGTTCCTCAGGCGTGCCCGGAAGGCGGGGGCGCGGGTGGTGAGCGGCCTGTCCGTGCTCCTGTGGCAGGCGGTGCCGGCGTTCCAGAGGTGGACGGGTCGCCCCGCCCCCGTGGAGGCCATGCGGGAGGCCCTTTTCGCTTCCATAGAAGCTGGCCAGCCGAAGAAGAGGGGGGCCGAGGATTGCGGTACCTGACCGCGGGTGATTCGCACGGGCCGGGATTGGTGGTGATCGTTGATGGGGTGCCCGCCGGGGTACCCCTGGAACCGGCCTTCATTGAGCGGGAACTGGCCCGGCGCCGGGCCGGTTACGGGCGTTCCGAGCGCATGGCTGTGGAAAGGGAAGAGGTGCAGGTGTGGGGCGGCCTCGACCGGGGACTCACCACGGGGGCTCCCCTGGGCATACTGATCCCCAACCGGGCGGGCCCGCGGGTGGCGGGGCCGGAAGCCTATCGCATCCCCCGCCCCGGTCATGCCGACCTGGCCGGCTTCCAAAAGTACTCCCCAGCTGACTTGCGCCCCGTTCAGGAGCGGGCCAGTGCCCGGGAGACGGCCGCGCGTTGCGCGGCAGGGGCGGTGGCCCGGCGGCTGCTGGAGGAAGTGGGGGTGCGCGTCTTCAGCATGGTCACCGGCATCGGTGCGGTGGCAGTGGAGGTGCCACGCCCGGAGGGCACAGACCCCGATTGGGAGGACCTGGCCTCCCGGGCCGAGGCTTCTCCCGTGCGCTGCCCCTGGCCGGAGGCGGCATCCCTCATGCAGGAGCAGATCGCGCTTGCCCGCGCAGAGGGTGATACCCTGGGGGGCACCTTCCTCGTGGTGGCGGCGGGGTTGCCCCCGGGGCTGGGCAGCTACACCCAGGCGGACCGGCGACTGGACGGCCGCCTGGCAGGAGCGGTGATGTCCATCCCCGCCATCAAGGGGGTGGAGGTGGGCCTGGGGTTCGCCGCCGCTTCCCTCCCCGGCTCACGGGTGCACGACCCCATCCTTCCCGGCCTCGCCCGCCCCACCAACCACGCGGGCGGGCTGGAGGGCGGGGTGACCAACGGCCAGCCCCTCCTCGTGCGGGCGGCCATGAAACCCATCCCCACCCTGCCCGGGGGGTTGCCCTCGGTAGACCTGGTCAGCGGAGAGGCGACCCGGGCACCGGCCCAGCGGGCCGACGTGTGCGCCGTGCCCGCGGCGGCGGTGGTGGCGGAAGCGGCGGTGGCCTGGGAACTGGCCCGGGCCCTTCTCGAGCGTTACGGGGGAGACCGGCTGCAAGACATCAGGGCCGGTATGGGGCGATGAGGATCTATCTGGTGGGTCCTACCGGCGTCGGGAAGACGACCGTGGGGCGGTTGCTCGCCTCACGGCTGGGCATCCCTTTCCTGGACGCCGATGAGCTGGTGGCCGCGCGTGCCGGGATGAGCGTGCGCGCCATATTCACGCGCGAGGGAGAAGCGGGCTTCCGGCGCCGGGAGAAAGAAGCGGTGGCCCTGCTCACCCACCTGGGCAAGTGCGTGGCCGCACTGGGCGGCGGGGCGGTACTGGACGCCGAGGTCCGCGAGTGGCTGGTGCGGACGGGGCGGGTGGTGCCCCTGGTGGCCGACCCCGCCCTGCTGGTGGAAAGGCTGCGCGCCTGTCCCCGGGCCGGACTGCCGCATCCCTCCGAACCCGGATTCGTGGACCGGGCCACGGAAGCCTTCTCCCGGCGCATGGCAGCGGCGGCCGGGCTGGGTCCCTCCCTCGACGTTACCTCCCTGAGCCCGGAGCAGGCGGTGGACCGCCTGCTGGACCTGCTGGGGATGCCGCCGGCCGTACGGGCGGCGCTACGCAGGCCGTCCGCGGCGGGCGTGCCGGCGGCGCCACCCGCGCCGGCCATGCCCCCCGGGCCGGGCGAGCCGCCAGCACCGGGGACGCTGGCCGTGCCTCCCGCGTCCCCATGGTGGCTGGAGGTGCGGGCGGGCGGTGTGACCTGCCTGGTACGGGGGCACCGGGGGGAAGTGCGCGCCGGTACCCTGGAACTCTCCTGCTTCCAACCTCCCTCGGCCCTGCTGGTGGTGAGTTCCCCGCTGCCGTACTGCCTCTACGGGCGGAGCCTGGTGGAACGGTGGCGGGCAGGGGGTCTGCCTGCTCATGTCACCCTGGTGCCCGACGGGGAGGGGGCCAAGCAGGCCCGCTGGCTGGAGCGCCTGTGGCGGACGTGGGCGCGCCTGCGGGTCGACCGGGAGGCCCTGGTGGTGGCCATCGGGGGAGGGGCGGTGAGCGACCTGGCCGGATTCGCCGCCGCCACCTACCTGCGGGGTATCCCGTGGGTGGTGGTGCCTACCACCCTGCTCGCCCAGGTGGATGCCTCCCTGGGGGGCAAGGTGGCCATCGACCTGCCCCAGGGCAAGAACCTGGCCGGGGCCTTCTGGCAGCCCCGCAGCATCCACGTGGACGTGGAGGTGCTGGCCAGCCTGCCCGACGCTCAGGTGAGTTCGGGCATGGCCGAGGTGGTCAAGTACGCCCTTCTGGAGGGGGAGGATTTCCTCGGGCTGCTGGAGGCCCGGGTGGCGGCGCTGCTGAACCGCGACCCCGGGGCCACGGGCGAGGTGGTCCGCCGCTGCCTTTCTCTGAAGGCCCGCCTGGTGGAGGAGGATGAGCGGGAGCGGGGCCCCCGCCAGCTACTCAACCTGGGGCACACCGTGGGGCACGCCCTGGAACGGGAGGCGGGCTGGGACCATGGCCGGGCGGTGGCCGTGGGCCTGCTGGCAGCCTGCCGGTTGGCCGGCGCCGAAGAACTGGCCTGCCGGGTGCGGGTCCTGCTGGAGAAACTGGGCCTGCCGGTGGGCATCCCGCCGGGCCTGGCCGGCCGGGTGGCCGGGCGGATGGCCTGGGACAAGAAGGCGCGTCACGGAGAACTGCGCTTCGTCCTCCCCGAGGCGCCGGGGCGGGTGAAGTGGGGGGTGCCGGTGGAGCCCGGGCGGGTCAGGGAAGTATTGCGCAGCCTGGAGGGGTGACGGCCGTTCCGGGGGCAGTACGGGGTGGCCTCCGCTGCCCGGGGGAGTGCGCCCGGAGTGGTGCGGGGGCACTGCCGGGAAGGTGGCGCGGAGAGCGGTGGCGACCGGATCGGCTGCGCGCGGGAGGTGCGGGGAATGCAGATCTGGGTGCTACACGGGCCCAACCTGGGGGAACTGGGCCGCAGGGAGCCCGAAGTGTACGGGACCACCACCCTGGAGGAGATCGGTGCCAGGCTGGTGGAGCGGGGAAGGGAGTTGGGGGTGGAGGTCCTGTGCGCCCAGTACGACGGCGAGGGGGAACTGGTGCGGGCCATTCACCGGGCAGGCCGGGAAGCGCGGGCCCTGGTGATCAACCCGGGGGCCTACGCCCACTATAGCCTGGCGGTGGCCGATGCCATCCGGTCGGTACCCATTCCCTGCGTGGAGGTGCACCTGAGCAACCTATGGGCCCGGGAGCCCCTGCGCCACACCCTGGTGACCGCCGGTGCCTGCCGGGGCGTGATAGCAGGACTGGGCCCACAGGGATACCTGCTGGCCCTGGAGGCAGCCGTCGCCCTGGCCGCCGACGCATAGGAGGCCACCCGGGAGGTCCAACGGGGGGGCCACCGGAGAGAGGCCAACGGAGAGGGGCCCACGGGCCCGCGGTGCCACCCGGTGGGGAGGGGCCGGGGGCGGCGCTGGATAAAGGGTGGCGTGCTGGTGACACTACCTCCAGAAGGGTGAGAAGGGGGTGTGTCACGTGAGCGCCCAGATGCGCGGGCCGAGATTGAGCGCCCTGGAGAAGCATTACATTGAGGAGCAACTGAAGCACGAGCGGCTGTGCCTGACCAAGTGCAACACTTTCGCCAACCAGTTGCAGGACCCCCAGTTGCGGCAGGTCGTGCAGAACCTGGGGCAGCAGTGCCAGGAGCACGTGCAGACGCTGAGCAACCTCCTGCAGCAGAGCGGGTTCACGCCGCCCGCCTGACCTGCTGTCAGCACAGCCGCACGCCTGACTCCCGCTGCGGGCCGCGGCCGACCCCGGCGGACGGGTTCTGCCCGAAGCGCAGGGGGTGGCGCCCGGCGCGGCTGGGTAGTGCGGGTCGACGCCGGGCGGTCCCATTTCGGTTGAGTAGGTCACGAGGGAAGGAGGGAATGTGATGCCCCTGGGGGGAATGAGCGACCGGGACATGATAGGGGACCTGCTGTCCACCATCAAGTCCATGTCCAGCACCTACCACCAGGCCGTCCTGGAGTCGGCCAACAATGAGGTCCGTCAGACCATGGCCACGCTCCACGACGACCAGGTGAACTACGCCAAGACCCTGTTCGACGCCATGCAGGCGCGGGGCTGGTACAAGGTAGAGCCCGCCCATACCACCCCGCCGAGCTAGCCGGACGTACCTGGCTCTCCGGGATAGCGCCCGACAATGCGCACGGGCGTGCCCAAGGGGGCCAGGTCGTACAATTCTTCCACATCCTGGTTATACATACGGATGCACCCGTTGGACACCCAGTGCCCGATGCTCCAGGGTGCGTTGGTGCCGTGGATGCCGTAGTTCCCCCAGGGGACGTCCAGCCCCATCCAGCGTGTCCCCAGGACGGACCAGGTGGGATGGGGGTCCTTGACTACGATGCGCCAATGGCCGCGGGGCGAGGGGGTGGAAGGCTTCCCCACACCGCAGGGATATGCCTTGTAGAAGCGACCCCTGCGCAGGAAGGTGAGCAGGCAGCCCCGCACGTCGATGACGATTTCGGGGGACTCCGCCGCCAGGACCCAGTTTCGCGGTCGAAACATGCTGAGGTCACCCGCACCATACCTATGCGCGGGTGACCGCTGCTGTTGACCAGGCGAGCGACGCCGGCGGGGGCGGCAGGCACCTGCCAGCGGCGCTGGCGAACCAGCGCCCCGCGCACACCCCCGCCCCCGGCACTGGGGAGGCAGCGCCCCGGCACACGCCCGCCCCGGCGCTGGCGAGGCAGCGCCCCGGGCACACGCCCGCCCCCGGCGCTTTACGGCGCCCTTATCGCCGCCACACCAGCTCGGAGCCCAGGACGCAGAGGGCGATGACGGTGACCACCGCCGAGGAGACCAGCAGGCTCTCCTGCCAGCTGATGGTACCGGACATCCACTCTACATAGGACCAGACCACGCCTGCCACAAAGGCCAGGGCCGAGACGGTCACCAAGAAGATCTCCCAGGCCCGCTTGCGCGCGGCGAAGGCCATTTTCTCTTCCCAGGTCAGTTCCCGCCACGGTTTGCCCTTCACGACGGGGGGAAGCCCCCTCGCCTCCCGGGCCAGCCGGCGGTACGAGACGATGGCGAAGCCCACCACGCCCGCCGCCGCCAGGGCGGCGAATACGGCCAGCACATCGCCCCCGGGCACACCCATGAGCCGTTCCCCTGCCCCCCGGGCACATCGGATTGGTGGAATATGCCACCACTGATGGGAACTATTCTCTCCCGGGGGGCGCTTTCCTGCCGGCGCATAGACACATCTTTCCTCGGTAGGCTACAATAACCTCAGTACGGGCAAAATGGGGTGGGGGGGATGCCGGTGAGCAGAGAGGTCGAGGTGGCAGCCGAGCTGGAGGGCGAGGTGGCCGCCCGGACCCGCACCGCGCGAGAGGGGAGCTCACGGGGGCGGGGGCTGGTCCTGGTTTACACGGGCAACGGCAAGGGGAAGACCACCGCCGCCTTCGGGCTGGCCCTGCGGGCCATCGGGCACGGGGAAGCCGTGTACGTGGTGCAGTTCATGAAGGGTCCTGAGCGCACATATGGAGAAGCGGAGGCGGCCCGCAGATTCCTGGCCGACTGGCTCACGGTGGTGCAGTCGGGCCGAGACCAGTTCGTGGACCGCAACCAGCCGGCCCCCGAGGACCGCGAGCTCGCGCGGCAGGGACTGGAACTGGCCCGGCGGGCCATGCTTTCCGGCCGCTATCAACTGGTGGTGCTGGACGAGGTCAACGTGGCGGTGGATTTCGGCCTCCTCTCGGTGAAGGACGTCCTCGACCTCCTGGACGACCGCCCCCCCGACGTGGATGTCGTGCTCACCGGCCGCTATGCTCCCCCCGAGTTACAGGCCCGCGCGGACATGGTTTCCGAGGTGCGGGAGATCAAGCACCACTACCGGCAGGGGGTGCCGGCACGGGCGGGCATCGAGTTCTGAGAGAGGCGAGGTATCATTTACCTGCAGGGGGAAAGGGCCCTGACCACGAACCAGAGAATACTTCCCCTGACAGGAGGAGAAAGCGTTGGCCGGCGACGTGCGTGACATCCAGAGGGCGGCGCCCCGTCCGCCGCGCTCCCGGGGCCGGCAGGTGTCCCCCGATGTGGTGGTGGAGGCCTGGGACCGCTGTGCTTCGGAGTGGGCCGAGTGGGTGCGCTCAGGCCGGGACGCCGACCGGGAGTGCCTGCTCGACCCGGTGATGCTGAGGTTGCTGGGCAATCTCCGGGGAAGCCGCGTCCTGGACCTGGGTTGCGGCGAGGGGTACTTCAGCCGGGTGATGGCCCGGCGGGAGGCGGACGTGGTGGGGGTGGACATCTCGCCGGCCATGATCGGCCTCGCCCAGGAAGAAGAGGCGCGCCGGTCCCTGGGGATCACCTATTGCCTGGGGGATATGACCGACCTGTCCGTGTTCGGCAAGGAGACCTTCGACGCTGCCACCGCGTACCTTTCCCTTTCCGATTGTATCGACCATCAGCTGGCCCTGCGGGAGGCGGCCCGTGTCCTCAAGAAGAAGGGGCGGCTGGTGTACTGCCTTCCCCATCCCTGTTTCTTCACTCCGGGCGCCTCCTGGGAGCCCAGGGATCGCCTGCGGATATCGGGCAGCGACCATGACAAGCTGCACTGGAAGGTGGACCGGTACTTCCAGCGGGAGCGAGTGGACTGGATGGTCTATCCCAACCTGCCCGGCAGTACCCCCCACTTCCACCGGCCCCTGCAGGATTACCTGGAGGCCACCTGGGAGGCGGGGTTACAGGTGACGGCCGTGGTGGAGCCGATCCCGTCTCCCCAACTGCTGGCGGAGAGCCAGAACTGGCAGAAGTACCTGCGCATCGGCTTTTACCTGGTGGTACAGGCGGAGAAAACCCGCTGAGCAGATCGCCCGGGGCAGGCCGCCGCTGCCACCAGCCAGACAAGGTCAAGGGGGGAGTATCGTGTCCCAAGAAGCGCCCGTCGTGCGCGCACCGCGGGGGCCTGACATCTCCTGCCGCGGCTGGCAGCAAGAAGCGGCCCTGCGCATGCTCATGAACAACCTGGACCCGCAAGTGGCGGAGAAACCGGCCGAACTGATCGTGTACGGGGGCACGGGCAAGGCGGCC